>DEBI01000058.1:3534-7686 GCA_002348465.1 Gemmatimonadales bacterium UBA2960 | reverse complement strand
CGATCAATTGACGAGAAATAGCTTTTGTCTCCCAATATCTGGAGCTTTCTATCCATCACGTCCATCGAATCTTTAAGGAGCGCACTGAGGCCATCAGGACCATGAGAACGGACGTACGTGTCTGGGTCTTCTCCCTCCGGAAAGGTCACCACGGATGGATGAACACCTGATTCGAGCAGCACGTCTCCTGCCTTGAACGTAGCCTTGAGCCCCGCTCCATCAGAATCGTAAAGCAAAAGCACCCGTTTTGTGTAACGTGAAAGAAGTTGAGCTTGCTCCGGAGTAAGCGCCGTCCCCAGCGGTGCAACAACATTCTCAAAACCCACAGCTGCTATCGAGACCGCATCCATATACCCTTCTACGATAAGTGCTTGTCCCTCACGGCGTATCGAGTTCTTAGCTCGTGACAAACCGTACAAGTTACGACCCTTATGGTAGATGGGCGTCTCAGGAGAATTGATGTACTTGGGCCCATCACCAGAAATGGTCTCCAGGATCCGTCCTCCGAAAGCGACGACCCGCCCATTTACACCCTTGATGGGAAACATGACTCGGCCACGAAACCCATCGTAAGGCTCCTTACTCCGTTCAGACTGCTTTAGGAGTCCTAGCTCAAGCATTAGATGTTCTTCGAAACCATGCTTGACCGCAGCCTCACGAAACGCACGCCATTCATCCGGGGCGTACCCGAGTTCGAAGCGCTCAGCAACTTCAGCATCAATCCCACGACTCTCCAGGTAGGTTCGCGCGTCTTTACCGACCCTTTTATCCAGAAGTTGATTTCTGAACCAATCCTGTGCGAAAGCAGTGATCTCGTAGTAAGGACGATGAGGATCTTCCTCCGGCTTTCGCCCACTGACCTCTTGAATTTCGATACCCGACCGCGCCGCCACATACTTTACGGCCTCTACGAAGTCCATCCCTTGTCGTTCCATAAGGAAATCAAACACACTGCCTGCTTTCCCACATCCGAAGCACTTGTAGAAGCCCTTGTGAGGCACCACGTAGAAACTAGGTGTCTTTTCGTCGTGAAATGGGCAGTTCGCTTTGAATTCCCGACCGGCTTTCTTGAGCGACACGGACTCACCGATGATCTCTACAATATCGGCCCGGCCTCGTACCTCATCTATAATATGCTCAGGAATCATAAGCCTTACCCGAAGGTCGCTATAGTCACACCCGCGCCTCCATCACCCGGCCCACCCATGCGGAATTTTTGAACGCGGGTGTCCACCGCAAGAAGCTCGCTAACCCTCTTCCGGAGCGCACCTGTACCCATCCCATGAATGATACGAAGGTCGGACAGATCATCCCGGATCGCCTCGTCCACCGCCCGCTTAAGCTCCAGATCCATTTCATCGACCCTAAGCCCGCGAAGGTCTACTTCCAGTCTCCCATGGGATGCTTTTGGCTTCCTCCAAGTCCCCGCCCGCTCCTTAGCCCCTGGTTCCTCTATGAAGTCAATTGACTCAATCTCCTCATCTGGCAACTCAAATCGCATAGCTCCCACCTCTACGAGAAGCCGGTCACCTCGACGCTCCACAACTCGCCCATTTGCCCCAGTCGCACGAATACGAACGCGCGCTCCCTCCTCAGTTCCGAGCTCTTCTGGCTCGCTTTTTTCATGGCTCACTCCGTCCTGATCGTGATCAGTCCGCTTACTTGTGACTCGACTTGCCAACTTCTTATGACGAGATGCAGATCTCTCGACTTTCTGTCTCGCGATTCTAGAGGCTTGTTCTAGATCGCTTCCTCCTTTAACTGCAGCTCTCAGTTCAGCGATTACAGATTCTACTTCGGCACGCGCATCCAAAAGGAGTTGGCGCGCGTCAGCTTGAGCTCGTCCTTCGGCGATCCGCTCCAACTCCAATAAAGTCTGTTCTCTGGACTCGACATCCACTCTGAGACGGTCAGTCCGACGTCGTTCTTCCTCTAGCTCGAGTACCAACCTATCTACTTCCTCCTCCTGTTCCTCGACCCTCTCAATAACATCCTCCAACTTCGCCTCGTCACTGTCTCGGTAGGACTCCGCTCTATCAAGGATTTGAGCAGGAAAACCCAGATTTCGTGCAATAGCCAAACCATAGCTTCGACCTGGGCGTCCTTTCGCGAGACGATAGGTGGGCTCCATACGCTCAGTATCGAAATGCATGGACGCATTCACGATATGACTTCCCTTGGTGTCGAGACGCTTGAGTTCCCCTAGATGAGATGTAACGATCGTAGTAACACCGCGGTTGACGAGTTCTTCGAGGACCGCTCGAGACAATGCGGCCCCCTCTCCCGGATCGGTACCCGTCCCCATCTCGTCAATAAGTACAAGTGATCGATCACTCGCAACGGAAACGAGGCTATAGAGATTTTCTAGATGCGCGGAAAACGTAGAAAGGTTTCGTGCGATCGACTGCTCATCTCCTATATCCGCAAAAAATGATTCGAAAACGGGCAGGCACGTACCGGGGCCAACAGGCGGAACAACCCCTGATTGTGTTAGAACCGTGATAAGACCCGTGGCCTTGAGAAACACACTCTTACCGCCAGTGTTCGGACCCGATACGACAAGGCAGCGCTCTTGATTCTCAAGGGTTAGGTCATAGGGAATGACCGCACCCTCCTTCGATTCTACCAAGAGAGGGTGACGCGCATCCCGGAGTGAAAGCGTCCCCGGTGCCAGACCGTTAATAACCGGAGGCGTGGCCTCCCAAAATACAGCTGTTTGAGCACGCGCATATAGCGTGTCGAAGTCCACTAGGGCTTCAAAAAGGCCCTTGAGTTCTTTCTGATGTGGGACAAGGAGATCGGTAAGCATCCTGAGGATTCGTCTGATCTCACGAGCTTCTTCACGCTCCAGTTCCCGGAGGTGATTGGTCGCTTCGATCGCTATTGGCGGCTCAACGTAGAGTGTGGCTCCGGTTTGGGATTCATCATGTACTATGCCACCAACTTTACCTTTTCCTTCTCGCCTAAGGGGTATGACGAAGCGGCCATCTCTGATCGTGACGGACGCGTCCGGAACGACGAAACGGTCCGGTAATGAAGACAAAAGAGATTCCAGTCTCTTAACGATACGACTCCTCGCACCCCTCAGGCTCCTCCGGATCCGATCGAGATCGTCAGAAGCCGTCGAAAGCACACAACCTTCATCGTCTAAAGAGCGCTCGATTATCTGAGGCACCTCCTGATCGTCGATCATCCGATCACGAATCATTTCTAGCGCAGAGATGTCTTCCGCCACACCGTCCAAATGTCGTGCAAGCCCAATACCCGTCTTGAGGGTAACTCCCACCCGGAATAAATCGATCGGTTCAAGCACGGCGCCAGGCGTACCAAGTTGGGTCAGTACTTCCTCGAGGTCAGGGATCGGGCCGGGCGTCCATTGTGGTGACGCGTCTATCAGTCTCATGCAGGAAGCGACACGCTCCAACTCGCGCTCAATCTCATCGACATCGTAGCTCGGCCGGAGCGCAAGTATCTGGCGGCGGCCAACGTCACTAGTCGCTCGGCCGGCGACACGTTCTAAAACACGCTCGAACTCAAGTACCCCGAGCGCGTGCTCAATCATAAGCCAGACATCAGGAGCCCAGTTCCTCCCTGACAATTCGGTTGGCTTCCTTACCATCGAATCGTCCTCGGATTAGTGGGATAACCTGTCCCATCAGAGGTCCCAACTGATCGACTCCCGACTCGATGATCTTCCTCACGATAGCGCGAACTTCATCCTCACTGAGACCTTCGGGGAGATAGTCCGCCAATACTCTTTCCTGCGCATCCTCCTGATCTGCTAGCTCGCCTCTTCCAGCCGCTCTCATCTGCTCCGACGCGTCGCGGCGCTGTTTGATGGCCTTGCTAACTACCTGCACCACACTTTCGTCGTCTAGATCAACACGAGATTCGATCTCCTTGTTCTTGATCTCTGCCAACAACGTCGACAGAACAAGGGTCCGGAGTTTATCACGATCTTTTCTTGCTTTATTCAGATCGGTCTGGATTTGGTCTCTGAGTGAGCTCGACACGCTTCACCTGCCATGGAGGCTTCGGTTCTCGTTCGGGAGACGCAGAAGGTATCTATGTGTCGCTACAGCATCAACGCAGATCATCCAGGAGGCCACACTAGTTCCCGGCCTCCCAGAACGTGTGCATGCAAATGCATGA
>DEBI01000058.1:0-3144 GCA_002348465.1 Gemmatimonadales bacterium UBA2960 | reverse complement strand
AGCCTCTCGATGTGTGCTACATCACTCACCGCTGCCATAAGCTCCCCCAAGAGAGCTTCGCTATTGTCCGGTATAGTCGCTAATGACTCTACGTGCTCTTTAGGAATAACAAGTACATGCACCGGAGCCTGCGGGGCGATATCACGGAATGCTATAGTGTTTTCAGTCTCGTGGACAATATCGGCCGGGATCTCGCGACCGACTACGCGACAAAAGAGACAACTCGGGTCCTTCATGAAAGTCCTCCTAGAACTCGGGAAAACCAGTTGGCATGAATCAAGATTTATTGTACGGGCTAACAAGGGGCGAAGCAGACGCTCGCTACGCATAGGAGCTAGGATTTAGTTCTTAGCTTTATGGTGTCAGACCCTTCGGATTCAACGAACGTCACGCTTCACGCACGGTTTCCCGCTAGATCCCTGTATGCACCTACTCAGGTCATACACCGAAAGAGTCCCGATCGCCACTCTCCGTCTTGGTCTAAAGCGATAAGCGCTAATCCATTTGACTCGGCTCTTTCTCTCGACTTCACCCACTCATGATCGAGAATGCCCGACAAGATCAACCAACCTCCAGAGACTAACGCTCCTTTGAACCCCTCATGAAGAGGCTCCAGTATGCCCGCCTCTATGTTGGCAACTATTCCTGCGACCGGTCCAAGGTCTATGAGACTCCTCGATGTGGCCCACACCTCGGTCACGGTCACCTGAGTTCCAACTCGGTTAGCTATGATATTGTCTCTGGCAGCTTCACAGGCGTAACGGTCTCCCTCTAAAGCTTGGACTGATACAGCACCTAATCGGGCGGCCGCAATCGAAAGGATCCCTGAGCCAGATCCAACATCGATAACCCGGTCTCCTACTGAGACCACACTATCGAGAAGGCGAAGACACCCTCGGGTAGTGCCATGTTCAGCTGTTCCGAATGCCATACCAGGATCTAATCGAATACCGATGTCCTTAGGATGTAGGGTCTCTGGAGGGGCCCACGAAGGAAAAACCACGATCCTATCGGTAACCCTGCGCGGCCCAAGCCCTCTCTTCCAGTTTTCCTCCCAGTCCTCGTGCAACTGCCATCTGTGCTCGACTTCTATAGATGACAGCCCAGTAGCGTTGCTCAGTACCGAAAGCGAAGCACTAACGAACCCTAAAGGATCATTCGGTTCATCAAAGTAAGAGACATACCAGCCGCTTCTCTCCTCGACCCCACATGCACCGAGGTGTATCAAGCCATCAGCCAGCAGAACCTCTCGGTCATCACCTGCAACAGGACAACGAACTCGAAGTTCAAGCCAGCGCCGCGTGTTCTTTGTCATCCTCCGGTGAAAACCTCTTTCACCCTCGACCAAAACCCTTTGCGAGTGCCACGCTTCACAATTTTCGGAGCGGGCGATTCGACACTAGCGAGCTGCCGAAGAGCGTCTTCCTGCTCAGGTGTCAGATCATGAGGAGTCCAGACGCAGATGTTGATTATCTGATCACCGCGGACGGTCCCATTGAGGTCTGGCAGACCAAGCTCTTTAAGGCTTAGTCGCTCTCCACTCTGGATACCCGCCGGGATCGTCACCCGAGCAACACCCTCGATAGAAGGAACATCGATCTCAGCTCCCAGTGCAGCTTGGGTGTACGTAATCGGCAACTCATAAATGAGGTCGGGACCGTCGCGCACAAACCTTGGGTCATCTTGGACTTCGAGGAGAACGACCAAGTCTCCCCGCCCAGCTCCCTGACGACCCATGTTCCCACGACCTTTGAGTGTTAGGAAGTTCTCAGATGTTACTCCGGCTGGAACTTCTACTTCGATAGATCTTTCGAAGCGAACCCTTCCGTCCCCAGAACACTGTAAGCACGGCTCCGCTATAACCCGCCCTTCACCTCCGCAAGTCCGGCATGGCTGTACACTCACGAACTGACCAAAAGCCGATCGCTGCACGTGGCGTTCCTCACCAGCACCACCGCAATTAGCGCAGGGTTGTGGACGAGTTCCCGCCTCCGCTCCACTACCGTCGCACGCTCCACACTCGTCGAGCAAAGCAACCTTCACAATCTTTGTCACTCCGGTCGCAACCTCTGCAAGCGTTAGTGAAAGACGAATACGCACCGGCTGAGCCTTACGGCTCGAGTGACGCTGACTTCGTGCTCCACGCATCCCAAACATATCTTCGAGCCCCGAGAAACCGCCGAAATCACGCATGAAGACATCAATAGCGTCACTGAAATCGAATCCCGCTGCACCGGAGCCTTGACTGCTTCCCCGAAGACCCTGCTTACCGTAGCGGTCATAGGTAGCGCGCTTCTCTGAGTCTCGAAGTACCTCGTAAGCCTCCGTGACCTCCTTAAAGCGCTCTTCGGCATCCGAAGAGCCTTGATTTCGGTCAGGATGGTACTCGAGTGCAAGCTTTCGGTAGGCTTTCTTGATCTCTTCAGAACTTGCCTGGTGAGACACTCCGAGCAGCTGATAATAATTAGACATCTATTCCCTGGTGAACGACAACAGTCGTCTTAGCGTGAGACCGCTTAATGTCATGGTCCCAGAATGCGAGTCACCAACGTAGAGGTGTAATCGACTATGGTAACGACTTTTTCATACGGCATTCGCGTCGGACCAATGACGCCAATTACCCCCTTCAGATCGCCGACGTGATACTCCGCTGTGACTAGTGTGAAATCCGAGAGCGCGGTAGAGTCATTTTCTTCACCGATGGTGATCCGAAGTCTTCCGCCATGTCTCCGACTCCCCACCGTTTGAGCTAAAAGATCTCTCTGCTCAGTCAACTGAATCAACCCCTTCAACTGCTCCCCGCTTTCAAACTCCGGCTGTCCAGCTAGCACACTTGTGGGACCTAAATGAAGACTTGTGTCATCCAGAGCCTGAATATCGAAGAGCTCCGAGCCTGATTGGACGAACACGTTCATAAGGTCGGAGCCTACTTTACTCGATACTGAATCACGTAAGCGATCGGGCAACGACCGACGAATCTCTGAGAATGAGAGGCCAGCGAGTCGTTCATTCAACGCCCGAGTAACTGTAATTAGCGTCTCTTCATCAATCTCGACCGGAAGGTCGGCATACACCGTTCTCACAAGGCCACCTCTTATCGTAGCTACCAGCAGAACCTTACTGCTCGAAACCTTAATGAGTTCG
>DEBI01000068.1:7000-7749 GCA_002348465.1 Gemmatimonadales bacterium UBA2960 | reverse complement strand
TCGTAATGCGGATATCTTGGGCTCTCACGCGATTTGCTTGGGGACGGATTGTCCCGCTAGGAGTTGATGTCAGAACTGAGCCGTGACGAGCCGGGAGTCGGCGTGCGCTACGGTTCACGCGGGCTCGAGGAGACCTTAGCTCACGTTGACGATTCTCTCTCAAGGCTAGGTCATCTCTGTGGTATCTGTCTGCCGTACGATGAGACTGCGTGGCATGTGGCCTAGGAGCGAGCCCGTACACATATCGACGTGATGAGAATCGTTGGCTCGAATACGCACGGATAGGATACCCTCTCAAGGGGTGGTCCCAATAGCCGGCCCGGTAAAGAGGCCGATGACTAAGATGCCAGCCTAGGTGGGGAAAATGGCCGAGAGCGCTGTAGTGCCGGTAGACGTTGGTCGGCGGGCTCCAGAAGCGATGGCGCCAGGTGCATCGATGATCGGCTAAGTAGATGATTGGTCTCGCGTAGGGGCCGTAAGTATAGGCGAGAGGGCGTTCATAGGCGTAGTGACGCCACCAGCACCCGGATAAACCGTTCCGGTTTGCGGCACTGATGCCTAGGTGTACTATGCCAAAGTTGTACCCGGAAAAGAGGGTGATAGAGGTGAGTGGCTGTGCGGAGGTGGTCTGAGGGTAAGAAGAGATTACCGTGGCTACAGTCAGCACATAAAGGGCTTGCCGATACATTGTCTCTGTCTCCGTCAAGGGGTCGATTGTCTCTCCTTGCATATGGCGTGCCCAAGAGTAC
>DEBI01000068.1:0-6603 GCA_002348465.1 Gemmatimonadales bacterium UBA2960 | reverse complement strand
GTTGTTGTCACTACGTGGTGACATCTTTATCCCTGATAGGACAGGTAGGGACTTAACTAGACATCGTCAGTTGAGTGTTATACGGACCGGGAAATTGAGTTCGTGATTCAGAGTCGCGATGTCACGTCTGCCTAGGCTTTTAGGTAGCAAATTCAAATGGTTCGAGTGGTCTCGAAGACTGATGGTGAAAGCTCTAGCGAACCTCGGTCAAATCGTTTGGTCTTGATCCTGGCCTAGTTTCTTCCAAGATTCCTCTCGTTCCAGCTGACGCAGTGAAGTCGTCGGCACCGGCGCGGCCACTTCGGCTCGCTGTGGGAACAGCCTGACGACAGCGCAAGCTGATCACTGGGTTCACCTAGCCACGGCCGGTGGTGGGCGCTCGAAGCTCACCGCTATCACCGTCAACTTGGGTAAAGACGTGCCCGAATCATCAGAAGCAGAACAGAGCCAGCAGCCGGGGGGGGGAAATCCTTCCTCGGGCCAATCCTCCACAGAATCATCTAGTGGCGGAGCAGAGTCGTCCTCACAGGGTGGCGATCGCGAGCAGGGAAAGGGCCAAGGTGGCGGTGGGAATCGCAATCGTGGTCGTGGTCGCCGTCGTCGCCGTGGTCGCCGTCGTCGTGGGAGGGGCGGACAGCAAGGGGAGCGAAATGTACCTAGCGAAGAGGAGCTCATGGCTGGGCTCCCGGACGATCCAGAAGAATTACTAGAATTGTCCAAGCCGCTAGGATTGTTAGAAGCGCTATCAAGCGGGTCAGGATTTGTTCGGCGGCGTGAGTCGGGATACGCGCCCAGCGACGATGATATATACGTGCCGTCTAGGATGATACAGAAGTTCGGACTTCGCAGCGGCGACGAGCTGATGGGCATAGTGGCCGACGGGGCCCGTGCCGGAAAAAGCCCTCCACTAGCGTATTTGGCCCGAGTCAATGATCAACCGCCAGAGGATGCTCAGCGGCGTTCTGAATTCAGTAAGCTGAGTGCGATGCACCCGGATCAGCAGCTTGTCCTTGAGTGCGGAAGGGAGTGGCGTGGCGAACCGGAATTGACCAATCGTGTCATCGACATTTTTTGTCCGATTGGGAAGGGGCAGCGCGCAATGATCGTAGCACCAGCTAAGGCCGGTAAGACAACGGTCATGCAGGCGATCGCGGAAGGGATTGTGAAAAACCATCATGAGTGTCACTTAATGATTCTTCTGGTGGATGAGCGACCGGAAGAGGTCACGGAGATGGAGCAGTGCGGATTCGGAGAAGTCATAGCGTCAACATTTGATCGTCCGCCAGAGCGGCATGTTCAAGTGGCTGAGATGACTCTGGAACGAGCTCGTCGGCGGGTAGAACAAGGTGAAGATGTTGTCATCATCTTGGACTCTATCACACGCTTGGCCAGGGCTTATAATGCACTTAAGGGTGGTAGTGGCCGAACAATGAGTGGTGGCCTCGATACGAATGCACTAGAAAAACCGAAACGTTTTCTTGGCAGTGCTCGCAAGATATCCCCGGCTCAGGGTGGTGGCTCTCTAACAATTATTGGTACTGCGCTTGTCGACACTGGCTCCAGAATGGATCAAGTGATTTTCGAGGAGTTCAAGGGTACGGGTAATAGTGAACTGGTTCTGTCGCGTGAATTGGCGGACAAGCGGATTTACCCCGCGATCGATCTGACAGCGTCGGCTACCCGAAAAGAGGAGCTTCTTCTCGGGGACGACGAACTCCGGGTCTCGCACGCTATGCGCCGCCAGCTACATGGTGTGGGGCCGTCGGAGGGTATGCTTGAGCTTCTTGGAGCTATGAGGAAGACAAGTTCGAACAGAGACCTTATTGATTGGGTTCGGAACCAGAGCTGAGCATGTCGATCAGCTGACTTAGGCTTTTTTGGAGTTCACGGGTTTGCGCCCTCTCCATTGTTAAGGCCCAAAAACCCATCAGAGGGCTTTGTCCTAAGTCTCCGGACTCGGTCCACTGCAGAACGGTTGAGGTGCCTGTGACGTCAAGGATCAGGGTTCCCGTCGTTGTCATCAAAGTGTTGGCAGCCCCGTTTACAACTACGTCATATAGGATCTCATCCTCTGAGGCCTTCCGGATCGTAAAGGAGCCTGCACCTAGCTCTGCATCAGTCCAAGATATTGATGCGCCGCTACCCCGGTCGGGGCCGGAGCGCACCAGCCCTGAGTCTGGCCAAGCGGTCCATCGGCGCCACCCTTCGGGTGAGTCGAGGTATCTCATGAGCTCCGTTGGAAGAACATCTGCGGTGACTTCTGCGGAAGCAGTCCACTCTTTGGGTAGAAAGAAACCTACGGCAAGAACAAGCATTAGTAGGATGCTTCCTCCACCAAGAATGATTGTTCCGGGACCAAAAAGGCTTCGACTCATATTCTCATAAGCGGGGAGGTGTTCAATCTCGGGCATGTCCTTCGAGGGTACCGCGAGGCAGCTTTAGTACGCTCTCGTGATGACAGAGGTCGCATGGCAGCGGATGCGGTGAGCGAAGCCTCATTTTGCTGAGTGATAAAGTGTGTTCGCATTTGGGGCATTGGCCTGTCGCAGACATCAGCGTGAACCGCTCAATGTATCGTCGGTGTGCTAGAAAGGTGCCCGCGCCGAGGCCGCCTAGAAGCCAGGCCGCGTGCGGAGGAAATATTACGAGCGGAGCCGTTAGCGAGACAGTTGCCAAAAAGGTCGCTAGCGCATTGGTCATTCGCCACCGACGGCTACGTGGTCGGATGGTCACCACGATTGGAGTTGGAGTAAATCCAAAAAGAGTGACCTCGGCATCTACCTCAAGCTGAGTTTGGGTGGTCCTCATGAGACGATATCGCGAGCTACCTTAGCCTTGCGCAGCAAAAGCGCTTAGCCGCTCACCTGCCTCGCGTAGAGTGTCGATCTGTTTACAGAAAACAAAACGGGCAAGGGAATGTCCTCGGGCAGGGTCAGAAAAGAAGCTCCCTCCAGGTACCGGAGCAACGCCACCTTCCACTGTCAGGCGTCGGCCAAATGTCATTGAGTCTTCGTCGCTGAGATCGCTGAAGTCGGCGAGGATGTAGTAGGCTCCTTGGGGTTGTTGGCACTTGAATCCGGCTTCCTGGAGCGCCTTCACGAGAACCTCCCCTCGAGCCTTATAACCACTCACCATCTTAGTGTAATAATCCGGACCGAGCTCGTTGAGTCCGACCGCACATGCTTCTTGAAGGGGAGCAGGTGCTCCTACCGTTAGGAAATCATGAACCTTTCGGATCGCTACGCTCAGGTGTTGTGGTGCGATGATTGTCCCAATGCGCCATCCCGTCACGCTAAATGTCTTCGACAGACCTGAAATAGTAATGGTGCGTTCGCGCATTCCCTCAAATGTGGCGAGAGGGATGTGTTCGCCCTCGTAGTAGATGTGTTCGTAAATCTCATCCGTGATTGCTAAGATGTCGTGCTCAATGCAAATGTCGGCGATAGCCTGCATTTCTTCTTGGTCGAACACACGCCCAGTGGGGTTGTTGGGAGTATTGATCACGATTGCTCGCGTCTTTGAAGAGACCACTTCTTCAAGCATCGCTTTTTCGATTCTGTACTCTGGAGCCTCTAGCGTTAGGAAGACTGGTTGGGCTTCGCAGAGTACTGCATCTGGACCGTAGTTTTCATAGAATGGTTCCATCACAATTACCTCTTCACCCGGGTCGACGACCGCGAGCATTACGGCGGCCATCGCTTCAGTCCCACCGCAGGTAATCGTGATTTCAGTTTCCGTGTCGACGTCCATCCCGTATCGCTCACGATATTTGTCTGCTAAGGCATGGCGAAGGTTCGGAGCCCCCCAAGTGATAGCGTACTGGTTTATATCAGCCCGGACCGCGGCAGCTGCAGCCTCTTTCAAAAGTTCAGGAGCAGGAAAGTCCGGAAAGCCCTGTGCGAGATTAACTGCGTCATGCTCTCTGGCTACGCGAGTCATCTCCCGGATCACTGACTCGGTGAACGAATGAGTGCGGCGGGCTGTTCGTTGAAGATTGGAGCTCATTTGGGTTGGTCGTATATGTTCGAGTGAAGGACTGCGCGAGATCATGCTCAGATAGCCTGCTTGAGGCAACGCCTACCTGTCAGGCCGGTTGGCGAGCTTTCTCCCGCGGCGATAGGATTTGACATTCTCGTACCCTAGAAACGTAGACATCTTGATGTCTATTCCGGGCACGACGAAGGTAGGCGTGTCCATTGTCGCATACACGGACCGCAAATGGGGATCAGGCGTACTGCTTGATACCGAGGATGTGTCGATTTATTTCCGTTTGATTTACTACGATACTCTGAGCATGCTCCGCAATTCACTTTTATGGGCCTCAACCAATCCGTTCTTGGCCGAGCGGCTTCCTAAAGCTCGGTTCGTTCGGAGGGCAACCAAACGGTTTATGCCGGGTGAAGAATTCAGAGATGTCATCAAGGAGGCGGAAAGGCTTCGGACTAAGGGCATCGCGTCCACTACTACGCTGCTAGGCGAGAATAACAACTCGCTCAAAGAGGCCGATGCTGTGCTGGGCCACTACTTGACGGATCTGCGTCTAATCGACGAGCTCGGATTAGACATGGAAGTGTCGGTAAAGCCCACCCAGCTCGGATTAGATTTCGGGGTTGAGGAGGCGCGCTCCCGTCTTCTCGAGCTGGCAGAAGCGACCGACTCGATCGTCTGGTTAGATATGGAAGCGTCGGAATATGTAGATAGGACTCTTGATATCTTTATGAGTGTCAAAGAGAAAAGGCACAATGTGGGACTGTGCGTTCAGTCCTATCTGAAGAGGACTCCCGATGACGTTGCTAGAATCGCCTCTTACGACTGCTCAATCCGAATCGTGAAAGGTGCATACAACGAGCCAGAGAGTGTCGCGTTTTCGAATAAGAAGGATGTTGACCAGGCATTCGAGGATCTGACAGCTACTCTCTTACGTGGTCGAGCGCAGGGAGGGGTGGGGAGAGTGGTATTAGGCACCCACGACCCCAGTATGATTGGGGCGGCTAAGCGTATCGCGTCGGATCTCGGGCTAAAGGAAGATCAGTACGAGTTCGCAATGCTCTTCGGTATACAACGGAGGGAGCAACTTCGCCTTGCAAGCGATGGTCATAAGGTACGGGTGCTGATTAGCTATGGTTCGGCTTGGTTTCCCTGGTACATGCGGCGGTTGGCGGAGCGACCCGCCAATCTATGGTTCGTCGCTAAACAACTGCTGCCATAGAGGAGCGCAAGCTGGTTAGCTCTGAAGGAGCTAAAGACTTGGACCCGAGGCGCTGGAGAGCGCTAATTCTCGTGTCCGTGGCCATGCTCCTGAGCCTCTCAGCGTGGATGACGGCTACGTCGGTATCAGGCGAGCTTCAGACTCAGTGGGGTCTAAGCTCAAGCCAAGTAGCATTCCTGACTACCACGGTCCAGCTTGGGTTCGTCGTGGGCACCGCGATTGCCGCCTTACTTAACCTCGCTGATCTATTTCCTTCCCGGATTCTTTTTGGGGCTTCGGCTGCTCTGGCGGCCGCAACCAACGCTGCTCTGCTTCTCGCACCAAGTTATCACAGTGCACTTTTAGCCAGGTTCCTGACTGGTGCATTCCTTGCGGGAGTTTATCCGCCTGGTATGAAGATGGTTTCTACTTGGTTCCGCTCAGCTCGGGGACTCGCGATTGGCTCAGTGGTTGGCGCACTCACTATCGGTAAGGCGCTCCCATATTTGATCAAGGTTTTGGGCGGCGCTACACTGGGTAGTGTTGTGATGGGTGCCTCCCTAGCGGGATGGCTAGCAGCTCTGATTGTTCTTTGGAGGTACGAGGATGGCCCCTTTGTTTACAAGAGGAGTACCTTCGCATGGTCTCGGGTAGGCAGGATCCTTCGTCACCGAGAGACGATGCTGGCTACGCGAGGGTATCTCGGCCACATGTGGGAATTGTATGCGATGTGGACATGGGTGCCTGCCTTCTTGGCGTTTTCTGCTTCCGAGCGTGTGAGTTCTGCTTCGATCGATGTCGCAGCTTTTGCTGCGATTGCGGCGGGAGGACTTGGCTGCGTGTGGGGTGGGTTAGCGGCTGACCGGATCGGCCGAGCGATGGTGGTGAACTCGGCAATGGCTGTAAGCGGGATATGCTGCGTGGTGATCGGGTTTCTGACGTCCGCCCCTTTCTGGATCGTAGCTGCAGTTACGATTGTCTGGGGGTTCTTTGTGGTCGCTGACTCAGCGCAATTCAGTGCCATAGTCACTGAAGTAGCCCCAGAGGATTCGGTTGGAACAGCTCTTATGATTCAGACTTCCCTCGGTTTCCTACTAACGATGGTGACCATTCAGGCGTTGCCGATCGCTGTCGATACGGTCGGTTGGGGTTGGGCGTTTACACTGTTGTCCCTAGGGCCGGCGTTTGGCATTTCGAGTATCCGTCGCCTGGTGCGAATTCGGAGATTACCTTCGCTAGACCTTCTCAAGGGCTAAGTCAGGAGCCGCATGCTTCACATTCTGATTGCTGCTGGACTGCTGCTCGGTATTGTGACCGGGCTTCTAGGGGCTTCTGGCTCCGAGTTGTTTCTCTCGATCGCTCTTGCTTCTGAGCCGTTTGGGACGGCTTTCATGAGCGCGATTCGGATGGTGATA
>DEBI01000066.1:18616-20693 GCA_002348465.1 Gemmatimonadales bacterium UBA2960 | reverse complement strand
GAAAAAGGGGCTGGCCTCCGGCGCCCTTGATCGTCCACCCTCTTCTCCTTGTGTGGTTCCAGGTTTTTCACGGGGATGAGTTGGAGGCTTCCGTTCGCTGCGCCCGAGAAACAAATGTTTGTCTCATAGGGAAACAGATGTGCCTCTTAGTGTTGTTTTTTCCCTTGACTTCACCCCTTTAGAGGCGTAAAACTCTCTCCTTGGGATGATGTTGGGAGGAGTGGGTTCTAGCACATAGGGTCTATGTAGGAGGTCTCATGGCTCTACGGACGTTCGTAATGAACACCGTGAAGGTGGCTCGCAATTTTGCGATTGCCCTAGCTTTCATGGTGTTTGGCGCAGTCGGAGTAACTGCGCAGAACACCGGTACGGTTACCGGCTTGGTCCGCGATGGCACCACTTTGGCACCCCTAGCGGGTGCTCAGGTTTCCGTCGAAGGAACGGGTGTAGGTGGCCTGGTCAACAATGTTGGCCGATTCCTGCTGTTAAATGTTCCAGCAGGGACACAGACGGTGAACGTCACTATGATCGGCTATGGTGCCGCATCGGCGACGGTCAGCGTTACGGCAGGTGGTACTGCCACTTTGGATTTCGAGATGAGAGAGCAGGCTCTTTCTCTTGAGGGTGTGGTTGTGACCGGTACTGCCGGACAGGCTCGCCGTCGTGAGGTGGGTAACTCTATCGAATCCGTTGGATCCGCTGACATAGCGGTTGCAGCGATCACAGACGTCTCGAACGTTCTTCAGGGCCGTGCGGCCGGTGTTTCGATTTCCGGTACGGATGGTCAGGTTGGTGCCGGTTCAGAGATCCGGATTCGCGGTAACAGCTCGATTTCTCAGAGCAACCGTCCGCTGATCTACGTCGATGGTGTCCGGATGGAGAACGATGCTCTTATGTCGGCGGATGAAGGTGCCGCTGGTACGATGGCTATCGATGGCATCAACCCGAACGACATTGATCGTATTGAGATCGTCAAGGGTCCTGCTGCTACGACTCTTTATGGAACGGAAGCCGCAGGTGGCGTTATCCAGATCTTCACGAAGCGTGGTTCGGCGGGTGCGCCGGCGTGGACGGTGACTGTTGATCAAGGCATGCAGCGTATGGGTCACCAAGGCCCGCAGACGGCTGCAGATGTGAAGGCGATGTCTAACTACTTCACGCGGAATAACCCAGACGTCTATCCGACCGGCGACTACAACGTCGACTATCTCCTTCCTGAAGGGGATATCGGTAACAGCAACGGTCTTCGTTTGAACGACTGTGCTTCTGGTGATCCGATGTCTCAGTATCCCACGATTGACGGCTATGGTGCTGAGCCTGGCTGTCCTGAGAGCGGTTCATGGTTCCGTGACGCTTCAATGCAGCGTTACAACCTGAGCGTCCGCGGCGGTGGTGAGACAGCGACGTACTTTGTCTCTGGCCGTTGGGCAGACGAGCAGGGTGTCGTGGATCCGCAGGGTCAGCAGAGCTACAACCTGCGCACGAACGTGCAGTTCCAGCCGATGGATGGACTGGACGTCAGCCTAAACAACATGTACACGAAGCGGAACATTACTTGGATCCCGAACGGTAACAACGCCTCGGGTCTGTTCCTTAACGTGTTGCGTGGTGAGCGCGGATACACGCCGGGTAACGACGATTCACTAGTGATGTTCAATGACATCGCCACCAACCAGTCGCAGTGGGTTACCTCTGCGTCGATCGGTTGGACCCCGACCGCGAACTTCTCGCACCGTCTCAACTTTGGGATGGACTACACGTACGTCGACTTCGTCGACTTCAAGCCTTACGACAACTACGAGAACCCTCTGGGTGACCGTGAGAACGACCAGTACAACGACCGTAACATGACCTTCGATTACAACGGGTCGTGGCGGACGGATGTTATGGACGGGATCTCATCCTCCTTTTCATGGGGTGGTCAGGTCTATGAGGAGTTCAGCTGGCGTCTAAACGGCTTTGACTCTGATTTTGCTGGTCCTGGTGACCAGCTGCTCGGTGACGGTACGGATCAGGACGTCAACGAGAGTCGCCTCACGGTCCGCTCTGGTGGGTTCTTCCTCCAGGAGCAGATTGG
>DEBI01000066.1:844-18227 GCA_002348465.1 Gemmatimonadales bacterium UBA2960 | reverse complement strand
TTCGGTTCGGGCTTCGGCCTTGCCGCGTATCCGAAGATCGCCGGTGCTTACACCATTTCGGATGAAGCCTTCTTCCCTGAAGGTCTCTTCGACGCTCTTAAGCTGCGCGCAGCTTGGGGTAAGTCCGGTCGTGCGCCAGGTGCGTTCGATGCTGTGAAGATCTACGAAGCCACGCAGGCTGACGAGGTCGTTCCGGCACTCATTATCGGTAACCTCGGTAATGCGGACCTTGGCCCGGAAGTCTCAACAGAACTCGAGATGGGTTTCGAGGCTTCTATGCTAGATGGTCGGATGTCGATTGACTTTACGAAATACGACCAGACGACTAGAGACGCTCTTATCGGTGTGCAGGAAGCTCCCTCCTTCGGTACGGAAGAGGCCACACTGCGTAACCTCGGTGAGACGACTAACAAGGGATACGAAGCAATCCTGAACGTGTCCCCGGTACGGTCGGATTTCCTAGACTGGAACGTGAACTTCTCTTACTCGTCAAACGAGTCTGAGATCACGGACCTTGGTCCTCTCCAAAATGCTGGCGGAAACCTGCAGCTAGGCTTCCCGATTGGCGTGGAGTACGATCCAGTTGTTATGAACCCGACTGCTGTTGGACAGGCTGAAGACACAGAACTGGCCGTTCTCGGCGTCGTGTTCCCGCAGGAGATCATTGCGCTAGGTACTCGCATGACGTTTAGCCAAGCGCTAACCCTGGACGTGCTGTTTGAGAGCCAGGTTGGTCACTCGCGGACAATCGGCATCGGTTGGGCCACTGCTCGTCGCGAGACGTGGCCTCACTGCTTCGGTATTCAGAATGAGTTCAACGCCAACGGCAGAACGAACCTGACGCCGAACCAAGTAGTGACATGCGTGCCTGGTAAGATTGACTGGGGTGCATGGACACAGGATGCTGACTTCATCAAGCTCCGTTCGGCTTCGCTGTCTTATCGTCTTCCGGATGATCTCATTCCGGGAACGCGCAGCGTGAGCCTCTCACTGCAGGGTAAGAATCTCTGGCAGACGACAGACTACCAGGGCCTAGATCCTGAGGCGACAGACCGTGGTCTGGATCGCGGCGAGTACGCGTTCGAGTACTACAACATGGCGCCGCCGAGGATCTTAATCCTCAACATGCAGGTGAACTTCTAATGCGTAACTGGACGAGAAGGGCCGGACTTCCGGCAGTGGCCGCTTTTGCGGTCGTCCTCTCCGGGTGTGACCTTGAAGTTCTCAACCCGGGAGCTATCCAAGACGCTGACGTGGTGACTCCTGAGCTCATGCCGGTGCTCGTTGCGGGCGCCTCGGCTGAGTACAACGATGTGCAGGACAACTACGCGTTCGATATTGCGCGCTTGAGTGACGAACTTGCCGGTACGGGGTCGTATGGCTCAACGCAGGATTTCCGGACGGGTTTCTACACCGACCAGGACGCCGAAGGCGACTGGGAGCAGATGCATGAGGCCGCTTGGGCCGCAGGTCAGGCGTGGACTCGCCTGCAAGAGGTCCTGGGGGGCTCTGAGAGTTCCTCAGTCCTCGGTGCACGTCTCTTCGTGTACCAGGGGCATGCGTACATGCGACTCGGTGAAGCATACTGCAAGGTAGCTTTTGACATTGGTCCGTCTGAGCCTCGGGCGAACGCTTTTGCCAGGGCGAAAGCTTCGTTCGATCAGGCTTATACGATCGCTAGTGCTGCCGGTTCAGGTGCTGACCAGTGGCGTCTTGCAGCAAAATTAGGTCAGGCCCAGGCCGAGTTCGGCATGGCCGTTGAAGGTACCGGCTCGTGGGCGACTGCTTCGGCTGCAGCCGCGGCAGCGATCGCTGAGCCAGGCATGACGATCGACTTTTCGGACGATGCGATTTATGCCCAAGGTGCCAACACGAACCTCTTCTGGATCGAAACGTGGAATCGCGCCGAGGTCGGCGTGTACCGTACTCTAGCTCAGGCTATGTATGAGAATGAGACGGACCCACGCACGAAGTTCACGAAGTGTGGTGAGTGGAACGACCTAGCGTCTGCTTACCCGGACAACATTCCGGGTGGAGTGACGAAGACAGGAAACTGCGATGGTGACGGTTCCGGTGCCCACCAGGGCGCGGACGGCGACCATGCGCATTATCGTCAGGATATCTATGACGATCGTGGGTCCGACATCCCGAGAGCTTCGGCGATCGAGATGTACATGATCATGGCTGAGGCTGCTCTTCAGGGTACGCCGGATTACGCCACGTTCATCGGGCACATTAACACTGTTCGTGCTCACCACGGTTTGGCTGCCCTCGCGGCGCCGACTGCGATGGGTAACTTCTTGCAGTGGCCGTATACCGCTGATGACGTGACGGACGCGAACGCCTCTACGGCTAACGCGATTCTTGACCGTGAGAGGTATGCGAACCTCTGGATGCAGGGTAAGCGCCTGTATGACCTCGAGCGTTGGAACCACCCGTTCCTAACGTCCGATGGTTGGATTACGGGTAGTACCTCCGTTGCGGATCGGGTGTCTTGTTTCCCGATGCCTCGTAACGAGTGTCAGCTGAACCCGAACATGGCAGGCGACCCGGCTTGCGGTTGACGTGACCGGGTAGCATTTGCAGGGGTAGTACCGACGGCCCCCACCGGCAGTTGCCGGTGGGGGCTCGTCAATTCTAGGTCGTTCGTATCTCTGTTTAACGGACCCCAAGGAGAGGCCTTCTATGAGCGACGATGTAGCCTTCGAAGGCCAGATAGCGCTATCTGGTGAGGCAGGCGCTAAACTGAGTCTATCATCTGCGCTACGTCGCCTCGTGGTATGCCTGATAGGGGTCTGTATAGCTAGTGGGATATCATTGGAATCCTTAGCTGGGCAGACGCTGCGAGGGAGAATCCTTGACAGTGAAACGCGGGAGCCGGTCAGGCTGGCCTATGTGGGATTGTTGACGGAGGGAGAAAGCATGGCGGTTGGTGCTCTGGCGGATACCGCGGGCTTTTTTGAGGTGACGGCTCCCGATCCGGGCCCGTACTTCGTTTATATCTCACGATCTGGGTACGAAACGATTATGGATGGTGTCTTCGAACTTGGCGACAAGGCTGAGTTGGACGTGCGGATTGGTATGAAGCCACTTCCCATCGAACTGGATGAAGTACTTGTTGAGGCAGAGCGTGGGCCAGCCAACTTCCTCGAGCGAAACGGGTTTTACGAAAGAGCGATCACAGGTCGCGGCGTTCTCATGCTAAGGGAAGACATAGAGCGCTTCGCAATCAATAGGGTGACCGACGTCATGAGACGCATCCCACTGCTAGACATCGATGAGACCCGTCCGCTTTCCGGGCCACAGGCCTTCCGGAATCCGGAGATAAGAGTTGTGCGCAACGGAGAATACTGCTCTCCGACCTTGTACATTGACCGGCACGTAGTGAACTCGGGAAGTCTCGGGTCAGTGAGACCCGATGATTACGTCTCAGTGGCGGAGATCGACGCTATCGAGGTTTATGCTCGTTCGAGTGAGGTTCCCGTCGGCTTCGATGAGATCAACAATTGCGGGGTGATCCTAATCTGGACTCGGACTCGCTGAGCGGGAGTTCTTAGTCACTTCCCCCGCCGCGGTACTCATCGGCTCGACCTGTTACCCACACTGCCACGGATGCAACAGTTCCAACGATGATCCCGCCGATGATTGCAGACGTCGAGCCTGCGTCGAGTTTGCGCACCAACAGCCCCCTCAGTTCTGTGATCGGAATGAGTCTGGTCTCTGTCGTTATGTCATTACCTGACCCGTTGATTCCGACCAGGGAGAGTGAAGACGGAGTCCAACTCGCGTCGAGCACGTCGTCATATTCGATCACCTGCTCTTCGGTACCGTCGGAAATTACGACGCCACGAAGACTGAGGGCTTCACGTTCCGGCTGGGTGCGCGGCACGGGCACCGTTGTTACGGTGAAACAACCCGCGAGTAGGGGAAGTGAAAAAAGTAGAACGGACAGGAGGCCGGGCTTGTTCATACGCAGAGCAGGGTGCTTGGAAAGACGTCCGGAAACAGCGCGCAAAACTGCTACGGCGCGGGAGCGAACGCAATTCTTCTTTTTATTTCGTCAGGTAAGGTGAGGCCTTCTATGTGGATAGAACAGCCGTTTTGCGGCTTCTCGGCTACGGCCTTGCTGTAGATGATCTAGATGGTTGCTTTGTCTGGACACTCTTGAGGCCCCATCAGCGGCCGCCCATGAGTTCTCTTATTTGGTTCAATGCGGCGTCTACTTTGAACTGGATCCCCATGACCCCCCGCTCGACCGATGCTCGTGTAGGGTCTCCAGAAACACCGCTGTCGGGGAATCCGCCGCCCGGCGCGAGCTTGTCGGTTCGGATGTGTCGCGGGTCCACCGCAAGGAGTTGTGAGGTGTCTGAGATCCCCGCGTGGCCACCAATCGTTTCCGGAGTCTCACCCTGTTCTTCTAGCCAGGATCGAAAGCCGTTGTTGCTGTAATAGTCTCCAACAAAATGAACACGGACTGACTCTGATGCCCACTCCTCATTGAGCATCTGGGCGACCTGCTCCATCCCTCTTTGGTTCCCACCGCTGTCGCCGATCATGACTATGTCATTGAAGCCGTGCACGGCGAGGCTTCGTGCTGCGTACTCAAGAAGTTTGATGTAAAACTCTTCGGGGAAGGTGATGGTCCCTGCCTTTGACAGGTGTCCCCTCGTGGGGTTGTTCACATCTCCCTCTGGCACGTAGGTCACCACCGGCGCTATGAGGGCGTTTCCCAGTTCCCGCGCGATCATAGCCGAAGCATAGTTCACGATGAACTTGTGCTTTCCGAGCACCATATGCGGTCCATTTTGTTCTGTTCCAGCCGTTGGGATAATGATTGTGGTTGTCCCGTGATCGATAGCGTCACGTACTTCGGTCCAGGTCAGCTCCTCCAGGAAGACTGACGGAAGATCCAAGCCCTGTGACAAAACCGAGGATGTTCCAAGGAACGTCAGGAAAATCAGCGCGAGAGAAGTGCGAATTAACAGAGTGGGACGGCGCATGGTGAAGTCCGGTGGGTGGGTGAGTGCGTGAGGCGTGAACTTGCAGTTGGATAAGAGCAATCAGACTAGGTGTGCGTATCGCAGGCTGGCAAGCACTTTAACTGAGTCGTGGGAAAATGCTTCCGAGGATTTTTCCGCCGCATCGCGGGGAGCTCGACCTTGTTTGGGACCAATCAGACTAAGTGGGAGAAGCACTCTTTGGTGCCGAACATCAGCTTGCAGGGTATGCGGACTGGCTAGCCGGCACATGCCCAGAGCAGCGGCCGTTGATCGATGCTCTTCCTATCGCTTTCGGTTCTCGTATAGCTGGAGGCCGCCAGCACCCAGACCAAGCAAGACGTCGTCATCTCCGTCTCCGTCTAGGTCTGCGAAGGCAGGGGCGGCAAAGGTTATCTCCTCGACATCTAGCTTCGTTTCCTCAACGAAGTACGGTGATGCTCGCGAACCTTCGTTTCTGAAGAAAACTACACCTTCGCTTTCTGATCCTACGTACATGTCCAGGTCGCCGTCACCGTCTGCATCACGAAGAACTGGCAGACTCCGCCGTCCGATGTCGAAGTCTCCGTACTCATCGCTTACTAGGGTGAACTCTGCACTCTGCGGGGTACCAGTGTTCTCGTAGAAATTGATCGTGCCCGAGCTTTCTCCCACGAACAGGTCTAGGTCACCATCGTTATCAATGTCGCCCAGGGTGGGGGTGGCGTTACGCCCGCGCGAGAGTACGATCGATGTCGAGTCGACGAAGTTCAACATCAATGAACCGTCAGTGGCGTCGTTTCGATAGATGCGGAGTTGATCAGACCAAGTGCCGACGATGGCATCTAGATCACCATCCGCATCTAGGTCTCCAAAGGCGGGTAGGAGGTGGTACCCCCCTCCCACATCTAGCTCACCATCGTAACGGAAGCTCGGGGTGGTTGCGGAACCCTCGTTCACCAGCCTGTAAAGCTTGCCGTTCTGGGTATCGTCTTGCTCAATCTTATTGCCCACTAGAAGGTCAATGTCACCGTCCGTGTCGATGTCGATCGCTATAGGGATAGTCTCCGAGCCGAAATCGATCGTGGACAAGAATCGCGATGTCCGTTGTTCAAACAAGCCTGGACGTGACTGCTCTACATAGTGGAAATTGTCGGCGGTAGTGGTGTTTGGGTTATACGCCCCGCCTAGCACGCCCATAAGCAGGTCTTGGTCGCCGTCACCGTCGACGTCACCGAGTGTAGGGGCGTTATACCCACTGGTACGCAGGGGATCTTGTGTGGGGAAGGGAAGCGGTTCTCCGCGCAGGTTTGGGCGCGTGCGCGATCCCGTGTTCTCAAGGAAAAGAATCCCTGGCTCGAAGTAGTCTCCCCAGAAAAGGTCCTGGTCACCGTCGCTGTCGACGTCCCCGAGGGCCATCGTGTTCGCTCCATGAAGGCTTCCTATCTGAGCAACGATCTCGATCCCCTCAAATCGATCGCTCACCAGTTCGAACAGAGGGACCCCGTTCGTGTCAGTACCGGTTTCTTCATATCGGGTCACTGTGCCCTCAAGCCGACCGATGAGCAGGTCCATACGCCCGTCTCCATCAATGTCGGTCGCGTTGGGAATGTTTTGTCGGTCGGAGAAGATTGCTCGACCCTCAGTGTCCCGAATTGTATCTGCTGCTTGCACGAAGTGTGGAGCTTGGCGAGTGCCGTCATTTCGATAGTACCGCACATAGCTGAAGGGCTGCTCAGCCAAAAGATCGTGATCGCCGTCACGGTCGAGGTCGACGAATCGGTACCATTCACCTATCTCAAGGTCCTGATAATCGTCACTGCGCCATTGGAATGGGGTCTCTGCTTCTGGCACATGCTCGAAAAACATGATTTTGCCTGAAGTTTCCTGAACGAACAAATCTTGGTCCCCGTCCCCGTCGATATCGATCAGCTGCGGGCGCGGGATGTTGAACCCGCCCAAGAAGGGTTGGTCGATTGGTTGACCTGCGGCGTCGGTTACGGAGATACCGGTAATGTGGCGGTGGTATCCCTCGCCTGCCGGAATTGACCCAAAGCTCGAAGAGCCGCTTGCTGTAGGTACTTGTGCTCTTCCATCTAGCAGTGAAGGACCTGAAGTAACGGCTGTACACGCCGATACTGCCGCTAATGTGGCTAAGCCAAGAATGGCGTGTATTGGGCCACGTCTTACCGCTTGGCGTCTGGTTGTCGTCGAACCCTGTCCCTCTAGTATGGGAATCACCTCACTCAGTGTCCGACCAATGGGGACGGGGCAGACATCCCAGCCGCATATCGACCGACTTCGATGACGGCGACGACCTCGTGAGTCCTCGCGTCGATCGCCACAACTGTTCCGGGTCGTCCATCTCCCCCGTCAGCTGGCCGGTATGTTCCTGCAACATTGCGACCGGATATATATATCGTAGACCCATCCGAAGAGACTGCGGATCCGTGAGGTTCTGCAAGGGCTGGATGGGTGATCACATTCGAAATGGTCCAACTCCTGGTATCCACAACCGTTACCGTGTTCTTAGCTTGGTTAGGGATCCAGACGAAATGTCCATTAGGAGTGAAGCTTGGATGCCAAGGTTGGCCACCGACCTCTATAGAGTTCACGACTTCGGGGACCTCTCCATTGAGGTCAAAGATTAGCAGGTCCCCCGTCATTTGGCCGCCACCGACCATCCAGTTTCCGTCTGGAGAAACAGCGAACTGGACAAGCATGTGATTCATACCGTCCAAGCCCAACAAATCGACGTCTTCTTCACCTAGAGAAGCGTACGCTACTGAATTTTGGCCTAGACTTGCAGAGAAGAAGCGATTTCCGCGGGTGTCTACCGTGAGGGCATGTGGCCTCGGGAAGAAGACGTCGACTTCTTGTAGTTCCATCGACGGGCGGTGGATGACCCCTATCCGTTGAGGTGGATTCACAGCTGCCATGGATCGCCCTACATAAAGGAGATCAGACTCTGGGTCGAGGCTCAGCATACCTGGGGTCTCGAATGCAGTTTCACCGACTAAATGGTTGTCCCTGTCAAACTTCAGGATTTTGCCGGCCGCGATCAGGGATACGTACCAATGGGAACCGTCAGGCTCAACGGCCGTGTGGTGTGCCTTCGCAGTTTCCGAGTATCCGAACTCCTTCAGGTCTACCGTTTCTACGAGCTGGTTCGTGCTCATGTCGATAACGGCTACGGTGACCTCTTCTTGGCTGGCCACATACAGGAGTTCCTGTCCCTGAACTCCGGTGACTTGGACTAGTGCCCAAGCCGCCGCAATCAGAGAGACGCATCGGTACGGTCTTGCCCACTGAATAAACTTCGACATGGCTTCCTCCGTTACTGCGATATTGTCCTCGGACGGTAGCGAACGATAAAGAGCCCTTCGGAACCGCTAGTCACTGCAACAACACCGCTTTGAAAGTATGGATAGTTCGACCAGGAGCCGTCCATCTGGGCGTCGTCACCGCCGTACGGGACGGTGTCAAATGATCCGACCGGCACCGGGTTCTCAGGATCTGAGATGTCGAGGACACGTAGGCCACTCTTGTAGTTTGACTGGTACATCGTATTGCCGACGATGTAGAGGTTGTGGTCTGTAGCTTTGGTGTCAGCCATATACTCTCGCGCAAGAATCGGGTCATCTAGATCCTCTAGATCCCAGATCAGCGTTCGTGTCGTCGCGACATTACCACCCGTCTCGTCGAGTTCGTCACCCATGTAGAAGTAACGTTGATCTGACGAGAGCCAGCCCTGATGTGAGTACGCGACATTGGGGTAAGTTGCCATCGCGATAGCAACAGGAGCGTCCTTGTCCGTAACGTCCGCGATCGAGAGTGCGGTCTCGTTGGCGCCTAAGCAGATTTCACGACCGGCGTAGTCTTCATCGGGTCCATTATAGACGACGCATTGTGCATCGTGAGAATAGCCGGTGCGATCACGACCCGTGGTCATGTCTTGGAAGCAGCCAGCGAATGTTGGATTCAACGGATCTTGGATGTTGATCATGTGCAGTCCTCCGCCGCACGTCTCACCTCCGCCGCTACTTCCTACCGAGTAGGCGAATCCGGTCTCTTCGTTGATCACGATGTTGTGAGCGCTGTGGATCCGGTCGTAATTCGCGTCTTCCGAAAAGGTGACTGGATCTGATCCGTCGAGACCACGGAGGCGGGTTAGATCGAAAACCTGCATGCCGTGCTGACCCGCATTGTCCGCGACGACGAACATGTGATCCTGGTACACCTTCATGTCTCGCCAAACGGTCACGTTTGACCCTTCGGTCATCGGCAGCCGACCCAAGTAGGCTGGGTTTCCGGGGTTCGTCACATCGACGAAGGCTGTCTGGTTCGTCATACCTACAAGAACGATTTCGCGTCCCGTTTCCGGGTCCGTCCAACCCCAGACGTCGTTGGCGTTGATTCCGCGCTGAGCGTCCATCTCTCCAAGCGGAATAAAGGAGAGCAAATCAACCTGTTCGCAGTCGAACATGTCAGCACTTCCATCTTCAGAGCAACGGACCTCGTCCCCCATGATTGCGTCGATACCGAGCATTACACCGGCGAGGCGCCCGGCTGGAGTCCAACCATCCTCCGTCCAGTTTACCACGTAGGCCGCGCCCGTTCCGTTATCACCCCGAGGGGCTGACCCGACCGCGAATCCGTTCCCGACAGCGATCTCTGCAGCAAACAGTTCTTCGGCGTCTACACCGTTCCCAGTCTGCGTTACGCTGGTCCATTCGCCGACGTTGTCATCGTATGTGTAGGTGAAGACACGACCCTGTCCGAAGCCAGCAGTTGCGGCTCCGATAAGTGCGGTTTCACCGTCGAAGGTGACGCTCCCACCAAAACCCGTTTGCGCTGCTGCCTCGAAAGGGATCAGCATTGTGCCGAGTTCCCATGCACCTTCTTCGAAAGTGTATGCGATAACAGAACCGATACCGACAATGTTTCCGGGTGATCCTATCAATGCGACGTCGCCATTTATGGCGATGTCGGCACCGAAGCCTGCTTGGGCGTTAACAAGAGGTGCCTGAAGAGCGCCCCCCTCAACCCATGTGTCCGTACCAGCGTCATATCGGAATTGGTAAACTGCTCCCTGGCCATCATCAACAGATGGAGCGGAAACCATCAGGTGCTCGCCGGAGAGTGCGAGCTTAGCACCGAACCTAGATTCAGGCATTAGCTCTGTGGGAGCGAGCTTAGAATGCTGCACCCAATCATCACCGTCACGCCTAAAGGTGTAGACTGCGCCACGGGCGCTGTTCTGTCCGATTGTCCCTACCGCAATCCAGTCGCCATCGATATCTAGTCCGCTCCCCAGGCTGTCTGCGGGCGTCCGGTCATCTGT
The DNA here is from genome assembly GCA_002348465.1 of Gemmatimonadales bacterium UBA2960. GTDB lineage: Bacteria > Gemmatimonadota > Gemmatimonadetes > Longimicrobiales > Gaopeijiaceae > UBA2589. Next base: position 7,907 of record DEBI01000066.1, on the reverse strand, counting down.
CACTAGTCTCCCCACTTCGCTCCACGTCCCACCGTCGCTTTCGAACATGTAGATTGCCCCTGTGCCGCTGTCTGCCCTTGTGGCTGACACGAGCAGTAGGTCGTCCTGGGTCGCTAGGCTGATCCCGAAACGGTTGGCTGCGGAAGCTTCCGCAGGTTCTAGCATCTGACTCTGCACCCAATCGCCACCTTCATCGCGATCAAAGACATAGACTACACCAGAGCGCATCTCGTATACGGGCTCACCGATGATGATCTGCTCATCGTTGACTACCATCGCGTTTCCGAACGACTGAGCACTCGAAGGTGCTGCCCATCCAATCCCTATAAGTGCCATAGCGAAGACCATACACGTCCGCTTCATACCAACCTCTTGTTTCGGGGACGGGCATCGAAATTTGATCGACGCCCGTAGAATTCAACTGTTGATCCGGACCGGAAGCATGCCCAGTCTGCCCGTTCCGGACAAGTCACTTTGGTGTTTGAATGTTTTAGCAAACATAAGGTCCGGTCTCGCGTCTGGTTTCTGATCGCTGTGCGGTGGCTTGCCGCGAGCGCGACAGGCGTACAAGCTCGTCTATGTCTAAGTGACTTATATGAGCAGAAAACGGAGACCATGACCATAATCATCAGAGCCCATGTTCTGCCCTCACTTCTCATGGGGTTTGTAGCTTTGTTTTCGCCGTGTGTGCTCGAAGCGCAAGAGCCCGTGGAATGGGGAGAAGGCTTTGTTTTTCACACTTTCTCTATTGCAGGCGTAGATCCAGTGACAGGGGAGTCTGGTGTGGCGGTGACAACGCGCAACGCGTGCGTTGGGAACGGAGTTCCATGGGTCCGAGTTGGTGTCGGAGCTGTCGCGACACAGGCGTCTACCCGAACAGCGTACGGTAAAGAACTGCTAGATATGCTAGAGGAGGGGGTATCACCGCAGGATGCTCTCGACTCAGCGATCGGATCTGATGAAGGGCGCGAAAACCGCCAAATAGGGGTTGTCTCTATCGATGGGCGGGCTGCTCAGTTTACCGGTAGCGGTCCAGGAGGCTGGGCGGGTCACAGATCGGGTCAAAACTATGCCGCTCAGGGCAACGTCCTAGTCGGGCCGGAAGTAGTGCACGCGGTCGCCGAGACGTTCGAATCCAGCGAAGGGTCTGGGCGCCACCTCGCGGACCGTCTGGTTGAGGCGCTCGAGGCAGGTCAGGCCGCGGGTGGAGACCGGCGGGCTGGGCGTCTGCAGTCGGCCTCAGTCGTGGTGGTGGACCCGCGTCAGGGCATGGCACGTCGAGAGGACGGACAAACCGTACATATCAATGTCTGCCAACATTTGACCCCTGTGGCTGAGGTGCGACGAATCTATGACACTGTTTCTGGTACTCTAGGGTTTAGAGAACTATACATGCCGACCGGCAATGACGTATGGCAGGTGAAGCTGCTTATGAACGCCCTCGGTTATTTTCGGCCCGATGACAAGGGAGTCGACCGGACTGCCCAGGCAATGGTCTATGATGGAGAGATAGCCAGGGCCGTTGATGCGTTTCGCGATGATCAGGGGCTTTCCAATCCCAGTTCTGGAGGTACCCCATCAGGTTTCGTGGACGCCGAGGTGGCAGCCCTAATGTGGAAGCTGGTAGAGGAGACTGGGCGCGCGCACGATGTTAGAAAGACCATCCGAGATGCGACTAGAATTAGGAGATGAGGGTTGTAGGGTCGCCCCCAATCGCTTGAGAGTACGGTGCTATGGAAGCATTCTGGGAATGCGGTTATTTCGGGCGATCGTATTTGCTAGTGGACCGCCGGGACAGCCGAATCTAGGTTAGTCGCCCTTTTCGGGTCGAATTCCCGTTATTTTTCGGATCGCTTTGCTTCCGACCATGTGCCCCCTTGTTTAGGGTGCGTGACATTAGGGATCAATGAAAGGACCATCAAAAGTCAGCTCGCGAGTGAGTTTGCCCGCAAGCCAAGGAAAGACCTCACCGATCGGCATCTTGTCGTCGGCAGGAGAGGACTCGTCCGCACCTGCTTATGCGGGGCCGGCCGGTATCCCTGTGCGAGCTCCTGTCGGGCTAATGGCGGGATCTTCGGGAGTTCGTGCGGCCACGATGGCACGCGATGGTTCTCTAGGGTCACGATCAGGGCCTGATGAGGCACTAATTGGGGTGCTACCTCCAATTTATCCTGAGTGGCTAGGGGATCGCAGTTTTAACAGTGCACACGGTTGTCGTTTCCCTTATGTCGTAGGTGAGATGGCGCGAGGCATTGCCTCGGCCGACATGGTCATAGCTGGAGCTAAGGCCGGGTTCATGGCCTTCTTTGGAAGTGCCGGACTGCCAATCCCCGAGATTGATGATGCGGTCCAGAACATTCAGGCGGCTTTAGGCGATGGAGTTCGGAACTGGGGCGCAAATCTGATCCATAGCCCTCAGGAATCTCACATGGAGATGGATTTCGCGGAGTTAATGCTAACGAGGGGAGTCTCCAACATTTCGGCGTCTGCCTTCATGCGGTTGCAACCCGCGATAGTGTATCTTTCGGCTAAGGGGCTGAAGCGCTCAGCTGACGGGTCGATTCTGAGGCGTACCCACATCTTTGCGAAGATCTCGCGAGTGGAGGTTGCTCGCCCTTTTCTTTCTCCTGCGCCTGAAAACATGCTCGCGGCATTGGTAGAGGATGGTAAACTCACTCCAGATGAGGCGGAGTTGGCTCGTTATGTCCCTGTGGCTGAAGATGTTACGGTGGAAGCCGACTCGGGTGGACATACCGACAATCGGCCACTTCCCGTTCTTTTGCCGATGATACTGGACCTCGCACGGTCGTTATCAGCACAGCATGGGTACACTCGCGCCGTCCGTGTTGGTGTCGGGGGTGGTCTTGGCACTCCTTCTGCCATCGCTGCGGCATTTGGGATGGGGGCTGCATATGTCGTGACCGGTTCAGTAAATCAGGCAGCGGTGGAGTCTGCTCTCTCCGATGATGGCAGAAGGATGCTTGCAGAGGCTTCAATGACCGACGTGGCGATGGCTCCGGCTGCGGACATGTTTGAGATGGGTGTCGAGGTCCAGGTGCTCAAGAGAGGCACGATGTTTGCCCAACGTGGAAAAGAGCTCTACCGGATCTTCCGCACCTATGACTCAATCGAGTCAATCCCTGACGAAGAGCGGGTATCCATGGAGCAGCGGATACTCGGTAGGTCGGTTGAAGAAATATGGCATGAAACGGTGTCATTCTTTAAAAGCCGTGACCCTCGTGAGATTGAGCGTGCCGCTCAGGATCCAAAACACAAGATGGCGCTTGTCTTCCGATGGTATCTTTTTATGGGTGCCCAGTGGGCCCGTTCTGGGGAGGAGGACCGTCGGGGCGATTACCAGATTTGGTGCGGACCCGCTATGGGCGCCTTCAACGAATGGACCCGAGGGAGCTTTCTTGAGCCCGTAGACGGACGGACGACCGTTCAAATAGGCTTGAATCTTATGGAGGGTGCTGCATGGCTTACGCGTGCTCACCAACTTCGCCTTGCCGGTGTTCCACTTGGACCGGCTGATAACACATTCTCTCCGCGCCCGCTTCGCTGAGCCTCGACCACTATTTTTCTGAGAACTTAGATGTCCACCTCACCTCCAATCGCGATCGTAGGCATGAGCTCCCTTTTTGCAGGGAGTCATGACTTGCTTGGCTTCTGGCGTGACATCGTGTCAGCGACGGACCGTCTTACGGACGTTCCACCGCATGCTTGGCTGATCGAGGACTACTACGACCCGGATCCAAGCGCGCCTGACATGACGTATGCTAAGCGCGGTGGGTATCTCGATCCTGTTGCGTTTGATCCGATGGAATTCGGCATGCCGCCGACGACGATTCCTGCAACGGACACGGCGCAACTTCTCGCATTGATTGCAGCGAAACGAGTCCTGCAAGACGCAGGAAAGTATTCGGATGAGGCGGACCTAAGCCGGACAAGTGTGATTCTCGGTGTCGCATCTGCTACGGAACTCGTAGTTGAGATGGGTTCACGGCTTCATCACCCGCTATGGCGAAATGCCCTGCGGAAGGCAGGACTTCCTGAGAGTAGAGTTCAGGAGATCGTTCAGTTGATTAAGGATCATTACCAGCCTTGGCAGGAGAGTACTTTCCCAGGATTACTGGGGAATGTGGTAGCTGGTCGAATCGCCAATCGTCTGAACCTTGGTGGCTCAAATTTTGTAACGGATGCAGCCTGTGCGAGTTCGATCTCAGCCCTGCAGGCTGGTCTCCATGAGCTTTATCTCGGTGACAGCGACATGGTTATCGCCGGGGGCGTGGATGCTCTCAATGACATCCTCATGTACATGTGTTTCTCCAAGACGCCGGCTTTCTCGCTCACGGGCGATTGTCGGCCTTTCTCAGAAGATGCGGATGGCACCCTGATCGGAGAGGGCGTCGGAATGCTTGCCTTGCGTCGACTAGAAGACGCCGAGCGCGATGGCGACGAGATTTATGCTGTGATCCGTGGGCTTGGCGCGTCTTCGGATGGTATGGGATCAAGCGTGTACGCACCACGACCCGAAGGGCAGGCTAACGCTCTGCGCAGGGCCTACGACAAAGCAGACTACAGTCCGGCCACGGTAGAGCTCGTGGAGGCACACGGGACAGCCACAAAGGCGGGTGACGCTGCAGAAGCTCGCGGCCTTACATCGGTCTTTGGACCGGCCAACGAGGCAGGGAGGGCCTGGTGCGCCTTAGGATCCGTCAAATCCCAGATCGGTCACACCAAGGCCGCTGCGGGCTCCGCCGGCCTTATCAAAGTTGCATTGGCACTGCACCACCGGGTTTTGCCTCCCACCCTTAAGGTGAGTAAGCCCAACTCTCTTCTCGGTCTTGAGGACGGGCCTTTCTATATCAACACAGACACTCGTCCTTGGATACGGGGAAGCGACCATCCACGACGGGGGTCGGTGAGTTCGTTTGGCTTTGGGGGTTCAAACTTCCACGTCGCACTCGAAGAGTACACGGGCTCAGGTAACCGACCTAAGAAACTCCGAGCGTGGTCAGAAGATCTTTTGGTCCTAAGCGCTGCAGATAGGGACAGTCTCGCCTTGAGGATAGGGAAGGTTCGGTCCCAGATCGAGCAGGGTTATTCGCTAGGCACCCTCACAGCCCAGGGCGCGGAAGATTTTGAAGCTGATGCTCACGCCCGTTTGGCTGTTGTAGCGAGTGACGCTGATGAACTCGGGATGAAGCTTGATAAGGCAGTCGAGGTTATACGAGCAGGGTCGGAAGGATCGCTGCCAGATCCAGATGTTCACTTCGGTTTTGGGCCTTCGAAAGCCAAAAAGCTTGCGTTTATTTTCCCTGGACAGGGAAGCCAGTACGTAGGGATGGGCGCCGGGGCAGCGATGACCTTTGATTGCGCCCGCGCTGTGTGGGATGAGGCTGTCGATATAGAAGAGTTTGCTGGAGATCGCCTCGACCGAGCAGTCTTTCCGCCACCGGCTTTTACCGACGATGACCGAGCGCAGCAGTTCAAGACCCTGACAGCTATGGCGATGGCCCAGCCGGCAATCGCTGCAGTCAGCCTAGGCTTCCTTCACTTGCTGAGAGCGTTGGGCCTAGAGGCTGACGCGATGGCGGGACACAGTTTTGGAGAACTGTCCGCATTGGCGGCTTCAGGTCGGATAGAGGAAAAAGCTCTTTTAGCCACTGCTCGTAAGAGAGGCGAGCTCATGGCAGAGGCTGCGGCCAGCAAAGAGGGTGCGATGATCGCAGTCCCCAGTGACGCCGAGACGGTGAGAAGCCTGATCGATCCGTCGGACGATGTCGTGATCGCAAATGACAATGCTCCCACAGAGGTTGTGCTAGCTGGTTCGGAGAGTGCGATTACAAACATCATGGCGAAGTTGAAGTCGGAGGGGCTTCGTTCCATCCGTCTTCCCGTAGCTTCTGCTTTCCACTCTCATATTGTCGCTGACTCTTGTGATCCATTCCATGATCATCTTGCGGAACTGAAGTGGAGCGATGGAGGACCGGAGGTATATGCGAACAAGACGGCAGACGTTTATCCCAAGACACCGAAGGCTGCCCGCCGACTGTTAGCAGACCAGCTTGCTTCACCGGTTCGCTTTCGCGAGATGATCGAGGCGATGCACTCCTCTGGTGTTACACACTTCGTAGAAGTTGGTCCAGGACGCATTCTGACCAAGTTGGTGGGGCGGTGCCTCGAAGGTCGCGAGCACGTAGCTATCTCTCTCGACGACAAGAAAGTGGAAGGCCTCAGGGCGTTTTGGCGCGGTATTGGTGCGCTTGCGGCCGAAGGCGTGAGCATGAATCTCCTAGCGCTCTCCGAAGGGTATCAAGTTCCTGAGGCCCCGGCAGAGGCAAAGCCATTTGAAATCATGATAACTGGGTTTAACCACGATCGTCCCTATCCGCCTCAGAATGGGGCTGCTGGCCGCGCTGGCCCGAATCCGGAGGAGGTGGCAGAACCCACTGCTGAGGCTCGAACTGTAACGCCCGAGGTGAGCACTCCTGCACCGCCTGTAACCGGTGACGTAGACCACAGCGTAGCCGCTGAAATCCATCGGGCCACGATTGAGGCACACCGTCGATATCAGGAGTTGATGGCGGATAGCCATCGAAGTTTCCTAGATATGGCTGCAGTTGCTCTGGGTCAGGCCAGTACCGAAGCCCCAGTGGAAGGTCAGGCCCCCACCGGAGCTCAATTAGCTCAACCTCCCCAAGAAGCAGCTGCGCCTCCGATTCCGGCACCTAACGTTCGGCATAGCCCAATGGAGGAGACCCTGAGTTCGTCTCCAGCCGTACAGGAGCCTGTGGTGCCTGCTGTAGCTACGCCGGTAACTGCAGCTGTTGACGTGACTGCGCTTGCTCTGGAGGTCGTTTCCGAAAAGACGGGTTATCCGGTAGAGATGCTTGATCTCGACATGGAGATGGAGGCCGGTTTAGGGATCGACTCCATCAAGCAGGTTGAGATTCTTTCGGAGCTTCAGGAACGTCTTCCGGGGATCCCGGAAATTGCACCTGACGAGCTCGCTTCTCTTCGTACGTTGCGGGATGTCGCCGAGAAATTGGCTGTAGCT
>DEBI01000066.1:0-505 GCA_002348465.1 Gemmatimonadales bacterium UBA2960 | reverse complement strand
CGCCGGGGGTACCAACTAGCGACTCGACCGCTACTACCTCTACATCGGTGCCGGAAGTGACTCAAGAGCGAACTGCGCTAGTCGTTCCTAACATGGTTATTGATCCAACGGAGATTACGGCGTTTGTGCCTAGGCTGGTGCAGGATCAGCGTCCTGGTTTTGGGCTTTCTGCACTCACCGGAGATCAACGTGTTGAAATCACCGATGAGAATCCTTCATTGGCTGAGGCACTTTCAGCTGGACTGAGTGCTCGTGGTGTTTCCGCTACGGTAGTCGAGCGTCCATCAGAGTCTGCGTGTGCTGTGATATGCCTCGCGGGGCTGTCGGATATGCCGGCAGGGCCCGTCGGGGCACTGCACGTCCATCAGTCCGCGATTGAGGTGGCCAAGGTTGTAGCTCAGCACCCCAAGGCTGAGGAACGCCTGTTCGTCACAGTGCAGTCGACAGGTGGTTGCTTCGGGCTTGATGGAAGTTCTGGAGATCACGCTTGGCGAGGGGGGCTTGC
>DEBI01000064.1:12575-12851 GCA_002348465.1 Gemmatimonadales bacterium UBA2960 | reverse complement strand
ATACTCATTCTTCCCTAGTGGCTCGGCACCCCGAACGGCGATTTTCCCAGCCCTTGTAGCGATTGCTAGGGTTCGTTCCTCACCTCGGAGCATGCTCTCAACTGACTCGAAGCGATGAGGCACACATGACACGGCTCCCGAGACCATGCGAGCATCAGTGATCACAGATCCTTCCATCCGGAATGCGGCGGCGATGCTAGTTAGTGCAAAGTCCCAAGCCCTTCGATCAGCTATTTTCTCGAAGTAGAAGTCAGCTGATGACCACTTTTCTGGGAT
>DEBI01000064.1:0-12238 GCA_002348465.1 Gemmatimonadales bacterium UBA2960 | reverse complement strand
GGGATCTGGATTGCCGTGAGAAGGTCGCCCGGTTCGAGCACGGTCATCCGTTGGATGTCGCGGGATGGTGGCATGAAGAAGTCGGCCGCGGCTACGCTTCGTTTGCCCCTCGCACTGTGTACCACCATTACGGCATCGAGAGCAACTAGCGCGGGTGCGGTGTCAGATGGAGATACCGCGACACATCGGCTAGCATCGAAGATGGCGTGCTCACGGTTCATCGCTTCCGGTGCGGCGGCATAGCAGGTGTTCCCACCGGCTCGGTAGCAATCCACTCCGTAGCGGTAATACCAGCAGCGTGTGTCTTGGCATAGGTTGCCGCCGATCGTGCCGGCGTTGCGAATTTGCGGGCTTGCGACCTTGGATGTCGCCTCCGCCAGCAGCGGGAAGCTCGAACGTATGAGATCATTTTGCTCAATACTTGTGAGTTGTGTAATCGCTCCGATCTCAAGTCCGCTTTCTATTGGCCGGATACCCCTTAGTTCATCGATACCTTCTAGGTCGATCACCACTTTCGGCTTCTTCACGCGGTCCTTGAACCAGTCGAGACTGTCGTAGCCCCCTGCAAGTATCCACGCGTCCCGATCGTACCGATCCAATAATTCGATAGCATCCGCAATCGTCGTGGGCTGCAGTAAGTCGAATCCGGTCATCGCATCGCTTAGCATGCTCTCTCCTACTGACTGTTGACTGCGAGGGGATGCTGGGAAGGCATGCGGTTCGCCGCTGCGTTCACAATCATATCTGTCGCGATCGGATTACGGTTGAAGTAGTACCCTCCAAGGGCGTCTGATACGGCACAGAGCACGGCAGCTGCTGCGCATCCCATAAGAGGTTCTCCGATACCCTTTGCGCCGACAGGGTTTTCTGGATCGGGAACCTCGACCGCGGACCATTGCGTTTCAGTCGGGACGTCTAGATACGTTGGCGGCTTGGCCTGATAGAGCCCAACGGCAGCAGGTAAGCCCCACTTTGAGTCATAGACGTGCCGTTCCGTTAGAGCCATGCCGAAACCCATTACCGCGCCACCTCGCACTTGTGTCGCCAAAGACTGTGGATGAAGTACCACTCCACAGTCTGCGACTCCGGTGTAATCCAAGATCTCCACTTGTCCGGTCTCTAGGTCTAACTCGATTTCTACGAAACCGACAGCTAAAGCCGGCACTGTCCCGTTATGCCGAGGGTCCCGCGCGACACCGACCAGTCCCGTTCCGGCGAGGGCTTCGGCTGATCGTCGTGTCATAGGGTTAATGTCTTCGGGAAGATTCATTCCGCTGTAGGCTCCGCCCATTTCGATCGCCCATCTCGCCGCCTGGGCGTAACTCATGCGCCAACCACCGTTGTCGCGATGGATGAGCATTTCTTCTTTCGCGTCCCAGTCGTCAGGTCGCCCCCCTATTCTCATTGATGCGATCTGCTTCAGCTTCTGCAACGCGTCCATGGCCGCTACGTAGTTTGTACGGGTCATTGTGAACGAGGTGTTACTTCCGAACTGACCGTTGTTCCATGGCAGATGTCTACTGGAGTTACCCCTGTGGATGACACACCTATCCCAGTCGTAATCTAGGACTTCGGCTGCTACACGAGATGTCGCCGCGTACGAATATGTCCCGAGATTTCCTACACCGGTGTGGATGTGGAGAACCCCGTCCCGGTCAATACGGACTAGCCCATCAAACCCGCTGGATCCGGCCGAATGGTAAGCTTGGCCAACCCCTACGCCACGCACCTTCGAACCGTTTCGTTGGCCACTACGCGCCCGACGTTCTTTCCATCCGAATTGCTCCGCTCCAGCGTCGAGCGCTTCTCCTAGGTGGGCGCTTGTAACTCTTCCTCTATTGCTTCCATAGAGCGCTGAACTGTCCGGAGCGTTGATGCTTCTGACTTGGACTGGGTCGAGTCCGAGCTCTCGAGCTGCCTTGTCCATCAGTGGTTCGATCGCACATGCGATCTGGTTCTGGCCCGGTCCTCTCTGAGCACCACGCGGCGGTGTGTTCGTGAGAACTTGGACTCCTCGGTATCGCATCGATTCTGGCGTGTAGACCAAAGAGATCGCTCCCGCAGCACTACCGAGGTCGCCAAATCCAGTATTTGGACCGTTCTCCTGAACGATGTACAGGTCGCATGCTGCGAGTCGCCCGTCCGCTCGGAAACCCATTTTTACCCGTCCCTGGAATCCACACCTAGCAGAGCCTAGGAAGTACTCCTCTGACCTGCTGATCCGCATCATGACGGGTCGCCCTGTCTTTCGGGACATGTGCGCCGGGATCGACATGATCGGATACGCGCCCGCCTTGGATCCGAAGCCACCTCCGCAAAACTCTGAGATAAAAACTAGATTCTCTGGGTCGATGCCGATGTAGTTCGCCAAGCCGGGATGAACGATCGCTTGGCTCTGAGCGGACCCATGTAGGTAGCAGGTACCATTGCGCCAGTAAGCAAATGCGGTTCGGGGCTCCATAGAGTGATGGGCGGTGCTTGCGGTAACGAAGCTCTCGTCGAGAACTAGGACTGACTCCTTGAAGCCAGATTCAAGGTCTCCGAACTCCCATTCGGATCCAGGGGCACCCATCGGCATTTCGCCTTCAGCCTCTCCGGCAAAATCCTCTTCAGTCCACTTGTGTTCGAAGACACCGTCCTGACGTGAAAATGTATTGCCCTCAGTTCTCGCGTTCGGCCCGTGCGGGCGGAGGCTGTTGAGTGGATCGGTGCAGAACGGCTTGGGTTCAATATCGAGCTCGATCGCATCAATCGCGTTTTGCGCGGCCGCTTCTGATTCAGCTGCTACGGCAAGTATTGGTTCGCCTAGGAAGTGTGGTTCGTTCGTTAGGATGTTGTTTCCTGGAGCTGCCTGGATCGGGACTTCGTCCGCGGTCAAAATTGCGACTACACCTGGCAATCCAAGTGCTCTATCAGCATCGATATTGTGTACGATTGCATGTGGCATCGGCGATTTCATTAGCCGACAGTACAACATACCGTCCATGCGGAAGTCTTCAGCGTACTTGGCGGTCCCAGTGACCTTGGCCCGGACGTCGGGGGGCGTGAAGTCCTTCCCTATCAACTTGGCCATGTCAAACCTCCTGAGCAGCGCGCATAACGCCATTGAGGTAGTGCTCGTATGCGCCACATCGACAAAGGTTTCCGGACATTGCCACCTTAGCTTCCTCTCGTGTCGGATTCGGGTTCGCCCTAAGGAGTCCCACTGCCGACATCACTTGGCCTGGTGTACAGAACCCGCATTGCGGACCGAGTTCGTCGATGAAGGCTTGCTGGACTGGATGGAGAGTGCCGTCCTCGTCCTCGAGTCCTTCCACGGTCAGAATGGCTCGGTCCCGAACTCGGTGTGTCAGAGTAGAGCACGCGTAGGTAGATATATTCTCAATCAGCACGGTGCAGGCGCCGCATTCGCCTCGATCGCATCCGAGCTTGGAACCCGTTAGCCCGAGTTTATATCGGAGCGTTGTTGCCAGTGTTTCGTTCGGTAACACATCAACCCGTCGTGTCTGGCGATTAACAGAAAGTGCGAGCAGCCGCTCGGAGCCTACAACTTGTGCGGCTGAGATTTTTGTTCCGGTGCCGAAGTAAGAGAGACCAGATACTGTCGAGCCCGTCGCGATGACACTTTTTATAAAGTCTCGCCGAGACCAGCGCACTTGCTGGTCAAACGTGGGATTGATGGCGGCAGTCGGTTCGCTCACGGATAGCTCCTAGGAGAGTCTCCGGCCGATGGTAGGGGGCAGAGCCATGCCCTGCAATCTTTCGAGACGTGGGAGCGCATAGCCTCGAGCTCTCGTTGGATAGTGTTTGAAGGGGGACGACCCGGTGAGGAAGTGATCATGTTCGGTTCCATATTCCACTCATTGTCCTGGGCGCTGGGCTGATCGCCGAGGTGTCGGTAGGTTGACTGCCCCCCAGCGACTCCGGTCCCGTGCCTAATCCGAAACCAAGGGTGCTAATGAATATCTCAATTGATAACCGATTCACCTCTTTTGAGAGGTGCTTAAAAATAGCCACGCTAGCGGCGCTCTCTGTTATGCCTGCGTGCGTAGGGTCTGAGTCCGAGGAGGAACTCCGAGCTCGAGCACTAGGGATTCACGAGCGCGTGATCACACTGGACACGCACGACGACATCAGTCCGGCCAATTTCACTGCGGAACGCAATTACACGATGGACCTAGAGACGCAAGTCAACCTGCCCAAAATGGTAGCCGGAGGGCTCGACGTCTCTTGGATGATCGTATATGTCGGGCAGGGAGACCTGACGAAAGCGGGGTTCGACGAGGCGTATGAACAGGCGATTGGTAAGTTTGACGCTATTCATGCGCTTACATCGGAGATTGCTCCAGACCAGATTGGCTTGGCGCTAACATCTGACGACGTGCGGCGTCTTTCCGAAGAAGGAAAGAAGGTAGCCATGATTGGAATCGAGAACGGTTATCCGGTTGGAATGGATATCGGACGTGTGAAAGAGTTCGCTGAGCGAGGTGGACGTTATATGTCTTTGGCACACAACGGACATAGTCAGCTCTCCGATTCAAATACCGGAGAGGCATTAGAAGACTGGTTGCATGGAGGGCTAAGTGACCTAGGTAAAGAGGTAGTTTCAGAGATGAACCGCTGGGGGATCATGATTGACCTTTCGCATCCTTCCAAAGAGGCGAATCTCCAGACCCTAGAGTTGAGTAGAGCTCCGGTTATTGCTTCACATTCAGCTGCAAGAGCCTTAGGAGATCATTCTCGCAACATGGATGATGAGCAGCTACTCGCCCTTAAGGAGAACGGGGGGGTAGTTCAGACGGTGGCTTTTAGAAGCTATCTCCGGCCAGACAAGGATCGCGCTTTCAATGAGGCGGCTCAATCGATAATGCGTGAGGTAGCGGAAGAGCGTGGGTTTGAGCTACCCGTAGGAGGGCGCAGGGCGATGTTCATGAGTATGCAGGGTATGGATGACGGAGAACGAGAGACCTTCATGCAGGAGTATCAAGACGTGCAGGCTGCCGCCGAGCAGCGCATGGCTGATATGGAGAGCATGCCCGAGCCCGTGAGCGTCGCAGACCTAGTCGATCATATCGATTATTTAGTCGAACTCATCGGCCTAGAGCACGTCGGCATAAGCTCGGACTTCGATGGTGGAGGTGGTGTTGCTGGATGGGATGACGCTTCTGAAACATTTAATGTCACACTAGAGCTTGTTCGTAGAGGTTACACAGAACAAGAAATTGGAATGCTCTGGAGCGGAAATCTTCTGCGTGTGCTCGACCAGGTTCAGGAGGTTGCGGCAGAGATTCAGGCCACCAGCTGATGGCACGGTATTTTTGTAACCGAAGAGTCATCATGTCATTGACGAGAGCCATTGCAGCGCGGCCCGGCTTTTGGGTTTCAGTGTTTGCGCTTGCTGTCTGCCCTCATTCAGTCAACGCTCAGAGGGCCGGTGAAGAGGCTCCGGTCGATCCTCTCTCGGATTACGTGGGTGAGTACCTAGCAACGTACTCAATCATCGCCCTCGATCGGGCCACGGGGCAGTTGGGCATGGGTGTGCAGTCTAAGGCCTTTGGAGCCGGAAACCGTGCTATGACGGCGAAGGGTGGTGTTGCTATGATTGCGCATCAAGCCTCGGCTAATCCGATGTACGGGCCAATGAGCATAGAGCTAATAGAGCGGGGGTATTCGCCGGAAGAAGCTCTAAACCAACTTGTTCGCGGAGATGAAGGTCGCGATCGTCGCCAGAATGCGATCATAGACATAAAAGGACGCACTGCGGTATGGACGGGTTCGAGTACTAGCGATTGGGCCGGACATCACTGTGACGTCGATTACTGCGCTCAGGGCAACATTCTCACAGGGCCCGAGGTGGTTCAGGCTATGGCTGAGTCTTTTGAATCTTCCTCCGGACCGCTGGCTGAGCGACTTATGGATGCACTTGATGCAGCTCAGAGAGCCGGGGGAGATGCAAGAGGTATGCAGTCGGGTGCTATCCTTGTTGTGGAGCCAAGGGTGCGAGGAGCCTTTCACGACAGAGTCGTCGACATTCGGGTCGATGATCATAAAACTCCCCTAGTTGAGTTGCGTCGAATTCTCGACCTCCAGCGCTCAGGGGAGATGCTACGTGACATCAATCCTCTCATCGGGAGAGGTGAGTTGGCGCAGGCGCTAGATCTCGCAAACGGCGCTGTCGCCAGGTCCCCCTCGAATGACAATGCTCACGTTGCCCTTGCCAATGTTCAGCTGCGCACTGGCGATCGGGACGGTGCCATAGCGTCACTTATAACTGCCGTGAGCCTGAATCCAGGAAGAAGAATGACCTTGCCGCGGGACGGCAACTTTGAGGTGATTCGAGATGATCCAGAGTTTCTAAGACTAATCGGAGGATGAGGGGGACTATCATGAGGACGAACACGATGATCTTGGCTGCAGCGTGTGCCCTTCTGGTGGCCATACCAGTGTCTGCGCAAGAAAAGCCTACCCTGACCGAAGATCATTATGATCAGTGGGAACGCCTCGGCGCAGCGGTCTTGTCTCCCAACGGCGCTTGGATGGCGGTTTCGATCAGAAGGGTCAGTGAGGAAGAGGAACTTCGTATCCATAGCACCACGACAGATTCAGTAGTTGTCGTGCCCTTTGGATCACGGGCGGTGTTCAGTTCAGACAATCGTTGGGTTGCATACTCAATCGGCAGGTCTGAGGAGGAACGTGACGCCGCTCGTAATCGCGACCAAGAGATTTACGATAAGCTTGGCCTCCTGAATCTCGAGACCGGCGAGCAGACAGTGCGAGCCGACGTCGCCTCTTTCCATTTCTCTGACGGCGGTCGCTATCTGGCGCTGCGTCGATATAAGCCGAAAGACAAGGAAAGTGATGGGGTCGATGTTGTCGTTCATGACCTCTTGTCGGATAGGGGTATGAGTTTCGGGAACGTATCGGAGATGGCGTGGCAGGCTGGAGGCTCACTCCTAGCAATGACAACAGACGCCGATGACCAGGTTGGTAACGGTGTAACGGTCTACGATCCGCTGAGTGGCCGTATTCGATCAATGGATAGCGATGAAGCCACGTACAGACAGCTTTCTTGGCGGGAGGACTCGTCGGATCTAGTAGTATACAAGACCGCAATAGACGAGGCGTTCGAAGACACTGCCCACGTGGCTTTGGTATGGCGCGATCTAGCAGGTGGCCAGGGAGTTAGTTACAGGCTTTCATCTAAGACGAACGATGCCTTTCCAGCCTCGATGAGGATCGTTGAATTTCGGGCTCCCTCGTGGTCAAATGATGGCCAAACCCTCTTCGTAGGAATTCAGGAGCGACGTCCTTCACCACCCGAGTGCGAGCGCCGAGACCCCGAAGAAGCTGGAACGGATCAAGAGTGTTTGGAAAGAGACGAGGAAGCCGCAGGGGTTGAGATTTGGCATACGCTTGACCGGGATCCGGTGCCGCAGCAAAGGGTCCGTGAACGGCAACTTCGGCGTGAGAATTACCTGTCTGCGTGGAACGTAGGGTCGGGTGGCTTCGTGCAGCTGGGAGATGACCTTACCGAGGAGACTGAGATAGTTCAGGGCGGCCAGTACGTGATAGGGGCGGACGAAACGCCGTATGACGAGCACGCTATGTTCCGTCAACAATTTTTGGATCTCTACGCGATTGACGTTGAAACTGGAGCCAAGTCCAAGATTGCGGACCGCATATCAAGCGTAGAGTCGCCCAGTCTGAATAGCCGCTACATCCTATGGTTTGCTGAAGAAGACTGGTATTCGCACGATCTTGAGGACGGTGAGACCCAGAATATTACAGCCAATTTAGAGACTGTGTTTGTGAATCTTGATGTGACACCGACTCGTGAGCAGATGCCTTCCTTCGGCATCGCGGGTTGGATGGAAGATGGGCGTAGCGTGCTGCTGAATGACCAGTGGGACGTTTGGCGTGTCCGGTTGGATGGGTCGGGAGCGGAGCGGCTCACCTCTGGGGCTTCTCAGAGCATCAGGTACAGAATAGCCAGTAATGATCTGGACAGTGACGATGACGGTATAGGATCGGATGAGACGATTTACTACTCGGTATATAGCGAATGGACAAAGAAGGCGGGCTTTGCCGGTGCTGCCCCGGGAGATGATCCGCAGATTCTAGTATGGGAGGACAAGCGTTTCGGGGGCTTCTCTTCTCCATTTTTGAAAGCAGATGATGCGGACCTCTTCGCTTTTCGCATGGAGGGGTTTGATGATTCACCTGATTATTTCGTCGCTGGGCCGGACCTCGCAGATCCGCACCAAGTAACCGAAACGAACCCGTTCCAGAGTGATTACGCTTGGGGTAGGGTGGAACTAGTAGACTATGAGAACGAGTGGGGTCGACGTCTCCAAGGTGTCCTGACCTATCCGGCCAACTACGATCCATCGCAATCGTATCCGATGATCGTGTATCACTATGAACTGCTCTCGCAGGGCATGCATCAGTATCAGGTTCCAGATCCTACGCAATACTACAATCAGCAGATTTGGAGCCAGGATGGCTACTTTGTTTTTAGGCCTGACATCGTCTATCGAGATAGACGTCCGGGACAGTCAAATGTTGAGACATTGCGTCCTGCGGTCGCAGCGGCTCTGGCTCAGGCGCCTTCCGTTGACGAGGAGAAAGTTGGCCTGATCGGTCACTCCTGGGGCGGATATCAGACAACGTACTTCGTGACGCAGGATGATCTTTTTGCGTCCGCTGTTGCGGGCGCACCCCTCACTAATCTCATGAGCATGTACCTGTCGTTCTACTGGAATAGTGGAGGTACTGATGCGAGGATATTCGAGATCAGTCAGGGAAGAATGCAGGTGCCGTGGTGGGAAGATTGGGATTCGTATGAGGCGAATTCACCTATCCACCATATCCAGAACATGGAAACGCCGCTCCTCATGATGTTTGGGACGAACGATGGAGCTGTCGAGTACAACCAAGGGGTCGAGTTTTATAATGCGGCGCGCAGGCTTGGTAAGCAGATGGTGATGCTCTCTTACGATGGTGAGAACCACGGATTAGCGCGCGAGCCCAACCAGCTCGATTATCAGCATCGTATTATGCAGTGGTTCGGTCACTACCTTAAGGGTGAGCCAGCTCCTGACTGGATTTCGACCGGTGTGCCGTACGTCACTCAGAAGGATCGGCTTACGGTTAAGCGGCCGGTTGGTTAACTGCGGCAGTGCTTCGGGGCAGCGTCTGTTGAGAGCTTTGAGGTTAAAGGCTCAGTGGGGGCGATCCGAGACGAGCTTCGGCTGTGCCGAGGGTTCGCTCTAGCGCTAGGGCTATGCCCAAGAGCCTCTCGTCGTCGCCACCGCGGGCGATCAGCTGAAGGCCCACTGGCATGCCTTTGGAGTCTAGGCCTACTGGTACACAAATGGCACAGAGATCAAGCAAATTCACCGCACAGGTTGCTCTCAGTGTTGTGTAGTTGATGTGACTGTATCTCTCAAGGTCGGATGAGACCTCTTTTATGGGTGGAGGCGTGATGAGGTGTCCCGGCAATACCAAGACATCTGTGCCTGTGAAAAGCTCGCTGGCCTGCGCTGAGAGACTGCGTTGCTTCAAGAGGGCCTCGTGATGTTCAGGTCCATCCAGCGGATGGGCGCCTTCAAGACGAGTTCCGACTATTGGGTGCAATCCTTCTATCCATTCTGGAAGATGTGTATGGAGCAATGCGCTTAGTTCTGCCTTCCCGATGCCGCAGTTCAGGTAGAGATCTACGGCTTCGTCGAGCAAATAGCCTGGATCTCTCCGGACTTGCGCTCCTGCCTCTTCCAATTCTGTTAATGCTGCTTCTAGGACGTTTCTAAGATCGTCTTGGCACGCCTCCCAAATCGAGCATTCAGGGATACCGATCCTGACTTCGTCGAGTGACGTCCTTGTGAGCTTTTCCACGAGAGCGCACGGGTTACCCCAAAAGGGGTCAACTGCACCAAAGAACCAAGCACTGTCTTCGACAGTTCGGGTGAGTGCACCTACTGTATCGAAGGTGTTGCTAAGTTGAACTACGCCTTTTGTGGACCACCGGCCTTTGGTGGTTTTGTGTCCAACTGCGCCGGTCAGCGATGCTGGGATCCTGATCGAGCCACCGGTGTCAGAGCCGAGTGCTACTAAGGCTGACCCTTCCCAAAGGCTTACACCCGCGCCAGCAGAGGACCCACCCGGAATCCGTTCTGACCCTGAGTCCCACGGGTTTCGAGGTGTTCCCGAATTTGGGTTCAGTCCCACTCCTCCGTAGGCAAATTCTACCGTGTGTGTTTTCCCCATTACTACAGC
Source organism: Gemmatimonadales bacterium UBA2960 (assembly GCA_002348465.1). Taxonomy (GTDB): domain Bacteria; phylum Gemmatimonadota; class Gemmatimonadetes; order Longimicrobiales; family Gaopeijiaceae; genus UBA2589. The sequence continues at coordinate 1,963 of DEBI01000064.1, read as the reverse complement.
GCCGGCTTCACGGGCTCTCGCAACGAGCCAGGCATCGCGGGACCAGGGTTCTGGTGGCAACTGGCGTGTGGATCCTGCAAAGGTAGGTAAGCCGTTGGTCCCGTATATGTCTTTAACAGAAATAGGAATCCCGCAGAGGGGAGAGGGGGTGATATCCGGATGGCAAAAGGCATGATCTAGAATGCCATCGGCCGCCTTAGCCTGCTCTATAGCAGTAGTCGCATCAAAGGTGCGATATGCATTTAGCTGGGCATCCATTGCGTTGTGGTTTGCAACTGCTGCACTCACGAGATCGACCGCCATCAATTCTCTTCGGCGCAGTGCTAGGACCGTTTTGCGTATTGACCCTCCAAGTGCGAATCCCTGGTTCAATTAAGTCGGGCGTCGGGTTAGCGGTAGTTGCCGAACATCAACTCAACCCCATAATCACGTGGCTTCAGGAAGGTGATGACTGATTGTAGCTCGTCTCGCGACGCAGAAGTAACACGAACCTCTTCTCCTTGAATTTGAATCTGGACCTTTTTGAAACCGTTCGCCTTAATGTCCTTAGAGATCTTTTTTGCCGTCTCTTGATCGATGCCAGACTTGAAGCCCATGGTGATCCGGGCTCGTCCGAGAGAGCCGATGTCGAGGCTGCCTTCGTCGATGTTTTTGAGGGGAACATTCCTACGACTCAGTTTTTCCCTGAAGACTTTGATGAGTTGGTCTAGACGGAACTGATCATCTGCCTCCAGCTTAACCGATCCAGTTTCTCGGTCGAAATCGAGTTCACAGGTCGTGCCTTTGAAATCGTATCGTGTCTGGGTCTCCTTGATCGTTTGGTTGACAGCGTTGTCGACTTCCTGAAAGTCGACGGAAGTCGATATATCAAAAGATTGTTTCTTGGCCATGCTGGGTCTGGTTTCTCGCTTGAGTAAGAATGCGTTTGGCGAGGACTCGGTGCAGTCTGTGCCCACTGCCTAGATTGTTGAGTGCAGTTTTGGGGTTGTTCGTTAGTGGTCAGTACAAAAACGCTGATTTTGTTCTTCCTGAATACTATGCGTTAGAGCGTGAACAGGAAGTTGCATTTGGGTGTATCGGTCGACTAGCGTTCTTTACTTATATGCTATGCTAAATTGAGATACGGTTTACCCTTTTCTCGACACCATCCTGCGCCTTGCTTAGGAGACGTCTCATGCGTGGTTTACTGAACTTGCTAGCTGCCATTTTCCTTCTGGCCGGGTTTGTGGGCTCGGCGGACGCTCAGATCAGGCTGGGCGGGCACGTAGCCAACCTTGGCACTTTTGATGAGATGTCGAGGCTCGAGGGCACCACTGGTGTTGGTGGCAGAGTGGGTGTTGAGTTTCCCTTTCTTCTTATTCCAATGGGACTTTACGGGTCTGCTACGCACTATTTTTCAGAGAATGGCTACTGGACGGGGTCGGTGTTTGGCAAGGTGGAGCTTCCGGTCCCGGGTGTCTCTCCCTTTGGCATGCTCGGTGTTCGGCACACAAATCTCAAGTGGTTGATAGAAGGTCAGTCTGCTGCATCTAGTTCCGCTGGTTTTTTTGCGGGCTTAGGGCTGGAAATCGGCTCATTGTTTCTTGAGACCTCAATAGATTTTGATATGGCCGCACCAAGTCTCCCTGATTTCGACACTGAACTCCTTACCTTCAAAGCGGGTTTCATTGTCGGCGAATAAGGGACGATGAGGAAACCATCTCAAGTAATGCAACAGTTATTTGGGCCTGCAGGCCGGAGAGAAAAGATCGCCAGAAGCACACTGCACCTAATCAAGGTCTGTTGGATTACGACAGGTGCCGCTCTTTCTGGTTGCGTTGGAGAGACGAGCAGTGCCTCGGACGTACCGTCGTTCGGCGAAAGAGGCCAGCAAGTTGCCCTCAAAAGTGGTGGCATCGTGCAGGGTATCCTCGTTATGGGGCCCGAGGTACGAACTTTCAAGCCTTGTGCTGAGAATGCAGAG
>DEBI01000007.1 GCA_002348465.1 Gemmatimonadales bacterium UBA2960 | reverse complement strand
CCGGTGAAGACGGCAACGAGTTGGAGCTCAGGATAAACGAATATGTGCTGCCCGCCCAAACCAGCTGCTCGAAAAAAATTCAGATTGGTGATTTCGGTGTCTGTTACGCCCAACCACCACTGGTAACCATAGAAGCCACCTGGGGCTTGAGTTTTGGTTGACTCATCTACCCAATCGCCGGGCACTATTGTGCGCTCCTGCCAAATGCCACGATTTAGGTAAAGAACCCCGAATTTGGTCATGTCTCTGGGGCGTAGTTGTAGGCCACCACCGGCTGACTCGAGATTGCCCTGGTAGAACTGCAACCAGTTGGATCGGTCTATGCCCAAAGGATTGAAAAGTGACCTGGCCATATAGTCTGCGTAGCTCTCCCCGGTTGCTCGAGCCACTATCTCTCCGAGAAGAGAACTGACTCCGGTGCTGTACGTGAAAACTTCGCCTGGAGTGTGCACAGATCTCCGACTCAGGACGAACTCGATAGGGTCAGAAGCCTCCATCATCTGCCGGTGGGAGTTGGAGCCGTCGGCATATGAAGCGCTGCTTTCGTCCCACTCTAGGCCAGTGGTCATTGAGAGCAGGTGTCTAATCTTGAGGTCGTCAGAAGACCCATCTACCACGTCACGATACTCAGGAAAAAAATCCATTACGGGTTGATCGACGCTCTCGATGACTCCCGACGCAATAGCCATCCCCACTGCTGCGGACACAATAGACTTAGAAACGGAGAACACGTCGTGGAGTGTGTCACGGTCAAATTCTCGGTAGATGTTGTCCGAAAGCATGACGCCCGGAAAATACTCTTCCAGGACCAATTGACCGCGTCGGTAAACGAGTACGGAGTGAATGTTAGGCCACTGTCCGTCCCGGATTTCATTTACCATCGCGGCCAATCGTGCTTCGTCCATGCCAACGGACTTTGGGTGACCACCACCGAGTCCATCATTGAGGTCATCGGGGACCGCGTAATCGGAGCCGAAGGGCTCACCGGTTATCGGTCCATCACTACATGCCGCAAAAAATGATGCGGATGCAACTGCGGCGGAAACCCAGAGCCATCTGGTCATATCACGTGTCATCTTTGCTTTTCTCACACTAAGATATGCCCCCTAAGCTCTGGCCTTGATGTTGCACTGGCGTGCATCGTATCCCGTCAGATAAGTCGCAGCCTGATCCTAAAGCTAGGAGTTGAGGTGGCTCAACCGGAAGAACTCGCTCGACGGACCTTTATAACACGTGCTTTAACGGCGGGAGCGATCATCCCGCTGGGGTCGTTGACTTCGCTTGCGAGCGAGGAAAGCTCACCTTCGAAGTCATTCAAGCCAGGGGATTGGGTGAGGGACGCCCGAGCGCAGCTTCCTGCTACGGGGAGGAGCACATATTTCCAGACTGGTGGTGTGGGCTTGACGCCAACGCGTGTCTTAGATGGGGTTTCAGACCGTCTCCATTTCCAGAATCAGGGACCTGCTGATCCTAGGTATTCCCCAGAAATGGCGTCGATAGAGCCAACTTTGAGGTCTTATCTGGCAGAACAGTTCGGAGTGCCCCAGGGTGGGGTGGCTCTAACTCATAGCACATCGGAGGGGATCAGCATTGTTGCTTGGTCGCGTGATTGGAGTGAGGGAGACGAGGTCATAATTAGCAATCAGGAACATCCGGCGAACGTGGTTCCTTGGTTCGTACTTCGAGACCGTTTTGGCATAGTGATCCGGGAGATCAACCTAGATGCAGGCACTGATCTAATCCCGGAGGTCCGTTCCGCTCTCTCATCACGGACTCGAATGGTTAGCCTCAGTCATGTGAGCCGAAACAACGGCCGGAGTTTGCGAACTGACGATTGTGCTGAATTGGCGGGAATCCTGAGACGTGACGACATCGTGTTCCATCTGGATGGAGCCCAAGGTCCAGGATGCGTGGCTATGGATTTTTCCGCACTTGGGTGTGATGCGTATAGCACGTGCGGACACAAATGGCTCTGTGGGCCCAAGGGAACTGGTGCCCTTTTCGTGAAGCCCGAACGACTGGATGATCTGAAGCTTTCATGGGCGGGATCACACAGTCACGCGGAACTCGACTATGCTGGCAGGTACACGCTTCTTCCGACCGCTGCGAGATATGAATTTGGTACGAGAGCGCTCGCGGACTTCGCCGGATTTCAGTATGCCGTCGAATGGATGGAGAGCCTCGGGTGGAACCGAGTGCTCAATCGCATCCAAAACCTGGTTCAGTACGCTGTAGCTAGGGTTGAAGAAGAGGCGCCCCTTAGCCTGGCTTCACCTCCATCGGAAGTCGATCGTTCAGGAGTTTTTGTGGTACGCCTACCGTCTGGATGTGATGCGACCGACGTATACAATCACCTAGCTGCTGAAAAGCATATTTTGACATCTCCAGTCCGGAGAGAAGGTGACCTGAGGTTAGCGATTCACTTTTTTAACACTGAAGAGGAGATTGATCAGGCGTTAGCTGCTGTCCTTTCAGCTTGCGAAGCTAACGATTGACTTTGCCTTAGCTCAGTCTGGAAAGATGCCTTTCGGAATGAAGGCCGTTACCACTTGGGTGTAATCGACGACTTCGCTGATGGTGTAGTCAGTCGCTACGCTCGCGAGTGACATGGCGGTCGAAGCATCTAAGCCTTTCCTGTCTTCTAGGAAGTCTACGACAGCCCACGTTGCTTTTTTCACGGCCCGGTCCAAGTCGACATCGATACCCATCAGTAGGTAGTGTGTATCGTTTTCTGCCCACGGTGTATTGATCTCTCTGTCTTTGTGCAGGTTGAAGCGGAATACACCCGTAAGGGACTGTTCGATTGCTGTCCCACTGACCTCGCCGTCACCCTGTGCTCCGTGCGGATCCCCCACGTAGAACAGGGCGCCTGGATGAAATACTGGCAGATACACCGACGATCCGGCCTTGAGATGTTTGATGTCAAGATTTCCGCCGAATGCTCCAGGAGGCACTGAACCCTGCACGCCTTCTACCTCAACGCCAGGCTCCCCTAGGACTGGATTTGGTGCCACGGCATAGATGCCCATAAAGGGAGCCAGTGGTACGCGGATCCCGCCAGGGTATATCGCGAATTCCTCGTTCCTAGCCCCTTCGGTCTTAATGATGTGACGGCTACCCGAGGGGATGTCGAGTTCCCTGTCTCCTTCACGTGCGCCTGGATAAGTGGGTGAAAGCACGCCGCCGTTGGCGCTCGTGCTGTTGATGCCCCAATTCACTCTCGTTGTGACGTCCAAGATCTCCACTTCGAGCATGTCCCCAGGCTCAGCGCCCTCGATGTAGATGGGCCCCGTGATGATGTGCCCGTCTCGCCCCTCTCTCGGTCGATCTTCACGCGTTTCCCAGAAGGCGGTGACATCATCGAGCACTTGGTCAAGATCGATGCCAAGGGTAGGCAGGTATTCAGCTGGTGCTTCCCTTTGCGTTGCACCCGCACTGGTCAGAGTGTTGATGCTTACGGTCTGCCCGGACTGTATGCGGAGTACTGGCTCTTTCTCGATCGGAAACCAACCCCAGGACACATTATCGGGTGATGATTCAACGAAATAGTCGACTGACACGGCTGCAGAGTGGTCGTTTTCTCCAACAGATGTGTTGTCGCCAGATACACAGGCGGTCAAGAAAAAGATGGACAGAAAAGTGCGGGGCATAGGAGTGGCTTCGGAGGGGGTACAAGAGGGGGTTGAGTGGAGAAGCTATGTTCTTTTAAGTGCACTAAACAGGAGCATCTAAGTGGGACGCTGGCGTGGCTAAGTTTTGGTGAGTTCGGCTTGCATGCTTCTTCGAATAGGACCTCGCACTATGCAGCGATTGCGGTGAGCGTTAGTTCGACTTACGAGTCCGTGATCAACTGGACCGGTTCTCTCTAGTGGAATGATCATGAAACACACTTTTGTAAAGCGTTCAACTGCAAAGCACTCGACACGGAGGTTCCCCGATCTCCTATCTGGCACTTTGTGTTTGATGATTGTCTTAATCGTGGGTTGTTCGACTGAGCCCGGCTCTGACAGCTCGTTCGATGTACTTATCACCAATGCCCGGGTGGTCGATGGGGCCGGTAACCCTTGGTTTCGCGCCGATATCGGAATTCGAGGAGACAGGATTGCTGCCGTTGGTACACTGGCCGACCACGAGGCTGTTCGAATCATTGACGCGGAGGATAGGGTGGTTAGCCCCGGCTTTATCGACATGATGGGCCAAGCCAC
>DEBI01000082.1 GCA_002348465.1 Gemmatimonadales bacterium UBA2960 | reverse complement strand
GGTAGAAGAGGGGCTAGTAGATCCTAAGAGAACCGTTCAGATAGGCATACGAGGAGCACAGAACTCAACAGAAGGGTGGGACTACTCATCAGAGACTGGGATGCGAGTGCTGTTCATGCACGAAGTAGAGCAAATGGGAATTGAGGCAGTCATTCAGGAGGCTCGTCGAGTGGTAGGTGAAGGTCCCATATATCTGTCGTTCGACATCGACAGCCTCGATCCCGCCTTTGCTCCGGGTACAGGCACACCGGAAGCAGGTGGGCTCACATCTAGGGAAGCCCTGCAGCTGCTTCGCGGGTTCCGTGGCGTGTCACTTGTCGGAGCTGACGTCGTAGAGGTCGCCCCACCCTTCGATCCAACCGGCTCTACGTCAGCACTTGCAGCGACGGTAGCATACGAACTGATCTGTCTTATGGCACAGGCCTTGGATCCTGCCTCCGGAGAAGGTACCTGAGGGTTCGGTGTCGTCAGGAAGTAGAGGACACCTTGAGTTAAGCAACAGATGCTCGCCTCTTCACATGGACTTGCTTGCTCGATACTATGATCAGCTTGACTTATCGAATAAGCGCAAGAAGCTTTGGGGGGTGAGTATCAGTGGTATAGCACCTATGAAAGGGAATCAGCAAATGTCTAAGCACGCTCCTCAAGACAGCGAAAAAGAGGGGTTGTACGATGGAAGCATCGCCGAGATCCTAGCTGGTTTCATTCAAGGTAACGGTGGAGACCTCTTAACTAGAGAAAGAGCAGCACTGCAGGCTCGGACTGAGGGGGTCGTCGCCGCCGAGGTGGCGTTCGATGTTCCGGAAGCCCTAAAGTACTGGGCTGAGGATGCAATCATGCAACCTGCCGGCTCACCTCTGATCAAGGGAAAGGAAGCAATCCGCGAACTTTACGAACAGTATTTTGAGAGTGGTCTTTTGCGTGAATTCTCGGGAGCATCCTCTCACCTCGAAATGGCTGACTCGGGTGATCTGGCGTACGAGTACGGAGTGAATCGGATGGTGTTGGCGGGGGATGACCACGATCTTTTGGATGTTGGCAAGTACCTAGCGGTCTGGAAAAAGATCAACGGTGAGTGGCTAGTCGTAGCGTTGAGCTTTACCAGTGACGCCCAAGAGCCCTGCGCAATGGAGGATTGATCCAACCATGAAAGAAGCAAATATGGCCCGAAAAGCTTTGTGCATAATGCTGCTTATCCCTTCTCTGACTGGATGCGGCGCACTGCTTGTCGATGGGCCGCCGGTTGGCTGGGAAGATGTCGAAGATCCGTCTGAGCTAGAGGCTGTCGCGCTCATGGCGCCCTGCTCTAATGGAAAGGCTTTGGTCTTCGCTGATGGCTTCATGGCGGCTGCGTACGGCGCCTTCCTTGTCGCCGAATTGGGTGGAGAGCCTAACTATTTAGGTGACCCCGTCTCTACGAGTCTAGCCTTCGGCGCTTTTGTTTTTTCAGCATGGTCAGGTAATCAGAAGGTCAATGACTGTAAGGCCTTCAATGCCCACGTGTACCAGCAGCTCAGGAACTCCGCTGAGGGTAACGACACCCGATAAATCACCGACACCTGGGATGCCAGAGACAAGTGGGACTAAACCTAAGCGACTTGATTCGAAGAAATAAAAACGCGACCTCGCGATTGTCCTGCGAGTTTCGTGGCCTAGTCATAGGAGCATGGTCGGGACTAGCACTTGGTGTCACATACTCAGTCGGTGGCTTCTTCATTGACCTACTCACAGTAGGCCTGAACCTCGGCACACTGATGGCATTCGGAGCGTTAGTCGGTATGCCACTGATCTCAGCGCTCCTAGGCTTTCTAATAGGGAAATTGATCGGATTGATAAAGTGAGACAGGACAGAGGAGGGTAAGGAAAGATGCTCCGGAATTGCGCAACAAACGTCCTCATGCTGTTGGCCACCCTAAGCGTTTCGCTAGGCGCTCAGGAGACATCAGACCAAACAGGAGCGCAAATCACAGGTCTTCCTGCCATCAACTACGACTCCGACGAAGGATTCGGATACGGGGTATTGTTAGAAGCCTACTTCTACGGAGAAGGTGGATACTCTCCCTACCGATTCACCATCCAACCCACCCTAAAGTTCACGACCAAAGGACGGCGCGAGCTAACTGTCTTTTTCGATGCTCCCCACCTGCTATCAAATGGGTGGCGTGTTGATGGCTTTCTTCGAAGCGAGCGGCTGATCGCGTCGCCCTATTACGGGCTTGGGAATAACTCGATCTACGACCAGACGTTGGAAGAGACTGAAGGGCAGTACTACTACAGGTTCGGACGCAGCCGAACAAAAGTTTCCATGAACCTCCAACGTCCCTTAGAGGGTTCTCCGGTTCGCATCCTTTTTGGAGGGGGAGTCACGCGCACTAGCGTAGAGCCTCTGCCTGAGAACGCCACGAGAACACTTCTGAGCACTGAGTTCTCGGAAAACGTACCGGGTGGCTGGTCAAACTACCTGCGTGCAGGAGTTGTGTGGGACACCCGAGATCGCGAGACCGGGCCTCATCGCGGCACTTGGTCTGAATTCCTAGTCCAGGCTGTTCCCACGTTCTTGGGCAGTCAGTCACAGTACCTCCGTTGGACTCTGGCCGATCGAAGATATTTTCCGCTGGGCGACAGGCTCACCTTCGCGAATCGTTTCCTGCTTCAGAATATCGAAGGCTCTGCTCCATTCTATGATCTGTCGATCGTCCAAACGTCTTTCAAGCAAGAGGAGGGGCTCGGTGGCGCAAAAACCCTGAGGGGAATCCCAAAGAATCGCTATATCGGTAAAGGGATGTTCCTCTGGAACGCAGAGCTCAGATGGCGCGCACACGATTTCACGATGGCAGGTGGAGCATTTCACATCGTGCTCTCCGGATTCATTGATAATGGACGAGTCTGGAAAGACGATCTCCAAATCGGCGAACTCCTATCCGACCTTACGACTGCATATGGAGGTGGTGTGCGTCTGGGGCTCGGAGAGAATTTTGTCGTAGCAGTGGATGTCGGTCACTCTGATGAAGCAGCAGCCCCGATCTATATAGGTCTAGGCTATCTTTACTAAAGACAGTCAGCCTAATCGTCAGCTCTCGATGTGAGTCATCCTGGCTCTGCCGAACTAGCTCTTCAGAGACTCAATATGCTGCAGGAACTGCTAGCGAAATGGAGGTCCCGAAATGACGGGCCTTACGAGGACTATCACGACAACGGTGAGTTGTGGATGAAGGGTTCATACTCCGACGGTAAAGAGGACGGACCATTTGAATCATTCTTCAAAAACGGCCAGCCGGAGTGGGTTTGTTCCTTCGCTAAAGGTGAACTGCACGGACCATTTGAGTCTTACCACGAAGACGGCCAGTTAGAGTCAAAAGGATCCTACTCACACGGGAAAAAATGTGGAGAGTGGACTGAAGGAACGGAGACTGTCAGGTATCCGTCCTGTCCCCCCGCACGCGATTAATCAAGACGTTGGAGGACTGGCTAAAGCCATTGTCCGAATTCTCTGTGCGTAAGCGAGATCTTGAGAATCCTTTTTGACAAGGCCGACAGATCAAGATCACTTCCCGTCGCAGATTACTGTCCTAGAAAGATTGATTAGATGACGAAAAGACCGGTCAAATATCTTATGCTACTTGGACTAGTCTCCTGCGGAGGCGATCCGGGAGGAGGGCCTGCAACCCCAACGCAACCCTTTGTTCCGGTAGCGACTTCAATGACGCTCTCTTCCCCGAGTGTCACGCTAGCCTCGCTGGGTGAAACGACTTCGCTAACTGCGACAGTAAAGAACCAGAATGGGGCCACGATGTCCAACGCCCCGGTGACATGGTCTACATCCGACGCAACCGTAGCGACAGTATCATCAGCAGGTCTCGTCACATCTGTGGAGAATGGAAGCGCAACAATTACAGCTAAATCCGGGTCGGCCAGTGCAACTTCGGCGGTCACTGTCGCTCAAGTTGCCTCAACCCTGGAGATGACGCCGACTTCGCACAGATTCACCGTGCTAGGTGATACGATATCCATGGCCGTCGCGATAAGAGATTCTGGTGGATCAGAAATTTCGAATCCCTCAATAACGTGGGCATCGTCTGACACTGCGGTTGTGCGAGTAACTGACGCGGGACTGGTGACGGCAATCAACGACGGTATCGACACCATCACGGCCACCAGCGGTTCCACCAGTTCTAGCACCGTAATCACGGTCGAGGAAGGTGGGATCGTCATTGATCCCATAGGAGTGATCTGGACGGAGGGGGCAACCGGCACCATAACGGGCTCTGGATTTTCCGGGACAATTTCGGAAAACACAGTGACGGTCGATGGACTCGAAGCATCAGTGACGGCAGCTACCGAAACAGATTTACAAATCACCGTCCCGGAAGCCGTTTGTAAACCCACTCGATTAGCCGACGTGGTTGTCACAGTCGCCACCAAGACTCGAACAGCGACCGTGGGAATCCGGCCTGCGGCGGAGTCATTTTCGTTAGCAGTCGGTAGTGGAGTGGTTACTTCAGGTAATGGGAGTTGTATCCGACTCGGTGCTGCAACGGAATCGAGGAAATACATCGTTGGTGTCTTTTCGAGTTCCGAGAGCATGTCCGCACTAACACCGTTCACGCAAACTGCAGTAGCAGGCGTCACATTGAGCGGCGCTAACAACGCAGGACCCATGATTTCGGGTTCCGAGGTTCAATACTTCGAGGCTCCGTTCACAGCGCCTCTAAGTCTGTTCTCAAAACCTCACACCCCATCACTAAGACTGTCTGTCAATCCTGAACGCCAAGAAGAAAGACTCGCTTTCGCTCGGGCCGAGCTACAACGCAGAGAAGTAGAACGGCGACTGATCGATCAAGGTGCCCTGGGGAGAGTTACATCTCAGCAGATGACTAGAGCCCGTTTGGGTGCCGATGTCTCACCTAGTGCCATCGGGGACACAATCGCCATCAACTTTCCAGATCACTGGTCCGCATCGCAGTGTACAGTGTTCGACACGATAAATGCTGTAGTACGATATGTCGGAGACCGGGCACTATACTTGGAAGACCCGGCAAACCCCCTAGAACCTTCGTTCACAGCAGAAGAATATGCCGCGTGGGATCAGACATTTAGCTCAACCACCCTACCTACGCTCTTCGCTTACTACGGCGACCAATCAACCAATGACGGCTTTGGACTCGACGCTGGCAATCGCATCGGTGTATTTCTGACCAAGGAGGTGAACGTCGGCGGTAAAGCTCAGGGGTATGTCGCGGCAATCGATTTCTATCCTAAAGCATCATGCCCTGGCAGTAACAACGGTGAAATCTTCTATGCCCGAGTCCCTGATCCGGACGGCCTTCACGGAGACGCTGTCACAAAAGAATCTATAGCAGGTCGAATGCCCTCCCTCTTAGCACACGAAGTAGCCCACATCGTGCAGTTCACCCAATCCTTACATCGGGGAGCAGCGAGTAAGACTGTCTGGGAGATGGAGGGTGGTGCAACCCTAGCAGAGTGGATCGTGGGCAACTCAGTACTCGGCCATACAGGCGACAATCTCGGAACAACTGAATTCCTTGATGGTTGGTCTTGGTATCAAGACCTCTACACCGATATGTCGCACTACTTTGGCTATTCAAGTTCAGGAGCAGGAGCACCGGAAGAATGTACATGGCTAGGAAGGAACCCCCAGGGTCCTTGCACAGGAGGGGCAAGAGCTCCTTACGGTTACCCAGCTACTCTGTTCAGATTCATACTCGACCACTACGGTCCCGGCTACGCTGGCGGTGAAGAAGGCCTGATGCGAGCACTGACCAACGCTGCTCAATTCGGCTATAACAACTTGGTGACGACAACTGGGGCGAGTGGGATCAGCGAGATCCAGACCTTATTCGGGCTCAATCTATACTCGGATGGACGCCACGGAGTGCATCAGAACTCAACAACGAGCGCTTTCACCTCATTTGACTTCAACCCAATTATGTCCTTGGTCAGCGATGATCAGGTTGATAGAAAACTCCAGCCATATCTCAGTTCAGATGCTGAACCAACAATAAGTAAATCGGTAAGAGGTGGCTCTACTGCTTACTTGGAGTGGGAGCCGCCAGGTTCACACGAGCCAACCGGTATAGCAATCAGGACGCCAGATGGGGAAGCGCTTCCCGCAACAATGAACTTCTGGATCTTCCGCGTTCAGTGAGGCTCATCGCTCTTGCAGTGCTCTTCACAGCGTCATGCTCAACAGGTTTGGATGAAGAACCCTTAGTGGTAACACCGTCCCAGAGATGTATGACCGGAGCAGTTTTTCAAATCGGTACAGGGCTTGCCCCTCTCACAATCCTAAATGGCGAGGATGAAGAGCAAATACGTATCGCTGGAGAACTTGAGGAGCAGATTCGATGGCTGAGCGGGGTGGTGATCAAAGCCTGTGGAGAACTAGCCTCAGGCCTAGGGCCAGAGAAAATCATTACAGCTGAGTCATTCCAAGTGCAGTCTGTTGATGGGATGCCTGCCTATCTGGGAGTACTCCGACATAAGGAGGGACACTGGGAACTGGCTTCGTCCAAGCCCACTGAAACTGCGATCCTCCTCTCAGGAGTACCCGGGCAGTTAAGACGTGCTCAAGGGTCCGTGGTCTGGGTAGCTGGGGAGTGGTCGGACGAAATCTTTTCGATTAGATCGTTCGGCCTTAAACCAGAAGCTTCTCCCAAGTAACCTCAGGCCTACGGAGAAAATCCCAGACTCAGTGCCCCAGGACGGCGCGGGTCCGAGAAGCCGTAAAAGAGGTTTCCGTCAAAGAGAACGGTCTGCAAGCTGCCCATAGCTCTACCTGGCACAACATTATGACCGCGGCCCATTAATATGCGGATTGCATCCGGACCGAACCCTGACTCAACCTCCAACCGGTCCGGCTGCCATTGATGATGGATTCGAGGACGAACTGTGGCATCTGCAATGTTCATCTCATGCCCCAAAACGTTCACGAGTAACTGTAGATTAGTCGTGATGATGCGGCTTCCACCCGGGCTACCGGTCAGGAGATAAGGCACACCATCTCGCAGCACGATAATCGGCGTCATAGAGCTAACTGGCCTGCGGCCCGCTGTGATCTGATTGTCTACGCTCCCCATTAACCCGAAGGCATCCGGGATATCCGGCCGGAGCGTGAAGTTGCCCATGTTGTTGTTCATCAGGAAACCCGCACCATCAATGACAACCCCCGAGCCGTACGAGAACATCAGCGTATAGGTGTTCACCACAGCGTTGCCTTCAGCATCCATGACTGAATAGTGGGTTGTCTCCGGGCTTTCGTACGCAGTCAGATCTCCGGGAGCAATTTCTTCAGAAGGCCGCGCACTATCCATGTCGATACCCGCCGCGAGGTCTGCGGCATAATCCACGCTCGTCAGTTGCCTTACCGGAAGATCGACAAAACTAGGATCCCCGAGGTACTTCGACCGGTCTGCGTAGGCCAGCTTCATAGCCTCGGCCATGATATGCATCGCGTCTGCGCTACCGTAGCCCAACTCAGGTATCGGGAACCGATCCAGGATGTTTAGCATCTGCACGATATGCATGCCCCCTGAACTGGGAGCAGACATGGCCCGTACATCGAACCCTTGGTATCTCCCGGCCACCGGATCACGCTCGAGGACTCGGTATCCCTCTAGGTCTTCTCGGGTGATGATCCCATTGTGCGCCTCCATGTCAGCTATGATCCGATCAGCAATGCTACCGCGATAAAATGCGTCTGCACCTCCCTCACGTAGCTGCTCCAGTGACCACGCTAAGTCTGGCTGACGAAGTATTTCACCTACCTCGTACTCACTTCCATCTGCCTTGTAAAAAGCCTCAGCCGCAGCTGGATTCTGCGTTAGCCGCGACTTACTGGCCCTCAAATTATTTGCGAGATCATCGGTCACAACTATTCCATCTCGGGCTAATCTTATCGCAGGTTCAACCACTTCTGCCCAGGACATGGTCCCGTACTCCCTCAGGATATGGTCCAGACCAGCAACGGTACCTGGCACACCAGAGGACTTGTGGGAAAAACGATACTCTTCGTCATTAATGCCGCCATCGGATCCGAAGTACATGTCTCGATGTGCAAGCGCCGGGGCGACCTCTCGGAAATCAACCGCAACGGTCCG
>DEBI01000057.1 GCA_002348465.1 Gemmatimonadales bacterium UBA2960 | reverse complement strand
CGTGAACCTTGATCTCATTCTCGAGTCTGGCAAACCGTATGTGCTCCAAGGTGATTCAGGGCTGAGTCAAAAAGGGATCGAACCAGGGAACGCGTCTTACTATTACGCTCATACGCGTATGCCGACCCGCGGACGCGTTCAGATCGACGAAGAAAACCTAGAGGTTTCTGGTTTAGCGTGGCTTGATCGCGAGTGGTCGACGTCGGCACTTTCGGATGGGCAGGTTGGTTGGGACTGGTTCGCTCTTCAGTTGAGTGACGGGTGGGACCTAATGGTCTACCAACTTCGGCGCGAAGATGGGTCGCCTGACCCACTCAGCGATGGAGTGCTGATCAGTCCCGAGGGGCTAAGGGTACCGCTTGAATGGGGACGAGGTGTTTTGGTGGAGCCCACCCAAACTTGGCTTTCTCCGGTGGATGATGCCGAGTATCCATCAGGTTGGCGCATTCGAGTCCCAGAACAGGAATTGGATCTGACGGTAACCCCTGCTTTACCCGATCAGGAATTGCGTGTGGCCTTCAGGTACTGGGAGGGATCAGTCCGTGTCAGCGGTAAAGGACCAGGTGGAAACGAAGTTAGTGGGCGTGGTTATGTCGAACTCACTGGATATGCAGGTCCCAGTCTTCAGGATGGAGCGAAATGAAAGAGATCACTTGGGAAGACTTTGAGAAGGTTGAGCTACGCGTCGGGACAATTCGTTCGGCGGCAGTCTTTCCGGAGGCCCGAAAGCCGGCTTATAAGCTTGAGATAGACTTCGGTGAGGCTGTTGGCCCCCGACGATCGAGTGCCCAGATCACCGGTCTGTATACTCCAGATGAGCTCATTGGAAAGCAGGTTCTAGCGGTAGTGAATTTTCCGCCGAAGCAGATCGGCCCGTTTCTTTCTGAGTGCTTGGTCACCGGTATCCCTGATGAGATCGGACGAGTCGTTCTTGTCTCCCCGGATGCTACGGTGCCTAACGGGGCAAAGCTTTTCTAGTTGCGGGTTAGGCTCCTGATGGGTCGACATCTGCGTCATTAGACACCGAGGTTTCGGCTAAGACAAATTCGAGCGCTCTTTTTACCTCGTCATCCACGATCCAGTGGCCGATGTCGTAGTCCGCATCAGTGAATGAGACTCCTGCTTCGGTGAGCGCTTTTTGTCCTGATACTGCGATCGAGTGCGGGATCACTGTGTCTTGGCGCCCGTGACCCCAAAAGATCGGAGTCGCAGTTTTTGCTCTTTCTCCAGACGGCAGGGTGAGTCCGGCGTGCACAAATCCGGAGAAATTCCAGACGGCGTCTACGACACCGGGACGTGTCATCGCGTAGGATAAGCTGGTCGTCCCACCTTGCGAGAATCCACCCAGGATGAGGGACTTCGGAGTAAATTCTAACAACTCGGGGAGTGCTCTGAGGAAATCGTCTAACGAAGCCATACTTGAGTTCAGGGTGTCTTCGATCAGTCGGTTCTCTCCGGCATGCCGGTACCACGCCCATCCTGGGCCGTAACCCCAGGGCGCTCCAACGAAGGGAGCCTGCGGTGTCACTAGCGCCCAGTTAGAAGGAAGGAGGGGTGCGAGGCCCTGCAGGTCACCTTTATGGCTTCCGCGTCCATGAAGGAGAACAGCTACGGTGTCGGCCGCCCTGGTGCCCTTGGGGAGGCTCAGGTCGTATTCGAGTCCACCGGTTAATCCGCTTGTCATTACTCGTTTCATTTTGACTTCACTATTCTTGAAACGCGTTTCTTAAGAGGTCTGGTCCACGAGGGAGGAGCCATCGCAGTGTTGAGCAATTTCATCGCATTACCTCTGCAAGCTCAGTTACTGGCTCGAGCGATTTTTCGGGCGGCACAGAACGACTGGACTGATCTATCAATGTCTTCGGAGGTTGTGGCCCACGAGCAGACGCTGACTCGGATGACAGAACGTCCATGCCAGGTAGAAGCCCCACACCAGCAGTCACCCATGTCTTGAATCGCTGCAAGAGTACTCTGCGTTTCTTTGTCAGAATCACAGGAGACGAGTACCTGGTTGAAGACGATGTCATTGTGGATGGCGAAGCCTCGCTCATGGAGCTGACTGGCGAAGTTTTGTGCATGGGAGCAGAGCTGTTCTATCAGTGCTACGACCCCCTCTCGACCCAGTGTCTTAAGGATGGCCCAAAGCTCGATGGACCTAGCTCGCTTGGACATCGAGGGCGTGTAACGCATCGGTTCCCGTTCGTCACTCCACTGGAAATACTCCGCAGAAGCGCTAAACGCTCTTTCCAGAGCCGCTCGATCCCTGCACAGAACGATACCGCAGTCGTATGGGACGTTCAGCGTCTTGTGAGCGTCAACCGCCCATGAGTCTGCGCGATCTATGCCTTTGACATGTTCCTTGAGTGACGGAAGTGCAGCGGCCCAAAGCCCAAAGGCACCGTCTACGTGCACCCAGCCACTATTTGCGTGCACGCGATCGCAAATCTCGCCTACCGGATCGAACGCACCTGAGTTCACGTTGCCCGCCTGAGCGACGACGAGGGTCCCTTCCTCTATCTCTGGTATTTTACTGGCGATCATGCGCCCTTGGTCGTCGACAGGAATCACCTGAGTGTGGGTATCCCCCATCCCTAAAAGCGCCAGTGATTTCCGGACCGCCGCGTGAGCGCCTTGTCCTACGATGACAGGAATGGGTGGGGCACCATAGAGGCCTGATTCTGAGACGTCCCAACCTTTTCTCCGTAGGATCTCATTTCGTCCTGCAGCCAAACCCGAGACGTTCGCGAGGGTCGTTCCAGTTACAAACCCGGCAGCAGTCTCTTGAGGAAAACCTAGAAGTTGGGCCATCCACCGCTCGCAGACGGCCTCGAGCCGAGCTGCGACCGGTGACATGATGAAATGGGCTGTGTTTTGATCCCAGACATCAGCGAGTACTCGAGCGGCTGTTCCCACAGGTAGTGCGCCACCGTTTACAAACCCGAAATACCGCCCACCCACTTGGGCAACCGTCCCTGGACCTCCAACGCGATGGAGCATGGCTAATGTATCCGAGGGCTGTGATGGTTCTGCCGGCAACGGCTCATCGAATTCATCTAGGGCATCTAGCGCCTCGGAATTTGGGTAGACGCTCCTCTGGTCTAGTGTCTCCAAGTAATGCTCAGCGTACCGAAGTGCATCCCGGAGGAGTTCTATCTGGTGATCAGCGGTTTTGGACATCTCGAACGGGAAAGGAGTTGTGGACTGTCAGGACGTGGATTAAAGCCCTCTTCTCAAGTAGCGTTGTATGGCTTCGACAGCTCGTTCGATATCATCCTCAGTATTATAGAAGTGAGGTGAGAACCGTATGCCCGGCCTATCGCTCCCACCGCGGGCGGCGGCGACAATACCGTCTTGCTCGAGTGCAGCCAGGACCTCCTGACTTCGAAGAGTTCCGGGCTGGAAAGTTACGACGGCACCCCGTCGCTCTATTTGGTGCGGGGTCCACATGTGCACCCCATCGAGGGCGGATAGCTCTTCCACTAGCATTGTAGCCAGTTCTCGACTTCGCATTTCGATTTCGTACTGCCCTATCGTTTGCAGGAATTCGATTTGTGCACCGAACGCTTGAAGAGCAGGCGTATCTCGTTGGCCCATCCCCTCATGCGTGCGCGATAAACCTCGGCTTCCAGAGTACGCGCTGTACATCGTCGGCCAGAAATTCTGGTGCATGCGTCGGTTTACGAAAAGCACGCCTGTCTCTTTTGGCCCGCATGGCCATTTGTGCGCGCTCCCAGAGAAGAAGTCTGGCTGCCAATCCGAGAGGTCCACATCCATGAGGCCGAATGACTGCGCTCCATCGACCAACGTGACGATGCCGCGCTCTCTCGCCATAGCGCATAGCTCTCGAGCGGGCAGGACGTCGCCTGACGTGTTGGTATGTTGCATGAATGCGAGGACCCGGGTGTTACTGGTGATCGCCTCTTCGAAGGCTTGCATGTAGTACTCATGTCCCGGATGTGGGTCCACATGAGCGACCTCGGTCACTGTGTAGCCGAATCGCTCGGCTTTCTTTTTCCACGCCGTGTTATTGCTGGGGTGGTTGTCGGAGAAGATCAGCACCTCATCTCCGGGACCGAGTGCGAGACCTGTCGAGACCCAGTTATTTGCCTCGCTGGTGTTTCTTGTGATTAGAATCTCTTCGGGAGTCGTTTTCAAGTGTGAAGCAAGCAGGTTCCGGGTCCGTTCCTTGGAAGCTTGCACTTCGCTTCGGTAGGATGGAAAGGGTTCTGAGTCCAGAAGCGCAGTGTGGGCCTGAACTGTCTCTAGTACCTGACGAGGCGCTGGGCACAGGTTGGCCGCGTTGAGCACGGTGACTTCTTCAGGGATCAAGAACTGTTCGCGTACTGATGCCCAGTCCACAGCGCCGGGCCGGACGCGGTCAGGTGTGAGTTGCGGTGCTGCAACACCTTTGAAGCGCGGGTGGCCGAGCAGAGCGGCTGAGCCGCCGAATGCGAAGAGACGTGTGAATTCGCGACGGTCTATCGATCCGTTCATGGGTTCCTCATACTGCTTGGGGTCGGTCTAAGGCACCCTATGTCCCTAATCGCCGATGCGCCAGTT
>DEBI01000048.1:50337-53241 GCA_002348465.1 Gemmatimonadales bacterium UBA2960 | reverse complement strand
CGCAAGAGTCCATGGTCGACAAAAATGCAAGTGAGCCGATCACCGATCGCACGATGCACTAACATCGCAGCCACGGAAGAATCCACACCACCGGAGAGCCCGCATACTGCGGTGGCACCACCAATTTGTTTCCGAATCCTTTCGATAGTCTCCTCTACAAAAGCCCCCGGTGTCCACGTCGGCGACACCCCAGCGACTTCGAACAAGAAATTCGAGATGATGTCGTCACCCCTAGTCGTATGCGCTACCTCTGGGTGGAACTGCACACCCCAAATCCTGCGCCCATCTACAGCTCTGAATGCAGCAGTCGGAAGTGTTTCTGTAGACGCAACGCGTTCATACCCCTCTGGCGGATCGTCGACATGATCTCCATGTGAACACCACACCGTCGTCTCACTATCTTCATCAAACCCGGCGAAGAGGCCTCCTGAGGCCCTAACAGTAAGTTCCGCCCTCCCATATTCTCGATGCCCATGCAATACCTCTGCTCCTTCCATCTGAGCGATCAATTGCATGCCATAGCATATGCCCAAAATCGGGAGCCCCAAGGCTAAAAGCTGTGGATCCGTTTTCGGGACACCTTCTTCGTAAACTGAATTGGGCCCACCCGAAAGAATCACTGCTGCAGGGTTCCACTCTCGGATCCACTCCAGTGAGCATGTAGGAGGATGGATTTCACAATAAACGCGCTCTTCTCTTATGCGACGCGCTATCAACTGAGTAAACTGAGACCCAAAATCAAGAATCAGAACTCGATCATGCTCGTGACTCATAGTTCTCCGCGGGTAAGGTCCAGATATGTCTCACGACTCCTCACAAGCCGCACCTCAGTTCCATCAACCAGCACCTCGGCTGGTCTACGCCGTCCATTATAATTGGAAGCCATCGTGAAACCGTATGCGCCAACGGTTCGAACTGCCAGAAGTTCACCCTCTTCGGGCATGGGCATAGACCGACCAATCGCGAAAAAATCACCTGTCTCACACACCGGGCCTACTATATCGACCACAGCGTCGATACGGCCTGCTATGGGCCCTGCGGGCTCAATCTCATGATAACCTCCGTAGTGGCTGGGTCGGATCAACTCGCTCATACCACTGTCCATGATCACAAAAACTTTCTGAGCATTCGTTTTCACGTATTCTACCTTTGTGAGCAATGCACCGGCGTCGGCCACTAGCGCTCGCCCAGGCTCCAGAATCAGTTGCAAACCAGAGTCCATCACTCTCGGTACTATCTCACGCGCTAAAGCGTCGATATCGAGCGCAGCCACCTGACCATCGTCGATCCCAAACCCTCCTCCGATGTCGACATACTCCAGTGGCACACCTTCACCGGAGAGGTCACTCGCCACTTTTAGAACACGAGTAAGCGCGGCTATGTACGGTTCGATCTCGGCTATCTGTGAACCGATGTGCACGTCAATGCCGACAGGATCAAGTGACTCCTGCTCAAGAGCCCACCGGTAGAGTTCCTGTGCTTCCTCCCACGGCACACCGAATTTTGTGTCCGAGTGTCCGGTCGCAGTGTACTCGTGCGGCGTTGACGCAATCACGCCTGGGTTCACCCGAACGCCAAAGCGCGCGGTTACTCCTTTTCTCTCAGCTACGCGGTTTATGCGCTGCAACTCGGAGTGGCTTTCGACATTAAACGCGTAAATCCCCTCATCTAAGGCAAACTCGATCTCATCCTCAGACTTCCCAACTCCGGCAAAGACAATCTTCATTCCTTCGATGCCGGCTGAGCGTGCTCTGAATAACTCTCCTCCACTTGTGATATCGGCACCACATCCAAGGTCCGAGAGTTCACGGAGTAACGACAGGTTTCCATTTGCCTTCACCGAGTATGCAATAACGGGATCCACCTCGGAGAACGCATCACGAAAAAGGGCTACGCGGCTGCGAATCCATTTGAGGTCGTAGACGTAGAGTGGTGTTCCAAATTCTGCGGCGAGGTCCTGTAGTGGAAACTCGCCGCAGAGAAGATGACCGTTGACTCGTGGGAACGGACGAGTCAATAAGATCTCGCCCAAGCCACCTCCGTTACCGACTCACCCGAACCAGATACGCATTTCACAGGCGTCTGTGGAGAACGGAACTCCTCACTTGGCAGACAGCGGATCGTGGCCTTCGTGAGACCTTTTACCTCTTCTTCGACTGAAGGGTCTCCATTCCATCCAGTGAATACGAATCCCGCACCACCATCCAAGGCTTCTTGAAGTTCATTAATAGTACTTACTCCGCGAACAGTATTTTCTTCTCTCCGAGCTACAGAAGCATCGCGGAGTTCCGCCTGAAAATTCTCGAGAAGATTCGGTATCTCAGCGACAGCCTGATCCTCCAGCACGAAAGACTTTCTCTCGGCTCCTTCAGGAACGACTCTGCGGGCCAACGCAACGGACCCCTTCTCGATATCCTTTGGCCCAATCTCCATCCGGTACGGGACACCTTTCCGCTCCCACTCGTAGTACTTCACTCCCGGGGAAACATTATCTCGCGCGTCGATCTTCACCCGCACCCCTGCTGCCTTCAACCGACTCTCCACCTCTTTCGTCTTCTCTAAAACCAAACTCGAATTCTCACCCTTAAGGATCGGCACGATAACTACCTGGGTCGGTGCAAGGCGTGGGGGAACGATCAAGCCCTTATCATCCCCGTGCGTCATGACGAGTCCCCCAATCAGTCGGGTCGAGACACCCCACGAAGTGTTCCAAGCGTACTCTTCTTGCCCTCCCTCAGACTGAAATTTCAAATCAAACTGTCTTGCGAAATTCTGCCCTAAGAAGTGTGAAGTCCCCGCCTGGAGGGCCTTGTTGTCCTGCATAAGTGCCTCACAGGAATAACTCCGCACCGCGCCAGCAAACTTTTCTGATTCGGACTTTAGACCTGTTATCGGAGGCATACC
>DEBI01000048.1:28343-49935 GCA_002348465.1 Gemmatimonadales bacterium UBA2960 | reverse complement strand
GTCGCATGAGCTGTATGCCCCTCCTGCCAGAGAAATTCGGCCGTGCGTAGGAAAAGCCGTGTCCTCATTTCCCAGCGCATGACGTTTGCCCATTGGTTCATGAGTATCGGCAAATCCCTGTAACTCTGAACCCACTTCGCATACATCGAGTAGATGATGGTCTCGGAAGTGGGCCTGATCACGTAGGGTTCCTCCAGTTCTTTCCCCCCAGCTTTTGTTACGACAGCAAGTTCCGGAGCAAACCCCTCAATGTGCTCCTTCTCCTTCTCGATAAATGACAATGGGATCAGGAGCGGGAAGTACGCATTCTCGTGCCCGGTCTCCTTGAACATTTCATCCAAAGCGCGCTGCATGTTTTCCCATATGCCATAACCCCACGGCCTTATCACCATGCTACCTCGCACTGGTGAGTAGTCGGCCAGTTCTGCACGCTGGACCACCTCGTTATACCAAGTGGAGAAATCTTCGGCTCTGGGGGTCAGATTTTTATTATCAGCCATCTTTCGACATCCAGTTCTTCATTCGGGAATCATAACCCCGTTCGTCTTTACGCATTTGAATGATCGCGACCCCGCCTGGGATCACAAAAAGCAGCATCGAAAACACCAACCATGTCGGCCGGAAGCTCCAACCGGCCGCAACCCCCATCATCCACGCGATCCCGGCACCAGCGGTCAAGGCCATTAACGCACCAACACCCCACACAAGCCACTCAAACAAATCCAACCTTCGAATAGCACGTTGCGTAACTTCCTGAGCTCGAGCCGCAGCTTCCCTATCAGACCTAAGTAGCTTTGGGTTAGTCTTAGCGCGGGCGCCCTTCCGGCCGCGACGTCGCCGACGACTCATTCGAATTCTTGCCTCTGAACTTCCCTTTGCTCACCAGAAGTCATGTCGCGCACAAGGACAGTTCCATTTGCCAACTCGTCTGGCCCGATTATAAGCACAGTGTTCGCCCCTTCACGTGCCGCGGCCTTCATTTGCTTGGCCACACCCTGTTGCCTCAGTCCGTAGGCTACGGAGTGGCCTTGATCTCGCAGTTGGTGAGCCAAACGTAATGCTGCTGGATACTCCTCTCTACTTACTGCCACCAAGAAGTAGTCCAGAGATCTCTCGTATTCTGGGACGAGGTTCATTTCTTTGAGCAGTTCACCCAGTACCACATCGCCCATGCCAAAGCCGACTGCCGGCTGCGGATCACCCCCCACTAACTCCAGAAGTCTGTCGTATCTTCCGCCGCCGCAGATCGCCCGCAGATCTCCCTTCCGATCAAAGAGCTCAAAAACAATTCCAGTGTAATATGCTAGCCCGCGGACAATTCGAAGGTCCAGCTCGACAAAATCGCCAAGTCCCATTGATTCGAGCATATCAGTGTATTGGCGAAATCGGTGCAACTCTTCTGCTACTCTGGAGTCATCTCCGAACTCACGTGTAACGTCGTCGATCCTGGTCGAACTCAGCAAACTTTTCAACGCTTCTATTTCGGTGTTCTCTAAACCTGCTTCTTCTACCAACAATTGCTCCGCTTTCTCCGCCGGCAACCTTTCTATCTTGTCAATGACCCCAAATGTGGCTCCCAGGTTTTCTTCCCGGACACCAATCCCCAAAAGAAGTGCAGTGAGAAGGCGTCGGTCTGAGACGCGCGCAGCAAAATCTTTGTCCGTAAGCCCCAGCTCTCGTAGCCCGTCAATCGCAATGGCTAACACTTCCGCATCTGCAGCCACGCTAGACTCCCCAATGATGTCAACATTCCACTGGAAGTGCTCGCGCAGTCTTCCGCGCTGAGCACGCTCGTAGCGAAAGAGCTGCGGCATACTGAACCATTTGATCGGCTTACTCATGCCACGGCTTCGTTTTGCCAGAATGCGCGCGAGCGATGGCGTCATCTCTGGCCGCAGCGCGACGTCTCGATCTCCCTTGTCTACAAAATTGTAGAGCTGCCCAACGATCTCATCTCCGCTCTTTTCCACGTAAAGGTCAAGAGATTCAAGAGGTGGACCATCGTATTCTTGGAAACCATACCTCTGCGCGACCCGTCGCCACGCACCTTGAATGTATGAACGGCGAGCGAAATCCTCCGGAGGAAAATCTCGAAAACCAGGTAGCTTGGTGAATTCCTTATCAGACACGGGTAATCGTACTTCGAAGAGGACACGTAGGTCAGGTCACGTGCGCAATGTACCCTGACCTGCCAAAGGATCCAGTCCCAGAAGAGTCATAGCAGGCCCCACTGAATATGCCGAACCTGTGACAACAACCGTACCATGCCCGGCCCGGAGTCTCGCACCCTCAAGTGCTTTCTCGAAGTCGCCGACGACACGAACGAGCGTAGTGGAATCAACTGAGCCCGCAGCGACAACCGGATCCCATTGTCGATCCAATGGAGCCGCCGGAGCGTGAGTCAAGAACGCAGCATCCGCTCGAGACAAGAGTAGCGGGAGCATCGAAAGCCAATCCTTGTCCTCCAAAACCGCCACCAACATAACCAATGGGCGTGGTAACTCGAGTCTGTCAATCGTGTCCACGAGTGATTCTACACCTGCCATATTGTGGGCAACATCGAGCACAAAAGTGCACCCATTGATCACCCGAATATCGTCTCGACCAGGATGTACTACGGATGACACACCCTTTATTACTTCGCCCCTTGAGGGTCTGACCGAATCATTAAGATGTCCTACTATGGATACCGCCAGAGCTGCGTTAATAGCCTGGTGGTGACCGATAAGTGGCGTCTCCAGCTCAAGGTCACCCCAGCGCTCAGTGGACAGAACCAGTTCAGTCACTTTGCGCCTAACTTGAACATTTTGAACCCAGGTCTGATCGACTCTGCAAAACGGGGCTCCTAATTCTTCAGCTTGAGCCCGTATAAGATCGAGAATCGGCAGTGACGACTCCGCAGTCACTAACGGGACGCCCTTCTTGATGATGCCGGCCTTCTCCCGAGCAATGGCCTCTAATGTTCCGCCCAGGTAACCGGCGTGATCCATCGCTACATTTGTTATAGCCGTCACTTCCGGATGAACGACGTTAGTGGCATCTAAACGACCACCAAGACCGACCTCAATGACACCAATTCCAACGCTTTCTTTGGCGAAGGTGTAGAACGCTAGAACCGTGACCGCTTCGAAAAAAGAGAGACCATTATCAATTATTGCCGAGGCCGCCTCATCTGCGTACTGAAGCAAATGTCTTTCTCCGATCGGCGTACCGTCGACGAGTATTCGTTCTCGGATCGTGCACAGATGCGGGGAGGTGTAAACCCCAGTGCGAAGTCCAGTCTCCTGTAGCACCGAGCCCACAGTTGACGTGACCGAGCCCTTACCGTTTGTCCCACCAACATGAAGCGTCTCATATGCCCGGTGCGGATCCCCGAGCGCCACCAGCGCTTTCTCTGTCCGCTCTAGTCCCCACTGGACCTCTGTTTTAAGGACCGGGAAAAGCCGAGCCACAAGCGGGTCAGCGAACACTGACCCGCTCAGTCGCTCCAACCTGCATGCTGATGTCGGAGAAGCTTTTCGATCACCGATTTAAGCTCACGACGGTCGACCACAAGGTCCACCATCCCATGTTCCTGCACAAATTCTGAACGCTGGAATCCCTCGGGAAGTTCCTGCTTTATTGTCTCCTCAATCACCCGCGGCCCTGCGAAGCCGATAAGCGCTCCTGGCTCGGCGAGATTAACATCTCCGAGCATCGCATAGGATGCGGTAACCCCTCCGGTAGTGGGGTGCGTAAGAACTGAAATAAAAGGCAGCGCCTTTTCATGCAGCCGAGCTAAGACAGTAGAGGTTTTAGCCATCTGCATGAGTGAATAGATCCCTTCCTGCATTCTTGCCCCACCAGAAGCACTTACGATTACAAATGGAGTGCTAGCATTCAAAGCCGCGAGGCCAGCACGGGCAATCTTCTCACCGACCACCGAGCCCATCGACCCGCCGATGAAGTCGAAATCCATGACCGCGATCGTTATTTCGATTCCGTTGAGTGTCCCGGAACCTGAAATGAGTGCTTCATTTTTTCCTTTAGCTTCTGCCGCAGCAATCCGGGTCGGGTAATCTTTGAGATCGACGAAACCGAGGGGGTCACTCGCCTTCAAGTTCTCGTCGAATTCGGTGAAGGAGCCCTCATCCAATAAGATCCTGACGTAAGTGCGCGCTCCAATCCGGAGGTGATAGCCACAGTGCGGACACACGTTCAGGTTGTTGGCAAGACGCTCACGATAAAGAATATCACCACAACCTTGGCATTTATCGAAGACGTCCGTCGAGACTTCACGGCGGTCTTCTGCCTTCAGCGGCTTTTTGTCCTTGCGGAACCAGGCCATAGGGATCCTATCGCTCTGTGTCAGGTGAGTCAGATTCGCTCGTAAGAGAGCCTAACGGCAAGCGCCACGGCCACCCACGACATGACGAGAAAAGTACCTCCATAGCTCACGAATGGGAGTGGGATGCCTGTGACAGGCACAACGCCAGCAGTCATTCCAATGTTTACCAGCACATGAACCAGCCAAGCTCCAAAAATACCAAGTAGCGAAAGACCAGCAAAGGATGAATCCGATACTGCCGCGAGTCGCAGAAGCCGGGTTAGCACGTAACCGAAGAGAAGGATCAGCAGGGTTGTTCCTACAAATCCAAGCTCTTCACCAACCACACTGAAAATGAAGTCGGTGTGCTGTTCAGGAAGAAAATCGAGCCGCTTCTGAGCACCTTGCGTAAACCCCTGTCCCCAGAACTCGCCACTTCCTATAGCTACCTTCGACTGTATCACCTGATACCCAGCTCCTCTCGGGTCGACTTCAGGGTCTAAGAACACCAGGATACGATTCCTTTGATAGTTCGCCAGAGAGTTCCAAAGTGGACGAGCTAGAGTAGCCGACGCGAAATTCGCGAGGACGAGTGCTACCGACTCGAATAAGAACAATCGCGAACGCAGAAAAAGAACCATACATGCGATGACGATAAGGATGTAGGTCGACCACACCACCGTATCGTAAGCAAGAAATAGTCCAACCACAGGGCTCGCTACGAGAGCGAGAAGCCACACTGGAGTCGCAGCCCAGTAAAGCATCGCAAAAAGAATTCCTACGAATGCTAGAGAAGTGCCCAGGTCGGGCTGCAGCATCACTAGCGCTAGCGGTAGTGCGACAATCGCCCCCGGTTTTACCAGATCCCGGAGGGTTCTGAGGGGACTGTCACGATCGGACAGATGCTGAGCAAGCCAGAGGATAGTAGCAATCTTAGCGATCTCAGCCGGCTGAAAACCGAAACCGCCCAGCCTGATGAATGATTTCACTCCGGCAGCTGTTCCCCGACCTTCCCCGATGATCAGAGTCACGCCAAGAAGGATGATGCCTAAAACATATATCGGATGTGCCGCCCACTCTATCCATGGCACAGGGATTCGCGACAAGACCGTGAACCCTAACAGCGCGACCAAAAGCCACCGCAGCTGAGAGAGCCAAGCTCGCTCCGTAACAGCGTTCGGGACCTCGACCTGCCCCGCCGAATAGATCATTGCGATCCCCAAAAGGCTCAAAAACAGGGTTGCGCTAACCAAGCGTCTATCGATGGCCCATTTTTCTGAGAAGCTCATGAGCCACCTTCAGCCGGGGCAGCCAAAGTGATCTGCTCCTCTGCTTCTATTGCGAATCCACGTGGGAACCGATCCCGATACCATTGGGGCACAGGCCCACTCAGGATGTGTTCACTGTAGGTCTGGATTGTATCGATCGGCATGCCACGCTTGGAGCGAAGGTAGTAGTCCGCTGCTTTAGCCACGATCGGAGCAGCGACCTGCCCTCCACTCTCACCGTATTCGACAATCGCTACCAACACGATCTCCGGCGGCTCGCCAGGGGGGCCGGCCATGCCTGCGAACCACGCATGGTCCTGCGCGAGCCCCCTGACGCTCAAAGGATTCTGACCCGTACCAGTCTTTCCGATTACTTCCCAGTGCTCCAGAGCCGTCCCAAAATGTGCCGTACCTCCAGGGGCTGTAACCATTCTTAAGCCTTCTTGTAATGACTCGATATGCTCTGGTGCCAAGTCAAGCTGCCAACCCTCAGAGGTAGCCACACCTTTAGCGATGACAGGGGCTGGGGCAGATCCATTACGAGCTAAAGCCA
Organism: Gemmatimonadales bacterium UBA2960; assembly: GCA_002348465.1. Classification (GTDB taxonomy): domain Bacteria; phylum Gemmatimonadota; class Gemmatimonadetes; order Longimicrobiales; family Gaopeijiaceae; genus UBA2589. The sequence continues at coordinate 43,808 of DEBI01000048.1, read as the reverse complement.
CATAAAACTGAGCCATCTTCAAAGGCGTCTGTGAGTTAGGACCCTGACCTATCGCTAGATTTAGCGCTTCACCTTCGGTTGGCCGATACCCGTACAGTTCCTGCCAGAATTGTGGGCCTTCGGGGAAAATACCACGACTCTCTTGTGGAAGATCAACGCCGCACTGCTGGCTGAAGCCTATATCGGTTGACCTGTCAAGCAGCCGCTGCAAGCCTAGCCTCAGCCCAAGCTGATAGAAGTACACGTCACACGAATTTCCGATAGCCTCTGCTAAGGTGTTGTACCCGTGACCCTGCCGATCCCAGCAACCCCAGAAGCGGTTACCCCAGTACCATTGACCCTCACACGGATCTGGCATCATCTCATCAGGGGTTACAACACCTGCGTCCAGAGCGATGCCAGCGGAGGCGAGCTTCCAGGTCGATGCCGGCGCATAAAGGCCTAGCACCGATCGGTTGAACAAGGGCTTTTGGTCGTTCTCGTTAAGCCCGGCCCAAGTCTCTGTGTCGATCCCTCCTACAAAAGCATTTGGGTCATAGCCGGGAGCAGAATACAGGGCGAGTACACCGCCATCCTTGGGATCGAGAGCGACCACCGCACCTGACATGGAGTCGGGGAATATTTGGTGGATCCACTGTTGAAGACCAAAATCCAGGTTTAAATGTAAATCTTCACCTTTCACGGCAGCAGTTCTCTCTACTCCCGCAAAATCACCTACAATCCGCCCACGAGCATCGAACTCGACCCACCTCACACCCTGCCTGCCCTGGAGCAAAGACTCGTATTGACGCTCAATCCCGATCTTACCAACAATGGCGCCGGGACTGTATGCCGAGTCGGGAAACATCTCCATCTCCAACTCGTCCTCAGTAATTTCCCCCACATAACCTGTCAGGTGAGCGCCGGACGCTCCTAGGTTGTAGCGACGCCGGGGACGCATGTCGATGTAGACGCCAGGGAACTCGGCCCGGCGTTCTTCGATCTTCGACACTTCGTCAAAGTCAGCGTCAGAATAGATGACCACCTCGCGACCAAAACGCCGTAGCTGGGCCAAAACCCTCTCTATTTGCCGATCAGAAAGCTCTATATGTTCAGACATACGAGTCAGGGTAGCCCGAACGGAGTCCACCGGTCCAGGCAGCACCGTTATCGAATATCCCGGCACGTTGTCAGCTATGATGATGCCATTTCGATCGTAGATCATGCCGCGCGGAGCTGGAATGGGAAGAACCCGCACTCTGTTGGAACTAGCACGCAGGACCCAGTCATCAGACTGGAGCACCTGCAATCGGAAAAACGCTATTATCAGACCAGCAAGGATTACACCTGTTGCGAATACGAGGCCTTTCGCACGACGACGCAACGCGCGTGGGTGATAGAGTCTCACCTCTCACTCCAACTGCTACGCACGATCGAAAAGACAATCGCTATCCCGGCAACGTAAAGAGCCCCGAGCATCCCCTCCAATACAGCCTGTTCTATAAACGGATGACGGACTTCTGGGCCCATAGCCAACCAGTGAATCAGATCGCGGGTCCATTTCCCAGCGAAGACATAAGCTGGGAAGAATAGTCTCGAGTCTCCTACAAAAAGGTCCCGCGTAACTGAGCCTCCCGTCGCTACAAGGGTCATCGCGATCGAGTTTGCACCAAACGCAAGCAAGCTCATCGCGTCCTCAAGCAATCCTGCTACAAGGCCCAGTCCTGCAGCTCTGGACAGTGATAGTTCTCGGGCAGCGATCAACAACCCAAGCGTCAAGAAATCGGGTGCCTCACGCCCGTAAGACAGACCGATATGAAGAACGAAGTGCAGCGTGAAGAGCATGAGGACGCTCACCCACACTAACTGTCTCCACCGCGCAAGACCGTTCACCGGTATTCCCCTTCAGAATCACTTAGGTTCAAACTATCTGCGGATTCCCCCACCAACACGAGCACGTGGGTCGCTGAACCTGGCGCAACCGCAGGATCGAGAACGTAGGCCTTACGCCAAGCTCCCTCTTCCTCCTCTATCCGTAGGACTGTGCCTATCGCTATACCTCTGGGGAAGACACCGCCTAACCCACTAGTCAGCACCACCTGTCCAAGAGCAACCTCCTGGTGGTAGGGAATCCCGTTAAGAATCAGTCGATCGTCTTCCCGGAAATCACCCCGACGGCTTTCCACCATACCGTACACCGAACCATCGGCTAGCATCGCACTTGAGCGGAAGTCCGGATGGGTCCAGTCGATTCCCACTGCGTTACTGCTCCTCGACTCACGGATCACACCAACTAGACCTGCTGGAGCGAGAACCGGCGCGCTCGCTCGCACGCCGTCCTCAGTACCCACGTTCACCAGGAAGGTGCTCTCTGACCCAGGGGTACCGGGTCGACTTATCGTGGCTGGGCGATAGTCATACCCTAACGCCTCTCTAAGGTCGAGTAGCTTTCGAAGAGTCCTGTTTTCATCTGTTACTGCCCGATGCGTCGACATCATCGCGGAGAGGGAGTCTAACTCCTCTTGTAGTGCCTCAACACGAACGCGCCTCGCGCCTTCCTCACTAACGAGGCCCTGCAGGGCTGTAAAAGGGCGCAATCCCTCTTGCAACAACATAGAGACACGCTCCTGAGTGGACTGAGGGAGGTACGTAGTCCCAAAAGCTAGTAGAAGCGTTACCCCAGTCAGGAACAGGTCTCGGGTTCCCGCACCCGAATCGGGACCGTTGCCGTAGGAGGGCAACCTAAGACCTGCTACTGAACGAGGACGGTACGGTACTTCGTCAAGTCATCGAGAATCCTGCCCCCGCCTCGCACGACACACGTGAGCGGGTCCTCATCAACGTGGATCGGCAGATTAGTCTCGTGCTTCAGAAGCTTATCCAGCCCACGAACTAGGGCTCCTCCACCGGTCATCATGATTCCCCGGTCTACGATATCGGACGCAAGCTCGGGTGGAGTTATTTCGAGTGCTCGACGCACAGCATCAACTATCGCCTGAATGGGCTCCTGAATGCACTCTCGGATCTCTTGGGAGTGGACGACAACCGTCTTCGGGATACCCGAAACAAGGTCGCGCCCCTTCACTTCTAGTTCCTGCTCTTCCCCGTGATCGAACGCGGAACCTATCTGGACCTTGATTGCTTCAGCCGTCGGCTCACCTATGAGCAGGTTGTAGTTCTTCCGCAAAAAAGTCACGATAGCAGCGTCGAGTTCGTCGCCCCCTACTCGGATCGACGTATTAGATACGATTCCTGAGAGGGCTATAACTGCAATCTCAGTCGTACCACCCCCGATATCGATCACCATATTGCCCGTGGGCGTCTCTACCGGAAGCCCCACACCGATCGCGGCTGCCATAGGCTCATCGACCATGAAGACGTTTTTCGAACCTGCTGACATCGCGGACGACCTGACCGCCCTACGCTCCAATTCCGTTATGCCTGACGGCACACCCACGACCACAGTTGGTTTGATGCGGAAGATCCGTTTTGAAGTAACTTGCTTTAGGAAGTGACGAAGCATCATCTCAGTCACATCGACATCCGCTATGACCCCGTCCTTTAGCGGCCGAATCGCCTCGATTCCCTCTGGAGTCCTACCTAGCATTCTCTTTGCCTCGAGGCCAATGCCTAGAATCCGCCTACTTCCCTTCTCGACAGCAACCACCGAAGGCTCATTTAGCACAATACCCTCACCTTTTACATAGACGAGAGTGTTGGCAGTTCCAAGGTCAACGGCTATATCGTTGACCGGAATCAATCGGCCGGAGCCAAGCCAGCTGGAGAATTCAGAAAGCAACGTGATGCCTATTACGGAGGCGCAGTAGGTTGGGAAATATCGTCTTGACGTAGACAAAGTTTAAGCAGATGAACATACGTTTACGTCGCTCTGTGTGCTAGTATTTTCCCTTTATCCGAAACGCAAAACCAATCTAGCTCACCTGCTCCCCGTGCTTCCGAAACCACCCCTTCCACGGTCGGTCTCCGACAGTTCATCCGTCTCCTCAGTGTCGGGAGTCTCAAAGCGGGCGAAAACGAGTTGAGCAATCCTCTCTCCTCGCTTCAGTGTGACCGACTCAGTCCCAAGGTTCTGCATAATTACACCAAGCTCACCACGGTAGTCTGGATCAATCGTTCCCGGACTGTTTGGAAGCGTAATCCCATGCTTTAAGGCCATACCTGAGCGAGGGCGCACCTGGCACTCAATCCCCTCCGGCAACTCCATGATGAGACCGGTTGGAACAAGTCGTATCTCACCAGGCTCGAGAGTCACGCATTTTTCCACAGAACGCACATCGTATCCGGCAGAATGTTCAGTAGCCCGTTGTGGAAGAGGAAGATCCGGGTTCGACGAAAGTCGACGAAAACGTACTTTCATCATCAGGTCCTCGCGGGAACATCGAGAAATTGATCCGCAAGTCGAAATTCCATTCCGAACGCTTCGGCCACACCGTTATGAGTAACATGCCCGTTTACGATACTTACACCCAATCTTAGAGCCCGATCGTCATGGCACGCTTTTTCCCAACCTTTATTGGCCAATTCAATCGCGTATGGCAACGTTGCATTCGTGAGCGCTAGCGTGCTCGTCCGCGGCACCCCTCCAGGCATATTCGCAACCGCATAATGGACGACCCCATCAACCGTATACACCGGATCGTTGTGTGTAGTGGGCTTCATTGTCTCAACACAGCCCCCTTGGTCTATGGCTACGTCACAGATCACAGCGCCCTCTCGCATACACGAGAGGTCATCTTTCGTGATCAGATTAGGAGCTTTCGCACCCGGAATTAAAACAGCACCAATGATCAAGTCTGCTTCCTGAATCTGCTTTCGGATCGCGTAACGCGTGGAGAAAAGCGTCTCAACATTCGCAGGCATCACATCGTCAAGATAACGAAGACGGTCGAGATTAATGTCCATGATCGCTACTGAGGCACCCAACCCGGACGCCATCTTTGCTGCGTTGGTTCCAACCACTCCTCCGCCCAAGATAAGGACCCTTCCAGGCTTCACCCCAGGAACCCCACCCAACAATACGCCAAGTCCACCCTGTGGCTTTTCGAGGTACTTCGCTCCCTCTTGAACAGCCATTCTACCGGCCACCTCAGACATTGGCGTCAACAGAGGCAACTCGCCGGTGTCGAGTTCGACCGTCTCATATGCAATGGCGATAGCTCCCGAATCAATAACAGCCCTGGTCAACTCCTCAGATGCAGCGAAGTGAAAATAGGTGAAGATGACCTGTCCTGAACGCATCTTGGGCCACTCTGGCTTGATGGGCTCCTTCACCTTCAGGATCATCTCGGCCCTTTCCCATATCTCATCCGCCGTATCGAGAACCGCGGCACCCGCAGCTTCATAAAAATCGTCACTAAAACCACTGCCCAGGCCCGCCCCTCTTTCGATCAACAGCTCATGACCAGCTCCCGCTAACATCTCTGCACCTGCTGGCGTTAACGCGACCCTGTACTCATCTGATTTAATTTCCTTCGGTACACCAATCAGCATCTCGATCACTCGTGCGTTTAGGTATTGTGCGTGATTACAGTCGACGTCTGAGAATACAGCCTAACTTGGGCCCAGCCTCAGTTCTAGGTGGCACCCAGGGTCATAATACTGCGCCGCGACTCGCAGTGTGTCCTCGCACGTCACGGCTTCGATACCAGACAGCACATCGTCAAGTCCTCGGAATGGCTCATCATGCAGAGCAAACGAAGCCAATCTGTGGAGACGGGCACCGGTCGACTCCAGAGAAAGCATTACTTGGCCCTTAACCTGTTGTTTTATCCGATCGAGGTCGACCTCGGAGAGTCCCTGGTCTGCAATACGCTCTAACACCCGCCTTACAGCCTCGGAAGCTCTAGCTGCCGTCGCTGGGCGCGTTGCTACATAGACACCGACCATACCCGCAGAGTGATAAAAACTCTGGAAGGTATAGACTGAATAACAGAGACCAAGCTCCTCTCGAACCTTCTGAAACAATCGTGAACTCATGCCGCCACCAAGAACAGACGACACCAAAATCAATGCGTAGCGGTCTTCGCTTGAGTGCGGCGGCGCCTCCGCGCCGAAAACAATATGGGTCTGTGCAGTCTCCCGATCGATTAACTCTAAGCCCGCCATAGTATTCGTCGGACCCGCAACTTGTTCACTTCGGACTCCTGGAACCACTGTGTCCACAAGGCCAGCGACGCGATCTACAAATTCTTCGTGTTCGACGTTTCCCGCAGCAGCAATAACAAGGTTTTCGCCAACATAACTTTCCGAGTGCAGTTCCCTCAGCCTCTCACCCTTCATTCCCTCTACAGATAATTTTGTCCCCAATATCGAGCGCCCATAGGGATGTCCATCCCACAAACGTTCGGAATGGATCTCGAAAACAAGATCGTCAGGTGTATCCTCAACCTGAGCTATTTCCTCCAGAACCACTTCACGCTCTAGGGAAAGATCAGAGTCGCGCAAAGTTGGTGATAAGACCAAATCAGAAAGCACATCTAAGGCAACTGGTATGTGCTCATCCAAAACACGTGCCTGGTAGGACGTATGTTCTCGACTAGTATACGCATCTAGTGAACCACCGAGCGTCTCAAGTGAATCTGCAATCTCAAGCGCTGACCTGGTGCGAGTCCCCTTGAAAACCATGTGCTCAAGTAAGTGACTCGCACCCGTATCGGCATTCGTCTCATGCGCAGCACCCTGCCTGATCCAGATCCCGATCGCTGCAGAACGTACACCGGGAATCTTTTCACTCAAGATGAGCACCCCGTTGTCGAGGCTTGTTTCACGCATTTCCTCAAGACTCTTTTCTCGGCCGCTAACTTCAGAAGACGACGCACGGGGGACGGGCATCCACCCGTCTCCCGTGCGCCCTGTGACATCACTCACGGTCGACTCTCGCTTACAACTAATGTCACTCACCGCCGCCTAAAGGGCCCCTTCAGCCCTCGACTCCCTCCTCCTCGTCACTACCCGTGTCTTCATGGCTATCTACAGCGGTGGCATCCTCCGCTATCGCTGCCTTTCGTGACAAACGAAGGCGGCCCTTCTCATCAATCGAAAGAAGCTTAACTCGGACTATGTCACCTTTCTTAACAACATCTTCGGTGTTCTCGGTCCTGCCTTCCTGCAACTCCGAAATATGGCAGAGCCCCTCGGTGCCCGGCATTATTTCAATGAAGGCACCAAACGTTGTTGTGTTCTTGACGGGACCTTCGTAAATCCGGCCAACCTCAGGGTCAGCAACGATCGCTTCGATCATTTCCTTTGCCCGCTCACCCGCCTCTCCGTCCACCGCTGCGATCTTCACTATACCAGCGTCGTCTATATCAATCGACGCACCCGACTCCTCCTGAATCGCTCGGATAGTCTTACCCTTCGGCCCTATAATCTCTCCGATTTTTTCCGGGTTGACCTGGATGGATACGATGCGTGGAGCATAGTCAGACAAGTCTTCGCGATGAGCCTCCAACGCTTGACCCATCTGGTCAAGGATATGGAGACGTCCTTTGGTCGCTCGTTCTAGAGCTTCGGTGAGAATATCCATCGTCAGACCTTCGATCTTGATATCCATCTGAATAGACGTCACACCATCGCGAGTGCCCGCTACTTTAAAGTCCATGTCTCCCAGGGCGTCTTCCAAGCCGAGGATGTCAGTAAGAATGGCGACATCTTCACCTTCTTTGATAAGCCCCATAGCCACTCCAGCACATGGTGCCTTGACTGGGACACCGGCATCCATGAGAGAAAGAGAGGAACCACAGACCGTTGCCATTGATGAAGACCCGTTCGACTCAAGAACATCAGAAACAATCCGGATCGTGTACGGGAAGTCATCATACTCCGGTAGGAGCGGCTGAATCGCTCGCTCAGCGAGATTTCCGTGTCCGATCTCCCGCCGCGACGTGCCACGGAATGGGCGAGCCTCGCCTACCGAGAAGGGCGGGAAGTTATAATGCAGCATAAATGATTTCTTGATCTCCTCACGAGAATCAATTGAATCAATGCGCTGCTCATCCCTTGAGGTTCCTAGCGTAACAACCGCCAATGCCTGGGTTTGACCACGAGTGAACAATGCCGAACCGTGCGTTCGGGGGAGCACGCCAACCTCAGAAGTGATAGTCCGAATATCGTCAACACCGCGACCATCTGCTCTGACTCCCTTATCAAGGATCGTCCTACGCATCGTCTGCTTTTCGATGCTCCGAATCGTTTCCTTGATGTCCTTCTCGTCTTCAGAATACTGCTCATCCTCCGCAATCAGAGTCGCGATCACATCCTCCGTGACCCTCGCCATCTCCTGACTCCGCTCCTGCTTATCTCCAATCGCCAGAGCTTCCTCAACTTTTGATGAGGCCAGCACTTCGACTTTCGACCTGAGATCACTATCGACCTCGGCTGGGGCCCAGTCCATATCTGGCACACGATGGTCTTCCAGGAAATCATCCTGTATCTCGCAGAGTTCACGAATCGCTTCATGAGCCACAGTTAGGCCCTCAAGGATTTCTGCCTCCGGAACCTCAAGCGCACCACCCTCTACCATCGTGATCGCTTCCGTGGAACCCGATACTACGATGTCTACATCGGAGTACTCAAGCTGCTGGAAGGTCGGGTTGATCACCCAGTTCCCCTGAATGCGACCGACTCGAACGGATGCGACCGTCGTGTTGAAGGGGACTTTCGACATATTGAGTGCTACTGAGGCGCCCAAGAGCGCAATTACGTCCGCATCGTTCTCCTGATCAGCCGACAAAATAAAACAGGCGACTTGAGTCTCGTGCATAAACCCATCTGGGAATAGCGGCCGAATGGGTCGGTCGATCATGCGAGCGCTCAGAATCTCCTTCTCACCCGGACGACCCTCACGCTTAAAGAAGCCTCCGGGAATCTTACCCGCGGCATAGGACTTCTCACGATACTCGATCGTAAGCGGGAAAAAGGGTAAATGGGTAGGGTTGTCTTGTACCGTAACGGCACAAAGAACTACGGTATCGCCGAACTGCACCAGGCACGAACCCTGTGCGAGCTTGGCCATGCGGCCAGTTTCGAGCGAAAGCAAGCGTCCTGCAAATTGGCGCTCTATTTTCTTAGTCATGTATTGTACTCACTTCGTTTTCAGACGGGGGAATCCCGCCTATTAGAACAAGGAGAGTGCGCATGAGATCCGGAGAGAGAGCGACCGCCGCGCGGGGTCACGGTGCGATCTAGGGGAACGCTGTCCGTGAGCCCGACTGTGCAGCCAGGTTGTAGGCCGTCTCCCACCCGAGGCACTAACGCACTCGAATGATTAGCCGACTCCCACCGCCAAGCGGAGGGGGCGGATCCTTCTCCGCGACCAGATGACCGCGGGGTTTCCTCCGACACTTGTCGTCGTCTACCGACTGACACTACGCCGCACGCCAGAGAAGAGATCAGTGTCTCAGTCCAAGGTCCTTGATAAGGTCACGGTACTGTTCCACATCATTACGCTTGACGTACTCCAATAGACGCCGACGCCGACCTACCATCTTTAGCAGGCCCTGCCTTGAGTGGTGGTCTTTCTTGTGCGAATCGAAGTGAGACCTAAGGTCGTCAATCCGCGCGGTGAGTATCGCAACCTGAACCGGTGCGCTCCCACGATCACTCTCGTGGAGCTGGTACTTTTTGATAATGTCTTCCTTGACAATCGCCATTTTGGCGTGCCTCCTCAGGAGTCAATTGCTGCAAGGGAAGCTAAAGCTGTGCACCCGCTAAAGCGGATGTTCTTGCGAGCTACGAAGAAAAAGCTAAGAAAACGAACAGAAAGCGTCTACAGGTATGCCTCGCAACTACCCCTTTGTGAGGCTAGTGGATACTGGTCATCTGGCAGGTACCCACCCCTTCAGAATCCTTCTAGCTCGACCTACATCGTTACCGATCTGCCCAAGTAGTGTGGCCACCCCCTCAAATCGTTCGATCCCTCTTAACCGCTGAATAAAATCCACTCGCACCTCCTCTCCGTATATCTCGCGGTCAAAATCAAGTAGGTGCAGTTCTATGCTTGGAGGTGACCCCTGGAAAGTGGGTCGTGGGCCCAAGTGCAAGGCACCCGCGTATGTCCCATCACGAAGTACAGCACGAACCGCATACGTACCCTCCGGTGGAATCAACTTATATGAGTCCACGACCGCGAGATTAGCTGTGGGGAAACCTAGACTTCTGCCCCTGCCCTCCCCACGAACAACGATTCCGCGGATCGAATATGGGCGGCCGAGAGGATCCATGGCGTCTGCAACCCTTCCCTCCATTATGGTATCGCGTATCAGGGATGAGGAGACCGCGGCTTCTCCTACGGATACAGGAGGAACAACATCAACCGTGAAGCCCAGGTCCTCGCCTATCTCCCTTAGGGTTTCTTCGTCCCCTTTCCGATCTCGGCCAAACCCGTGGTCATATCCTATAACGAGTTCCTCGACGCCCAATCGACCAACGAGAATCTCTTTCACGAAGCGTCGAGGCTCATAACGAGAGAGTGCTTCCGTAAAACTTAGAAATACCACGTAATCGAGCCCTGACTCCGCAAGGATCTCTTTCTTTTCTATAGGACTTGTGAGCATCAGTGGAGCATGCTCTGGTCGCACAATGCGCAACGGATGAGGATCGAAAGTCACAAGAAGGCTCCGGCGCTGTGTTGCGTCTGCTCTTTCGCGGATCTCACTCAAGACGGTCCAGTGACCCCGGTGCACACCGTCGAATGTCCCTACAGTCGCGACGGTACCGCAGTCGCGTGGGATTCCCCGCGGAGAGTTCCAATGCACGCTAGTCATCTCATGAAAACCTTTCGGGGCCGAAGCAAGCCAGCATCTAGGGTAGCTATAGCAATAAGATTGTCACCATGCGTCACCGCGACTAATGCCTCGGACTCTTCTCCCTTCTCTTCTATTCGCACTCGTTGCCCATTACGGAGTCGGTCAGCTACTGCTTCATCCACCGAGACCGGAGGTATGTGAAGCAGTCCGGCACTCGGCTCGACACAAGCAGCTGAGACGGCATCGGCATTACCCAGTTCCTCGAGGCTAATTGCCGTTTCGACCCGAAACTTTCCAATGGTCGTCCTACGCAATTCCGTAAGATGCGCTCCACATCCAAGGAGACGACCGATATCTCGGGCAATAGCACGAACGTAGGTACCGCTTGAGCACCGGACTGAGAATCGCACAAATGGAAGTTTCACACTCATGATCTCGATTTCGTAAATCGTGACCTGCACGGCCGGAAGCGCAATGACCTCACCCCGGCGAGCACGTCTATACATGGCCTCTCCATCAATTTTTTTCGCTGAGAACTGCGGGGGCTCTTGCTCAATCAATCCAATTTGGCTGAGGACAACCTCCTCAATCGAAGAGGGGTCGAGATGACGCCATCTGTCATCCATCGAAGTAACCTTGCCGCTGAGGTCGAGTGTATCCGTCTCTATACCTAAGCAAGCCACAGCCTGGTAACCCTTGTCCATTCCAGTGATGTACTCCGCCAGCCTAGTAGCTTGACCGGCGCAAAGAACCAAGAGGCCCGAAGCAAATGGGTCTAAGGTACCTGTGTGACCAATCCTACGCGTTCCTAGGGCCCTCCTAGCCTTGCTCACCACACCATGAGACGTTGGGCCAGCTGGCTTATCAACAGGAAGCAGGAAGTCGCCTTCAGCAATCCTCACTCGTTGTCCTCAGGCCTCTGCTCTAGCTGGAAGTCCTTTGCTTGACTCTCTAGATCATCCTCGACTCTCTGTGACTTTCCATCAGGAAGCACCTCGGCTAAGACCTCCTCTATCCTAGCTGCACCTTCGTAGGAGAGATCTTCCTGAAAGCGGAGTTCCGGGATACGTCTTACATGCAGAACTCGACCCAATTCTCCTCGCAAGAACGACCCGGCGGCGGCGAGACCCTCAAGCCCTTTCAAGACTTCGTCCCTGCCACCAGTAATTCGGACGTACACCCTCGCCGACCCCAAGTCCGCAGCGACCTCGACACCGGTTATCGTCACAAGCCCCACTCGCGGGTCTCGAACGCGTGTTCGAATCAACTCGGACAGCTCGCGACGCAACTGTTCGTTAAGGCGTGCCAACCTCTTTTTCATGGGGCATCTGCTCTGAGACCTAACACTAATGGACCTCCCGACTCACCATAATGATCAGGGCACCGGCATGTGACTCAACGAAGCGATCGGCTTTGTCGAGAACAGACTCAGCCAATCGGCCATCGCTGGCAACTACCGCAATTGATAACTCCGCCAGCGAGTGCACATCCTGAAACCCGGTCTCAGCTACTGAAACGTTGAACCGTGAAGAAAGACGATCTCGGATGGAACGTATCACCGATCGCTTCTCCTTCAGGGAAGAGCACCCCGGGAGAGAGAGTTTCCAAGTCTGAGATGCTAGAACCATTGAAGTCGAACGTAACTATCTGAGAGGTCACCCCTTCATCAAGTCGAGTTCGCAAGCGTACGGGCGACCTCTTCGACTGAGTACGCTTCAATGATATCGCCGACCTTTATATCGTTGAAGTTAGCGATGCCAATACCGCACTCGAATCCTTCACGAACTTCTTTGGCATCATCCTTAAACCTCTTTAGCGAGGAGATCTCGCCGTCGTAGACGACTATGCCATCGCGGATCAGTCGCCCATGTCCCTTCCTATCGATCCGACCTTCTGACACGTAACATCCGGCGATCGTGCCCACTTTAGAGACCTTAAATACCTCTCTGACCTCAGCGGTCCCTTCGACAGTTTCCTTTTTATCGGGCGCAAGCATTCCTTCGAGAGCGGCTGTGATTTCGTCTACGGCCTCATAGATGACGTCGTATACATTGATTTCAACATCATCACGCTCTGCTGCCTGTCGTGCTGCTGTCTGGGGACGCACCCGAAAACCCAGGATTACGGCACCGGAGGTCTGAGCAAGCAATACGTCGGACTCGTTGATAGCACCTACCCCGCGGTGCACAATATTAACTGCCACTTCACTCGTCCCCAGCTGTTCTAACGAGTCGGAAAGGGCCTGAACTGAACCATCGACGTCACCTTTTATAACGATCGGCAACTCCGACAGTTGGCCCGCCTTAACCAGCTTTCCGAAGTCCCCAAGCTTAAGGCCACGCTCCCGAACCCTGAGTTGCTTTTCACGATCAAGACGCTGGCGCGTTGAAGCAATCTCCGAAGCCTGATCCGCCGACATCGCCTGGAACGTATCGCCCGCCTGAGGCACCCCGCCCGCGCCAAGCACCTGTACTGGGATTGCTGGGCTGGCTTCCTCTACGGCGTGACCTCTTTCATCCAGCATTGAGCGGACACGACCGTCGAATAGGCCACATACGAACGAGTCACCCACCCTTAACGTTCCTTTCTGCACCAACACCGTAGCTACTGGACCCTTACCAGGATCAAGTTGCGCCTCGATGACTGTGCCCTGAGCCTCTCGTTCAGGGTTTGCTGTTAACTCTAGCATCTCAGCCTGAAGCAAAACCTTGTCGAGAAGGTCCTCAATTCCGGTGCCTTCCTTAGCAGAGATTTCCTGAGCAAGAACATCACCACCAAAATCCTCAATGTTGACACTGTGCTGTAAGAGTTCCTGCTTGACCCGCATCGGGTCCGCCGCGGGAAGATCGCATTTGTTAATTGCGACGATCATAGGGACTCCCGCGTTACGTGAGTGACTTATCGCCTCAATCGTCTGTGGCATCACTGAATCGTCCGCAGCGACGATGAGGATTACAATGTCAGTTACGTCCGCACCACGAGCTCGCATCGCCGTGAAAGCTGCGTGACCGGGGGTATCAAGGAACGCCACGCTGCGCCCATCCTCAAGTTCCACATGATATGCACCTATATGCTGCGTTATGCCCCCTGCCTCACCCGCCACAACGTTTGTCGAGCGAATCCTGTCGAGGAGAAGAGTCTTACCGTGATCGACATGCCCCATTACGGTCACCACTGGCGGGCGTGGCCTGAGCATCGCCGGATCGTCCTCGTCGTCTTCGACCTCCGCTTCTTGGATATACTCCTCTTCCTTAACCGCGGTAAAGTTGAACTCGTCAAGTAGGAGCTCTATCTGATCGAAGTCTAGTCGTTGGTTGATCGTAACCATCAACCCCAAGTTCTTAAACGCAGACCCAATAATCTCCGATGCTGAGACGTCAACAAGCTCGGCCAATTCAGCTATCGTCAGAAATTCGTTCACCTTCACCGTACGGCGCTCGCGCTCCTGCTTCTCTTCTTGAGCTTGCTCCTGCGCCTCCTTCTCCTCCGCTGAGACCCTCTGTCCCTTGCGACGGCGCTTTTTACCACCGCCACGGAGTTCAGCCATAACTCTTGCAATATTGTCCTTCACGGCATCTCTATCGACGCCTTTCTTCTTACCCTTCTTACCCCGTTCTTGTCTCTGGCGTCGGCCATCAGGGGTATAACCCTCAGCCTGAATCCGCACCTGGCCACCCGGTCCGGCGCTCGCAGCCGGGGCTGGCCGACGAATCGTGCGGACCACCGGACCATCCGGCTGACCAGCCCTAGCAGGAGCGAGATTTTCTTTATCAGGATCTACCACCTCTTCAGGAGTTGAGTCGGCATGCGTCGTGTCCACCTCGGACCCTGGCATCTCAGACCCGACCTCGACCGGATCCTCCCCTAATTCTTCTGTCGAGGAAGGGTCATGTTCGCCTTCCTGCGCCTCAACCTCAGTCGCTTCGGGTTCCTCAACCTCAGTCGCTTGGGATTCCTCGACATCGACCTCTTCGACCTCGACCGGATCCGAATGACCCGCAACTACAGTATCCTCGATGCTTTCCTCGGTTTCAGAAGTCGACTCTTCGGCTTTCTCGACTACTTCCTCTGTGTCTGGCTCGACTTCCTCCACTACACGACGCCGTCTCCGACGGCGCCCAGTCGACGGCGCAGCATCTCGCATTGCCGAACGAACAGCTTCGGCCGGATCCGAATGACCCGCGCGACGTTCGCGCTCCATCTTCGCAAGAATCTTTGCCACTTGAGCATCGGTGATGGTCGCCTCGTCATCGGCCACCGGAATACCCATGTGCCGCAGAAGCTCGATCAAAGCGTCGGTGCTGACGTTCAGATCATCCGCGAGTTCGAATACCTGCATGCTTTCTACTACACCTCCAATGCGTTCGTACTGCAACCGCCTCGGGAACCCAACAGTTCCTCAACAAGACGATCCGCGAACGACGACTGCGTGACCGCCACTGCAGAAAGCTCCGCCATCCCTAACGCGGATCCCAACGTGGCACGATCCCCCAAGGTCATCCGGGGGATCGATCCGTCATCATTCGTATTTCTAATTTTATTCATCTGGACACTCGAGGCGTCCTCCGCCATCAAAATCAGCAAAGCCTCACCTCCTTGGATCGCCCGACGAACCGATCCAGTGCCCAAAGCTACCGCACCCGCTCTCTTCGCTAGGCCCAGAAGCCTCAGTGCGCTAATCCTCCGATTCTCCATCTCCGCCGTCGGCGTTTCCATCCTC
>DEBI01000048.1:21679-27963 GCA_002348465.1 Gemmatimonadales bacterium UBA2960 | reverse complement strand
TCGGGATCAGGCTCCTGTTCGCTCAATTCCGCCTCTCCTTCTACCACCGTCAGTTCGTCGATGATTTGAAGAAGACGATCTGCGTCCTCTTCGCCGAGCCCTTTCATTCCTAGAAAATCTCGACGCTCCAAGTCTATGATTTGCAAGAACGTATCATATCCAGCCTCAGATAGAGCCGCCAGCACACCAGCCCTAATATCCAACTCAGAAAGAGGAAAATCCGAGGTTTCGTAATGCTCATCTCCGCCTTCCTCACCGAGCATCGCGAGATCGGAACCGCGCTCCACCCACTCTCTTGATCCATATAGATCGATCTGCCATCCAATGAGCTGTGAAGCGAGCCTCACATTTTGACCATTTCGTCCAATCGCTAGGGACAATTGGTCCTCGTCAACGATCGCTGTCACGACTTGACGATCCGAGTCAGTCACTACCTTCGATACACGAGCCGGCGCCAACGCACGACGGGCGAAGACCTCCGGATCAGGGTGCCAAGGCACGATATCGATACGCTCACCACCTAGTTCATTCACAACGGCTTGAACTCGAGAGCCCTTCAGTCCCACGCACGCCCCGACAGGGTCTATCGATTCATCACGGCTGTAGACCGCAATTTTTGTTCTTCCCCCAACCTCTCGAGAGATTTCTCTGATCTCCACGATGTCCTGATGGATCTCGGGGACCTCTAAATGAAAAAGCGCTGAGACGAATAGAGGATCCGCTCGCGATAGAATAAGACGAGGCCCCTTTGGGGTTTCCTCTACCTTCTTGAGCACCGCTCGGATGGGGTCACCCTGACGGAAACGCTCTCGAGGGTTCTGATCCTTCCATGGAATTATCGCTTCGGCATCGCGAGCCCTATTCAGCATCACAACGAGCTTTCCGCGCTCAATCTGCTGGAGTTCCCCCGAAAGCAATTGACCTATTTGATCCGCAAACTCGTCTCGGATCCTGTCTCGTTCGTTATCACGAACACGCTGCACAATGCGTTGCTTAACAGCCATCACAGCATTGCGCCCGAAGTCAGCAAAGGCGACCGGAACCTCCATGACATCACCCACTTCGTAGGTGTCATCATCCCAACGTGCCTCGTCCAGTGCTATCTCTGTAGCCGAATCCTCCACCTCGTTTACGACGCGACGGAGCACCACAATATCGAAATCACCCGTGTCTTCGTCGATGTCGATCTCGGCCTGGACTGTAGCGCCATAGATACGAGCCAAACCAGCGAGCATCCCATCCTTGACTAGGTCGGTCATCTCTTCGTCAGATAGACTCTTTGTCGACGCGACATCTCTGAAAGCCGCTATGATCTGTGCCGCATTCGCCATTTTCTTCTCCTCACTCCCAAGTGAAGACGAGATGGGTTTTTCGGATCTCTGACCGCAAAATACCCACCTCCTCGCCGCTCGGCAGGCGCAGTAGAACCGACTCACTGTCAGTTCCAGACTCCGCTAGCCCGAGTAATTCCCCTTCAAGCCTCGTAGCCCTTCCCAGAAGTACTTGCTTTCCGTTCACGGCAACGCACTCTCCCTTAAACCGCTCGAAATCACGCGGCCGCGATAGCGGCCGATCAACACCGGGCGATGAAACTTCAAGCACATACCTTTCCGAAATCCCTTCGTGCTCATCCAACCAAGACTCGAGCTCTCGACTTACCTGAGCGCACTCGTCCACTGTCACTCCTTCGCCCGGGATAGTATCCGAGCGATCGATGCGAAGCTTTAGCATAGGCCTACGACCACTGCCCGCCCAACGCAACTCAACTACTTCGTAGCCAAGTTCCTCAACACGGCATTCTAGCCCTCCATCTATCTCCGGGATGGACCGCATAGAAATCTCCATTCAAAAACGAGGGGTGCGCCGCATAAGCAGCGAACCCCAAGTCCACATCGAATAAAAAAGCGGGGGCGACCAACTCCCCCACTTCGATACTGCCGCCGCAACCTTCGCAGCTATAACGGAGGGTGAATATAGAAGAGGCGAGAGACTCGCTCAACCCGACTGAGGGACTGGTGTTTGTCCTCACAGAACCCTGATTGTCGGAAAGACCATTCTTATGTCGACCTCAACCAGGTCAAGGTCAACGTCATCCCATTCTAGGAAACATCCCCCGTAAACGGATAGGACCTCCTCAGGTTATCAGAAAGTGTCAATGAGGTCGGCTTTGTGTGCCACTCATCCTTCGACCCGCTCGATCCTTGCACCCAATTGACCTAGCCGTTCATCGATCATCTCATATCCGCGCTCAATCTGATGGATATTGTGTATCTCTGACCTACCCTCGGCACCAAGTGCTGCTATGAGCAGAGCCATACCGGCACGAATGTCCGGGCTCTCTACAACTCCACCTTTGAGCGGGCTTGGGCCAACTACAACTGCTCGATGCGGATCGCACAAAATGATTGAAGCCCCAAGTCCTACAAGCTTGTCGGTAAAGTACATACGAGACTCGAACATTTTCTCGTGAATCAAGACTGTACCCTGGCATTGGGTTGCTGCGACAAGCGCTATCGATGTCAGGTCAGCTGGGAAGGCTGGCCAGGGACCATCGTCCAGCTTAGGCACAGCGCCGAAGGCGTCCATCTGGATCCGGTGTTCTTCAGAGCCATAGACTGAAAGGTCGCTACCATCCACCTCACAGCGGATACCAAGCCGTCTAAATCCTATCAATGTTGAGTCGAGATGTTCGACCGGTGCGCCCTCAATCGTAATGTCACTCCGTGTTACCGCGGCGAGGCCAATGAACGAGCCCGTCTCGATGTGGTCCGCACCGATTCGGAAATGCGTACCGTGAAGATCTCTCACGCCTTCGATTGTAAGCATGTGCGTTCCAATACCTGAGATCTGAGCGCCCATCCTATTCAACAGATGGCAGAGGTCTTGCACATGAGGCTCCGCAGCAGCATTGCGGATCTTGGTTTCACCCTTAGCTCTAACCGCCGCCATGATCGCATTTTCTGTGCCTGTCACCGACGGCTCATCGAGGAAGAAGTCTGCCCCCATAAGATGCTCGGCACTGATTTCATAACCATGATTCAGTGTCACCTCACAGCCCAGCGCCTCGAAAGCGAGGAAATGTGTGTCCATGCGACGCCGACCAATAACGTCCCCACCCGGCGGTGGAAGCTCCACATGGCCGAATCGGGCAAGCAACGGTCCTGCTAGAAGCACAGAAGCTCGAATCCGACGCGCCATGTCTTCTTCCACACTATTAGTGTGCACCGATCCAGCGTCTATGGTCAACTCGTTAGACCCGGACCACGTAACCTCAGCTCCGAGAGACTCTATAATACTCAAAAACGTAAGAACGTCTCTAATTCTTGGGACGTTCTCAAACGTTACAGGTTCGGGACACAGCACAGCCGCTGCCAAGCATGGTAACGCCGAGTTCTTGTTCCCTGCGGGGCGTATCCGACCCTCAAGCCGGTGTCCGCCTTCGACCACGAAGGTCCCCATATAATCCTGACAATACGTTAAGAAGAGTGCAGGCCAGAGCCCACCTGTTCGAGCCAACGGCCCAACTGATTAAGCCAGAAGATACCTGGACTTCATGGACCTCGCCAACCGCACCATTGCACTGAGTGCACCTATAGAATCCACTTACTAGAAGTTCACCACCGAAGGCATCCGCTAATGGGACCTATCTGACCCTCAAATGCAGCATCCGTGCCGGAGCTAACCACGGAGACCTCACTGTGCATTATCTTCAGAGCATGGGTCCACTTCTAATCGCTCTCGCACAAGCTGCTGTCCCTGGCAGCAAACTGGCCATTTTTTCGCAAGTGGCCACAATCGTTATCGCCTTAGCGCTGGTGGCACTGCTGATCGTTGCTATGACCGCCCTAATACGTATCAACCGAATACTAGAAGACTTAAGGAGCCGGGTTGGAGACGCCATAGGACCCGCATCCGACCGGGCGAAGATCATATCGGATAACTTGGAATTCATAACCCAGTCGCTTCGATCAGACCTGGAAAAACTCAATTCGTCGATCCGAATTCTATCAGAACGTCTTACTAAGGTGTCGGGACACATCGGAGACAGGCTAGAAGATTTCAATGCCCTAGTTGAGGTAATCCAGCGTGAGGCAGAGGACCTCTTTATTGACACCGCCTCAACAATGAGAGGATTCCGTGCCGGCGCCCGAAAGATCACTTCTCCTTCGCCAAATACTGGCGAAGAGGTCGCCGAAATGGCCAGCGAGCGTGCCGAAAACGAACCCGCTGAGTTAAGAGTTGGAACAAGCCAGGATGGGAAAGACCCATAGTTTGAGCGAGCCACCCAATGATGCCGGCGCAAGGGCTTAGGTTCCAGCCTTCCTAGGCTCACCCCTATCTCAGTATCTAGGGCACACTCACGGCCAGTCTTTCTCAAGTGCCGCATACCGAAGCAGCAGTCTTTTCCTGCCTGCTTCTTCGAAGTCGACGGTCACCTTGAGATCTCGACCAAAACCCGAGATCTCAATTACCGATCCGGACCCAAAAGTCTCGTGCACAACCCTCTCACCCTTTACAAAGCGAGGAGTGTCTTGGTTCAACGAATAGTCGGGATCAGATTCGTTCTCATACTCCCCCTCTTCATAATAGCCACCACCGGATTGCGACGCCCGTCGACCGCGATGTGGGGCCACCCTTCCTGTAACGCTTAGACGCTTCGTCCTCCTCTCCTCAACTAACTCTTCCGGGACCGCATCCAGAAATGATGAGCGTGTGTTGTAGTTGAAATCACCCGCCCGACGACGTTGCCTCGCCCAGCAAATCGTCAGCTTATCTTCGGCTCGGGTAATCCCCACATAGAACAAACGGCGCTCCTCCTCCAAAGTTTCAGGTTCATCATAGGCTCGACCCAATGGAAACAACCCTTCTTCCATCCCAGCTATAAAAACGAAAGGAAACTCCAGGCCCTTTGCATTATGCAACGTCATCAGTGTTACAGCGTCTGCATTCGGGTCGAGTCGATCAACATCACCCACCAACGCCACCTGCTGCAGGAACAGGTCAAGTTCTGTGAAGCCGTCTGTATCTTCTTGGGCTATGCTCAGCACCTGGGTCGCATCGAAGTCGACCGCACCAGCGATGAGTTCGGAGACGTTTCGTGCCCGGTCTTCTCCATCCGGCCCCTCTTTAATCAGGTGCCGAACCAGGTCCAGTTCCTCGATCAGCTCCTCCAGAAGGTCTCCGACGGTGACCTGAGCGGCGCGAATACTGAAGCGCTGGATAAGCTGAGCAAAGCGCTTGAGCCCCTGGGCTCCAGCAGTTCTCAAGTTCTGCACCTCACTCGCACGCATTGATGCTTCCAGAAGAGAAACGCCCTGCTCAGCAGCCCAAAGTCTGAGGTGCTCCTGACTCGTAAGACCGATCCCTCGCCTCGGATAATTCACAATCCTTGCGAACGCTACAGCGTCTCTAGGGTTCGAGATAACCCTAAGATAAGCCAGGACATCTTGGATCTCCCGCCTTTCGTAGAAACGGACGCTTCCGACGACCTGGTAAGGAATCCCTTGGCGCCGAAAGGCATCCTCTAGGGCACGAGCCTGAGCATTGGTTCTATACAGGACTGCATTTGAGTGGTAGGACGATGCTGATGCCTCTCGGGAGCGGGTCTCAATCTCACGGACTATCCATCGAGCCTCGTCATTTTCATCAAATGATTCCAGCGTAGTGATCTTTTCACCACTAACCCGCTCCGTTCGCAGATTCTTTCCCTTACGATTCAGATTTTCGGCAATCACGTGATTCGCCGCCTGAAGAATGTTGTGGGTCGAACGATAATTCTGCTCGAGACGCACGGTCACTGCTGCCGGGAATGCATCCTCAAAATCGAGAATGTTCCTGATATCGGCACCCCGCCAACCGTAGATTGACTGATCGTCATCTCCAACGACCATGAGGTTTGTATGAAGTCCGGCTATTAGTTCGACAAACCGAAACTGTGCACGATTAGTGTCCTGATATTCATCAACAAGCACAAAGGAGAAACGTTCTCGATACCGATCAATCAGGTCTGTCGAATCCTCGAAAAGCTCAACGGGCTTCATTAGCAAGTCGTCAAAATCGAACGCATTCTGGTTCTTCAGCGCTTTCTGATATTCTGGATATACCTTCGCTACGTTACGCATGAAGAGGTCGAAGGACCCATCGTTTTCGGCAGCAAAGTCCGTTGCTGTGACCAGCTGATTCTTGGCGTTGCTGATCGCGTTCTTTATCGCTTTCGGGCTCCACCGTTTACGATCAAGCCCTACCTCATCCTGGACCGCCCTAACCAGACGGAGCGATTGGTC
>DEBI01000048.1:14204-21327 GCA_002348465.1 Gemmatimonadales bacterium UBA2960 | reverse complement strand
AACGTGCGATCCCAGCCTAGTCGATCAGCATGCCGCCTGAGGAGTCTCGAACCAAGAGCGTGGAAAGTTCCCACCCACATGCCTCCCGGTTCCGCGCCCAAGAGACGCGATATTCGCTCCTTCATTTCACCCGCAGCTTTGTTCGTAAAAGTGACGGCCATAATTCGGTCCGCGGGCACGCCATGGGTGTGGATGAGGTGACATACACGGGCGGTCAAGACTCGCGTCTTACCCGATCCTGCCCCCGCCAGCACTAGGATTGGGCCTTCGAAGTGCTCCACTGCACTGAGTTGCTCCGGGTTCAGCCCTTGGAGATGAAGACTATTGGTCTGGGATGAGTCCTGCATTAATAGACGACAGTCAGTCTCTGACTTCTGCTATAGGGAGGCGAATTTGAAATGTTGTACCCTCTGCTGTCTCTAGAAGCTCTATCTTACCCTTATGGACACCCTCAACTATTCGGCGAGACAGGGCTAGACCAACACCCCACCCACCTGATTTAGTTGACACTCCAGGCTCGAATATCTTGTCACGCACCTCAGGAGAGATTCCAGGCCCTGAATCGCGGATCCGAAGACTTACCCACTGCCCTCCAATCTCCCGCGCGTAGATCGTAATTTTTCCCCCGCGCCCGGCAAGAGCATCGAGAGCATTCTTCACAACGTTCTCCAGTGCCCATATTAGCAGTACCTCGTTGCCCTTAACCCGGGGAAGTCCGTGAGGGATATCAACGATGAGTTCGATCCCCTTCTTCGCTAACCGAGGAATCCTCGCCGCCAAATAACCCTCCAGATCCTCAACAACTTGCCGGACCGACAAACTTTCAAGCTCAGGTTCCGTCCCTATGAGTTCGAAACGATGACTCACCCGTTCGAGCCTCTCCAGGTCTTCGCCGATCGAACTCGCAATATCAAGGTCGTCTAGATCGCCAGGACGGTCGCGCTCCGGCAACCTCAGAACCTCAAGCCACCCTGCTAGTGAAGAGAGAGGTGTGCCTAACTGGTGCGCAAGCTCTCGAGCCATTGATGTCCAGGCCCGCTCTCCCTCAGCCCTTCGCTGGTACCTGATTACTAGCAAGCCGATAAAGACTGTCAGAAGGAGTCCCGCTGCCTGTAAAAGCGGAACCAATCGCAAACTTCGAGCCTCGGGAGAATCACCGAAGTGAATGTGCTGCGCTCCTAACGGATCTCCTACCGGACTGTGCTCTTCATCTAGTTTGCGCACATATTCTCGAACTCGCTCTTGGCCCTCAGCCGTCGCTACATCTACCTCGAACGGAAGATTTACATGGTTCAGCACAGTGTCTGTGGGCCCCATTACGACGAGAGGAACCCCCGACTCTGTGACAATGCGCTGCAGTTCTAGAAGAGACTGCGTCACCTCGGTCTGGTCCTGAGAGACCAATCCTTCCTGCACCTCAGTGTATATCCTAGAGAGAAGCTCTGAATTCTCTTGGACACTCCTGAAGATCTGCTGGGTGTAGAGTAGATACCAACCCAGCAGAATCACGAATAATGTCGCCAGAGCGACGGGCCATTTGATGCGAATCATCTAAGCCATAGGTCAGAACGTATCGCGGCTCCCGAATCTACACCGAGCGGGTCAGCCGCTCGCTCCCAACGTAGGGGTGAAGCACTGTTGGAAGCGAGACACTCCCGTCCGACTCTTGATAAGTCTCAAGTAATGCAGCGATCACACGCGGCAGCGCTAAGCCAGAACCATTGAGCGTATGGATGTATTCAGGCTTCTCTTCCTGTGTTCGTTTATATCGAATACTCGCTCTCCGAGCTTGGTAGTCAGTGAAGGTCGTGCAACTCGACACCTCCAGCCACTTTTCTAGGCCAGGTGCCCACACTTCCAAGTCGTAGGTCATTGACGCGCTTTGGCCAAGGTCCTCGGATGCTAGTAATATCCGTCGATAATGTAGACCTAAGCGCTCTAGGATCGTCTCAGCCTCTCGCGTCAATTCTTCTAGCGCCTCAAGACTTCTATCCGGAGTCTCATAACGAACTAATTCGACTTTGTCGAACTGGTGCACTCGAAGCAACCCGCGCGTGTCCTTCCCAGCAGCTCCTGCCTCGCGCCTAAAGCACGGTGAGTAAGCCGTATAGCGCTTTGGAAGGTCGTCAGCCGTAAGAAGTTCGTCCCTGTGAAGGTTGGTGACTGGCACTTCAGCGGTAGGCACCAGCCATAGGTCATCACGCTCCGACCGGTAAGACTCATCTGCGAACTTCGGTAGCTGCCCGGTTCCTATCATTGAATCAGCCGTTACCAGATACGGCACTCGGACCTCAGTATATCCGTGTTCAGCAGTGTGCACATCCAGAAAAAAATTGATCAATCCACGTTGGAGAAGTGCACCCTGTCCTACTAACACGGGAAATCCAGAGCCCGAAACTTTCGCTCCTCTCTGGAGATCTAGGATACCCAGATCCTCACCAATCGACCAATGAGGCCTCAGTTCGAAACTTGACGTAGCCGGCTTCCCCCAAAGCGATAGAACTTCGTTCTTTGCCTCACCACCGATAGGCACCCTTTCGTTCGGGACATTCGGGATTACAAGCAAGTTTCGTCGTATCGACTCCTCGGCCTCTCTCACGATAGAGTCGAGCTCACTGATCCTAGCGCCGAGCGTACGTGTCTCCTCAATTATGTCTGACGCATCCTCACCCGCACGTTTTAATTCACCTACCTTCTTAGACGCGGCGTTCCGTCGAGCTTTAAGCTCGTTGACTTCGCCAATCGCTTCTCGCCTAGCCGCATCGCGGGCTAAAATCTCGTCTACAGCCCCGGGCAGAGACGCATCACGCTTGGCCAGCCCCTCCTTGACCAAATCAGGCTCGGCACGAAGCCATCGGATGTCGAGCATACGTCAGTTCGGAGGCACGAGATCCCGGTCATTGCAGACTGGGTTCGTGACATGACGAAAGACGAAGGTCCCACCTACCGGATCTATGTCCACTGCTTCTAGCTTAGCGTGGTAGCGACAACTACGCCCAAATGATCCCGGGGACCGGTTCGTCTTTATCACGTATACATTCCCGAATTCGACCGGAACCGGCTGATCTGAAACATATTCGAGTGAGTCGCTGGGAGCTTCCTTTACATCTGCGAGAAGCGTGTTTTCGAACGTCGCAATCTCTGCATCCGTGTAAATTCCAAGCACTGGAGGAGGTAGCATGACGATCTGCCCTCCTCTTGTATCAATGGCAATATCCCATTGCCCAGTCGCACCCGGCACCTCAACCTCAAGCTCGACACCGTCAAAGAATGCGTAAGCAGAGACTAAACCGAGCTCAGGCCTAGCCATGGAATACAGCAATACTGTATCCGGAACGTCATCCCAATTGAAGGCAAATGGGTTATCGTCGCAGGCCGTCGCCGACAGAAAGACCGCTGACACTCCAACTAGTGCGAGAACTGCCCGAACGTACTGGTAACGTTGGCCTGATGTTTGGTTCAAGATTACCCTGGAACAAAAGTCAAAATAGGTGCGCCAAGTTACGGCATGACTGATTAGGGTCAACCCCGCAAAGCCCTTTTATTGCTTGACTTTACCCCATATCCAAGGTAGGTTCCCCGCCGTTCTTATGGGGTTCTCTCTCCCACCTCAGACTGGTTCCCCTACCCATCCCCTTCATGCGAGGTGATGTGGTCCCCGACGCCGTAACGGTCGAAAATCGCCGAAGCATTCTCGTCGTTGACGATGAGCCACACATCCGGCGAGTGCTGGAGATGGCCCTCAGTTCGAAGGGGTACGATGTCATTACGGCACCCAACGGCATTGAAGGTCTCCAGGAGATTCAGCAAGATCATGTGGACTTGGTGATACTGGATCTCATGATGCCAGTCGCCGGAGGACTCGAAATTCTTTCCAGGATTCGAGCCAATCCAATCCACTCCGAAACACCAGTAATCATCCTAACGGGGAAAGGTCAGGACGCAGACCGCGAATGCGCTCTAGCCGGAGGTGCGAACGACTTTATTACTAAGCCCTTTAGCCCGAAGAAGCTCATTGCTCGAATCGAAGACATCTTACGAGACGCCTGAAACCCACACATGGGTGACCATTCTAGCCGGAGGTATTGGCTCCCGCTTCTGGCCCGCGAGTACGCCAGAACGACCCAAGCAGCTTCTCCGTCTCGGCACTAACGAACCGCTCATCGTTGATACCATGCGACGCGCAGGTGCGCTGGTCCCTACTGAACGCATCAGAATCCTGGCTGGGGAAAACCTGAGAAGTCCAATCAAATCAGTACTTCCCGACCTAGAGCGAGATAATTTCTGGATCGAACCACAGGCACGAGGCACCGCACCCGTGCTGGCATGGGCGGCGGCGAAACTAGCTCAGCTTGATCCGGAGGCGGTGATGGTTTCCCTGCACGCCGATCATTTACTAGACCCCATCGAAGAATTTGTGGAAACGGTCGCGAGTGCCGTCGAGGTGGCTCGGCGTGATGACCTACTCCTCAGTATCGGCGTATCCCCAGACCGAATCGAAACCGGGTACGGGCATATCGAGTCTGGTGAACAACTCAAAGCGGCTGGCTTGGCGAAGTCTTTTCGCGTAAAGGGATTTCATGAAAAACCCGACGAGGAGACCGCTCGTGGCTACGTGGACCAAGGATACCTCTGGAACACAGGAATCTTCATCTGGAAGGCCAGGGTGCTCTTAGATGAATTAAGCAGGCACGCACCGGAGATCTCTGATCTCTTACCACTTATTGATAACGAAGGAGCGGACGCATTTTTCGAGCGCGTACCCGTGAGCGTGATCGACCGAGCAGTCATGGAACGCAGCGATCGAGTAGGGGTCGTCGAAGCCACCTTTAAGTGGGATGACGTGGGTAGTTGGCAGGCACTCTCTCGAACCCAGGCGCTCGACGAACTAGGTAATGTCTCATTAGGTAATGTGGAGCTCGTCGACTCACGCGGATCGATTGTGTATCAGGAAGGGCCCGGCCAAGTAGTACTTATGGGAACCGAAGACCTCGTCGTAGTGCAGGTGAAGGACACGACGATGGTCATGCCCCGAAGTCGGGCGTCTCAGCTCAAGGAGTTCCTGTCCCGCATAGAGGGAGCCACGAAGTGACCACGTCCCTTTATCTCTTCGACGATCGCCAGGCGCGCACTTGGGCCCCCCTCAGCCTCACCCGCCCCTGCGGAGAACTTCTCCACGGGTGCCTCACTGCACGACAGCGGGCAGAGCTGATATTCGGCACTAAATGCAGGGGGCACATTAGTCGAACAGCACTGATCGGCTTTGACGAACCAGGAGCACCGCCAGCGATAGCACCAGAGGACATAGCATCCTCGGGTATCCGCATCCTGATCTCAAGTCGCGCCGTATTATCATTTCAGGATTTTGATCTACCGACAAAGTCAGCCCGCATCTGCATTGACGGAGATCCTGTTGGCTGGGTTGTCGCAAGTGGGGATCCAATCCCTTCGGAACTTTGGCTAAGGAACCCCGAGGCCGAGCCAAGTCAAACAGTTGACCTCGACCTAAGAGGATCGATCCTGAACCATCCGTGGGATCTGCTAACAGCTAACCACGACCGCATAACAGATGATATCAGAGAGCTCTTCAGCAAGGATCATCCCACACCTGGTGGGCACCGGGTTGGGACACACCACGTGTCACTGGGAGAGGAAGCCATAATCGAAGCCGGGGTTCATCTTGACCTCCGCTCCGGTCCTATCCGCATCGATTCAGGGGTTAGGGTGGAAGGCCCGGCGCGTTTGACGGGACCTCTCTATGTGGGTCAGAACTCGACAATTCTCGGTGGCTCGTTGGGGACTTCATCGATCGGACCCATGTGTCGGGTGCGAGGAGAGATCGCAGACAGTGTTTTTCTGGGATACGGCAACAAGGCACACGAAGGCTATATCGGACACGCTCTTGTCGGCCGATGGGTAAACCTAGGTGCCTTCACAACGAACTCTGACCTAAAAAACAACTACACCTCGGTTCAAATTTGGACACCAGAGGGTGAAGAGGACTCAGGCCTCATCAAAGTAGGATGTTTTATTGGCGATCATGTCACGACAGGCATAGGAACACTACTCAACACCGGGACTATCATTGGCGCTGGAAGCAACGTCTTCGGTGGCCTAATGGCTCCGTCAGTAGTTCCTCCCTTTAGCTGGGGGTCAGGTGAAGACTTGGAGGAGCACCGTCTTGAGAAATTTCTTCAAACGGCGGAACGAGTTATGGCTCGACGTGGCCAAAAACTCACTTGCGGGATGGAGAAAGTGTTACGCATAGCGTGGGAAAAGACCGAGAAACGACGCAGAAAATGACCTGTCGGAGTTACAATAGCGCTACCAGCTGGTGAGAATCTCTGTTCTCGGGAGCGGAAGCTCTGGAAATTCGATCTTTCTACAGGCCGGAAACACGCGCCTGCTAGTCGACGCAGGATTCAGCGGCCGCTCCCTTGCCAAGCGGCTGGGTACAATTGGAGTCGAGGCCGAAAACATCGATGCGATCGTGGTGACGCACGAACATGGTGATCACACGAGCGGTATCGGGGTTTACGCTAGAAGATACGGAACCCCGCTCTACATGACACAGGGCACTCAGGAAGCATGCACAAAGCTTTTTAAAGGCCAAGAAACCGTGCGTACCTACGACCCGGGGCGCTCCTTCCACGTGGGTGACGCTAGAGTCGAGCCGTTCCTGACAGTCCACGATGCGGTAGACCCGGTAGGGGTCGCCATCGTCGATGAGTGTACTGGTCTTAGGGTTGGTGTCGCGACCGATCTTGGCCGACCAACATCTCAAATTCGCCATGCCCTATCTGGTTGCGACTTTCTTGTGCTTGAGGCGAACCATGACGAGGTGCTCCTCCACAGTAGTAACTACCCCGTATCTGTTAAGCGCCGGATAGCATCAAGCCATGGGCACTTGTCAAATCAGGCTGCAGCTCGTTTCGCCGTTGAACTAATGCATCCCAGACTCGCAGGTATCGTTCTCGCACATCTATCGCACGAATGCAACAGTGGCGACTTAGCTCTCAAAGTAGTCGGGGGAGCTCTGAAAAAGGCTGGATGGTCGGGTTATCTGGATGTGGCGGAACAGAATCACCCGACAACTCTCCTCGACATCGAAGACCTTCGCTAC
>DEBI01000048.1:0-13803 GCA_002348465.1 Gemmatimonadales bacterium UBA2960 | reverse complement strand
ACCCGGAAGCTTGGCAGCTATGGAAAGACGCTCGGGGGTGTTACGATCGAATTGAGCGTGGATCTCGTCTAGACGCTCACCTGCCAACGCCACTTTTCCCGAAAAGGCCTGCCTTAGCGCTCCACAGCCCTGGGTCTCCAGGGCATTCAGATCGTCCGCCAAAGCTCTAGCCGCATCGATGGTAAGGTCACGATGCTGATGCTCATGGGATCGGATCGCTCCCTCGATCGTTTGCCAAGAAGCCCACTCTTCCGTAGGACGCTCAGTCCCACTTGGCCATGCTGGTAATGTGACTCGAATCTGAACTCTGAGGGTCAGATCGGAGACGCGACAACGCCCACCGACCCCTAAGGGACGCCAAGAGGGTTGGATGTAGTACTCTGTGAGCCCTTGAGACATCTCACCACCCGCTCCAGCCAGACGAGTGCGGTTGAGCCGAGCAATCACCTCGGTGAGAGTCGTATCCTGAAGTGTGTAGTACGCCTCAACAAATTCAATCTGAACGACATCAGAATCGCCTCCCTCTGATATCCCCTGTGCAGACACGCTGAGAGGATAGACCGCCCACAGTACAAACAACACGAGTGGGCCTGCCCCAAGCCCAGACTCCATGACCTTAGATACCCATCAGTCTCAGCACGTCGTTCGACAACGCTAGTACCATGATTCCAATGAGGATGAAGAAACCGACATTGCTCCACCTTAGCTTCTGCTCAACACTCAGGGCCCGACCTCCTCGAAGGGCCTCGATCGCAAGAAACATAAGGTGACCTCCATCCAAGATCGGGATTGGGAGCAGATTCAGAACCGCCAAGTTCACACTGAACAGGGCCATGAAACTGAGAAAAGTCTCGAGGCCGGCCGCAGCAGCCTGCCCGGATGCCTCACCGATCGTGACTATGCTCCCAAGCGAACGAGGTGAGATATCTCCTGTTACTAAATCACCCAGGAATCCTACTATGAGCGTGGTTATCCCCACGGTCTCTCGATAGCCTGTAGCCATCGCCTCGCCCAGAGAGACCCTCTCGTACGTCATGTCTATTCCTGAAGGACGAATCCCAGCGCGCCCAATCATCCGGGTCCGACCATCAAGAGCGGGTTCCTCGACCGCATCGAGCGTTAGCGACAGAACTAAGGGGCTACCACCCCGATCTATAGACAGTTCGACCTGTTCTCCTGGGCGCGCCTGTATCTGATCTACGAAATCGTACCAACCAGCGGTTGGCGTTCCGTTCACGGCCAGCACCCGATCACCAGTCTCGAGGCCGGCTTTCCCCGCAGGTGTCCCTGGGTCCGTTATCCCTACTACTGACTCCAACCATACAAACAAAGACTCATAAAGGGAGCGCCGCTCTGCTTCAGTAGCCGGAATGCGGATTTCAATGCTACGAGTTGGCTCTGCTAGATCGACTCGCACAGGCCCTGCATCACCTTCTAGAAAAGCCCGACGGATATCTCCCCAGTGCTCCACCGGCTCGGCACCAATCCGCACAAACCGACTTGCGCGATCGACGGTGGCCAATTCCTCAGCGCCCGTGGGCAACGTACTCTCCACTATCTGACCGATGCGCGTACTGTCATAGTGACGTTCGCCGTACGTAGCAGCCAAGAACGTGTACACACCCAGGGCAAACAGCATGTTCATAATGACCCCAGCGGAAAGCACTAAGGCCCGGGCCCAGATTGGCTTCGAGTCGAAATGTCGATCTGTGCTCTGCACGAGTGCCTCGACGCTGTCCACTCGAAGCTCACCACCTTCGATCTTCTCCATGACCTCATCATCCATGCCGCCCATCTTCACGTACCCACCGAGTGGGAGAGCACAAATGACCCACTCCGTCTCACCACGAGTAAATCCAAATAACTTAGGACCCAGCCCTATCGAAAATCTCTCGACCTCGATACCAACCGCCTTGGCAGCCCAAAAGTGTCCGAGCTCGTGCACGAATATGAGTACGCCAAGTACGATGGCGGTCGCGAGTATCGTCATGACTTCTTTCCTATAGACTGCGCGCAGCGCGCGACTTCTTCTGCTGACACCTTTCGGGCTTCCTGATCGACAGAAATCACGTCTATGAGATCTCTGGGTGCCGCTATTCCAATTCTGTCCATCGTTCTTTCAACCACTTCAGGCATTTCAGGGAAACGAATCCGGTCTTCCAAGAATGCCTCAACGGCAATTTCGTTCCCAGCGTTGTACACGGCTGGCGCGCAACCGCTCCGCCGACCCGCCTCCACCCCAAGGGCATACATCGGGAATGCCTCATGATCTATGTCTTCGAAGGTGAGTGGAGATAACCTCACCGGATCGTAGGTACGGAGTAACGCATCATCTAACCGGTGCGGATAGCTCAGGGCATATAGGATCGGTAATTCCATGTTAGGGAAGCCGAGTTGTGCTAGTACTGAACCATCAACGAATTCGACAAAAGAATGAATGACTGACTGAGGGTGGACCACCGCTTCAATCCTGTCATAGTCTAGCCCGTACAAAAAATGGGCTTCTATGACTTCAAGTGCTTTGTTAGCTAAAGTCGCTGAATCGACAGTGATTTTCGCACCCATGTTCCACGTAGGGTGCTGCAAGGCCTCAGTAGCCTTAACCTTGTCAAGATCTGCTTTCGAGTACCCACGAAAAGGTCCTCCTGATGCGGTCAACGTGATCCTCTGTAGATCCTTGTCATCGGAACCCTGCATGCATTGAAGGATCGCAGAATGTTCTGAGTCGATTGGAACCACCTCACCCTCCCCGCTCTCGGCGGCAGCTACAACCAAGGCGCCTCCTGCTACGAGAGATTCCTTATTAGCTAGCGCTACTCGATGACCCGCCTCAAGCGCTGTAAGGGTTGGCCTAAGTCCTACGGCACCAACAAGCGCATTCAGAACTATATCGACATCCGGATCTGCTGCAGCTTCCACAATAGACTCTATTCCACGCTCCCACTTTGTCGCTTTATTAGCCGTCGGGAGTTTGGGAGATGAATCGCAGATTACCGCCTTCTTAGGTCGAAACTCGCTGACCTGTCCTGCTAAAGCATCAACATTCCTGTTGGCCGCAAGAGTCGTGACGTCGTACTGCTCTGGATGTCTCCTTATGACTTCAAGTGCGCTGCACCCAATCGATCCAGTAGACCCAAGTATCGCGACACGAATCACAAAAGCTCCCCCAATAGAACCAAGAGGACATAGGATGCCGGAATAGTGAAAACTAGGGAGTCAATCCGGTCCAAAGCTCCACCGTGGCCCGGAAACAGTACTCCCGAATCCTTGACTCCCGCCTCGCGCTTGAAGACTGACTCGAGGAGATCACCAAGCACAGCTGCGAAGCCTAGTAATCCCCCGATAAAAGCAAAGACTACAAAACCTGCATCAGCAAGCCCCGGCAAGCGCTCCGAGGTTACGAAAAACCACACTACACCTGCTACGGAACCACCAGCGAGATTAGCCCAGAAACCCACCCATGACTTGTTCGGAGAAATCTCCGGAGCCAAGCGAGAACGACACCGCCCCCACTCTGTCCCAACGAAGTAGGCTGAAGCATCACCCAGCCAGGTGGCCACAAGTGGGAGCGCCACGATGTATAGTGACGCAAGTGAATCAACCGTGTCCAACGTCCAAGCGTACTCAATAGGTAGTTGTAAAAGCAGGGGGGCGAATGCAAGTGCAAGTCCTGTATAGATCGCGCCGAAAACAGTTACCGATGCAGTAGCAAGTGGGTTACCTCTAGGACCCCGTTTCCTCATCACCTCTAACGTTGCTAGGATCGAAGCAAGTCCAATAACCACGAGAGCAAATGGTGCGAAGCCCTGAAAAGTAGGGCTCCAAGCAGCGAATAAGACAAACAGAACGGACGCGGTGACACCCACCCATTCTATAGGGTTCACACCCTTCTCTTGAGCAAGACGATATAATTCATGAGCCGCCCACCCAGCGAAAGTGGCCAGGGGCGCCGCGAGGTACCAGCCACCGAGATACATCAACCCAAGGACCACAGGGATCGCTGCCGTCGCCACCAATGTGCGCTTAGAGAGCTCTTTCACCCTAGCGCCTCATTGTGGCTGGTTGACTTCAACGCTTACGCACCCAAAACGGCGCTCTCGTCGCTGAAAATCTAGAATGGCTTCGAACAGAGCTTCCCGGTCAAAGTCCGGCCAGTAGACTGGTGAGATATGGAGTTCAGTGTACGCAAGCTGCCATAGCATGAAATTACTGATACGATGCTCTCCCGAGGTACGAATCAATAGATCAGGATCCGACATTCCCCGCGTGAACAGAGCGGCTTCGAGTTCCTCAGCGTCTATCTGTTCTGGGAGTAGCTCACCCGCCCGGACCCGGCCTGCAAGAGCCTGAGCTGCCTTAAGCAATTCCTCTCGCCCGCCATAAGAGATCATCACATTCAACCTCAACACGTCGCCACCTCTCGTGCGCTCAACCATCTCTTGAACTGCGCTTAGCGTTTGTTCGTCCAAGCGGTCAAGGTCTCCAAGAGCGTGCACTTCAACACCGCGACTACTCAACTCTGCGCATTCTTTTTTCACATAGAGCCTTAGAAGGCCCATCAGAGCACCGACCTCTTGAGCAGGACGCTTCCAGTTGTCGGTGGAGAAGGCAAAAAGCGTGAGGGTGTCGATACCAGCCTCGAGCGCGCCTTCAATCACCTCGCGGACGGACTTCATGCCCTCCTTGTGACCAAGATGGCGGGGAAACCCACGCTCACGCGCCCAGCGTCCGTTGCCATCCATAATTACGGCGACATGTGATGGGACAGCAGTGCCCGCGCGCACTCGATTCAGGCGGTCGGAGTCGGCCATGTCAGATGGCCATGACCTCTTCTTCTTTTGCCTTAAGCAGCGCCTCGATCCTGTTCGAGTAGTCGTTGGTCAGCTTCTCTAGCTGATCCTCACGACGGCGTCCCTCATCTTCTCCAATCTCATGGTTCTTTATCAGGTCATGGATCTGATCTCGGACAGTCCTCCTGGCGTGCCGAAGGGAGATTCGACCTTCTTCGGCCATCTTATGGAGAATCTTTACGAACTCCCTTCTGCGCTCTTCATTCAGAGGTGGGATTGGTACACGGATCACGTTTCCGTCATTCATGGGGTTCAATCCCAGATCTGACATCATGATGCCCTTCTCGATATCGCCCAGCAGCGATTTATCAAACGGCTGCACTACAATCATACTCGAATCGGGAGTATTCAAAGTGGCCACTTGATTCAATGGCATCTGAGATCCGTACGCCTCGACCTTTACGGAATCGAGAAGCGCGGGGGTGGCCTTTCCGGTTCGGACAGTAGCGAACTCGCGACGAATCGCCTCGAGTGCGTCGTCCATGCGGTTTTTTCCCTCTTCTACGGTCGCCATCTTCACCTCCGGAGCATCTGAAACACTTGGCGGAGTATCCTTGATCTATCCTGAAATGTGTTACGAAACTAGTGTGCCGACCTTTTCCCCACGAATCGCTCCCGCGACAGCACCGCTGTCGCTGAGATTAAGCACGATGATCGGCAGATGATTTTCTTTGCAAAGAGCAACCGCTGCGGCATCCATGACACCAAGTTCGCGCTGCACGACTTCCTGAAAAGAAATCTCTGCTATGAATTCAGCCGATGGATCTGTAACTGGGTCAGCAGTATACACACCCGCCACCTTCGTTGCTTTAATTACGACGTCGGAATCCATCTCGATTGCTCGAAGAACAGCCGCCGTATCGGTAGAGAAATATGGGTTACCGGTCCCCGCAGCAAACAGAACTACTCGACCCTTTTCTATATGTCGCATCGCACGACGTCGGATGTAGGGTTCGGCTATCTCCTCCATGCGGATCGCCGTCATGACACGCGTTTCGACACTCTTAGTCTCTAGGAGATCCTGCACCGCTAGAGCGTTTATGACAGTTCCAAGCATACCCATATAATCTGCTTGAACGCGATCCATACGCCCTCCTTCCGATGCAATCGCCCCTCGGACGATATTCCCACCTCCGATCACAATGCCTAGGGATACCCCCATTTCGACCAGAGATTGAATTTCATCGGTCAGCTGATCCACGACTTCAGGCTCAATACCGAAACCCCGTTCTCCGGCTAGCGCCTCTCCGGAAAGCTTGAGCAGTACCCTCCTATAACGCAGATCTGACTCGTCAGACAAGGTTCGCTCTACCCGCCAATTTTCATTCTAGCGAACCGTGCCACCTCGATCTTTTCACCAACTGTTCCAGACATCTCAGTTATCAGCTGCTCTATCGTCACGTCAGGATCCTTCACGAACTGTTGGGCTAGGAGAGTACTCTCCTTAAAGAATTTCTGGAGACGCCCTTCGACGATTCTTACAGCAATCTCTTCCGGTTTCCCCTCTTCTCTAGCCTGTTGCATGTAAACGGCACGCTCGCGCTCAACCACGTCCTCAGAAATCTCATCCTGCGATATCGAAATGGGGTTCGTCGATGCAATGTGCATAGCGATGTCTTTGGCGAGCGCCTTGAAATCATCCGTGTTCGCAACAAAGTCTGTTTCGCAGTTTACTTCGACGATAACCGCCGTCTTGTTGTCGAAATGAATGTAGCTACCGATCGTCCCCTCGTTAGCTGATTTCTCAGAACGCTTAGCCGCCTTTGCAGCACCCTTGGCTCGCAGAAGGTCAACGGCCTTTTCCGTGTCTCCTCCGGTCTCTGTAAGCGCCTTCTTGCAGTCCATCATCCCCGCTCCAGTCATTTCGCGGAGTTTCTTTACCTCTGCTGCGGTGATCATCGTTTCTTCACTCGCTTTGATCGTTCGTTCAAGTTATTCCCCAAATCCCCAGCCTATGCCCGTTCGTGGAAGAGGCGGCGGAACCTTTGATCGGTCTCGCCGCCTCCACTTGTCCTTCAAAAAATCCTCGCCACCCGTTATTGGGCAGTTCTCCACGGATTATTGCTCGAGGAGCGAAATCTGTTCCTAATCCTCGCCACCCGTTAGCTCATCCCCCGCAGCTTGCTCTCCAACCTGAGGAGATTCCACGTCGGGTACTTCTGCAGCCTGAGTTGCATTATCACCTTCGATCACCCCCTCACCCTCATCTTTTCGATGGGCCGCGATGACCTCGGGTCGAGGTCGACGTTTTCTTCGGGGGCGACGCCGCTTGGGAGCTTGCTTTTCCGTCGTCTCACCTGTCTCGGTGGAGTAGGTCGTAGCTTCCATTTCGTCAATCCGCCGCCGCTCTTCATCCGGAACCTCTCGCCTAGCTATCCCTATCGAATCAGCCATTGCCTTCGCGATGAGCGTGACCGAGCGGATAGCGTCGTCATTACCAGGTATTGGAAAGTCCACCGCATTGGGGTCCGCGTTCGTATCCGTTATAGCAATAATTGGGATACCCAGCTTCTTAGCTTCTTTGACCGCTATCCCCTCCCGACGGCCATCCACTACAAAAATGGCTCCCGGAAGGCGTGACATGTCCTTAACACCGGCCAGATATTTGTCGAGCTTGATCCGCTCACGCTCAAGCATGAGTCGTTCTTTCTTGGTGTAGAACTCGAATGCGTTTTCCTCTGCACCTCGTTCCAACTCTTTAAGCCGACGAATCTGCTGACGGATGGTCTGAAAGTTGGTTAGCATCCCACCCAACCAGCGTTCCGTAACCCAATACGAACCACTCTTCTTTGCTTCCTCCTCAACCACACCTCGCAGCTGTTTCTTCGTACAGACGAAGAGAATCCTCTCTCCCCGAAGAACCACCTCTCGGACCGCCTGCTGGGCCGCCTTTAGACGATCAAGCGTCTTCCGAAGGTCAATAATGTGTATCCCATTCCGTTCGGCGAAGATGAAGCGTTTCATCTTAGGGTTCCAACGGCGGGTTTGGTGGCCGAAGTGGACTCCGGCCTCAAGAAGCTTTTCGAGACTTACTTCAGACATTTTTAGTCGTGTCCGTGGGGCCGATTTACGCCCCGGTCAAGATGCAGAGTCGGTTCAACCGACCCCTTGGAGTTAGCTGATCAACGCTTAGAAAATTGGAAGCGCTTGCGAGCCTTCGGGCGACCCGGCTTCTTACGCTCCACCT
The DNA here is from genome assembly GCA_002348465.1 of Gemmatimonadales bacterium UBA2960. GTDB lineage: Bacteria > Gemmatimonadota > Gemmatimonadetes > Longimicrobiales > Gaopeijiaceae > UBA2589. The sequence continues at coordinate 5,766 of DEBI01000048.1, read as the reverse complement.
GACGAGAATCTCTAGTCAACATGCCTTTCTCACGCATTGCGGAACGGAGTTCTTCATCGTGTGCGACGAGTGCACGAGCTAGGCCCAAACGCACCGCGTCAGATTGTCCAGTGAGCCCACCGCCATTCACCCTCACAACTACATCAAAAGCCCCTTCGAGTTCAGCCACCTTAAACGGCTCCTCTACACGGATCTGATGAGTAGGGCGCGGGAAATAGTCTTGCATGCTGCGGCCGTTCACACTCCAATCACCTTTACCTGGACGAAGTAGAACGCGAGCTACGGAGCTCTTCCGCCGTCCTACCGTCTGGATCTGATTTTCACCGGCCATTATTTCGTCAAATTCCTGAGTCAGAGTTCCAGGGGCTCGGGCTTCTGGCCCTGATGGGGATGCTCGGTACCCGCATAAACCTTCAACTTCGAACGGAGTACTCGACCAAGCGCGTTCTTCGGTAGCATCCCCTTCACTGCAAGCTCAATCACACGCTCAGGGTGAGTCTCAATCATGCGCCTGAACGGAATGAAACGTTCACCGCCCATGTATCCGGAGTGACGGAAATATTGCTTTTGATCGGCCTTCTTGCCTGTAAGGCGGACCTTTTCCGCATTGATTACTACGACATTGTCACCAGTATCAAGATGTGGCGTATAAATCGGCTTGTGCTTGCCGCGGATAACCTTGGCAATCTCTGCCGCAAGGCGACCCAGCGGTTTGTCGGTGGCATCGACGAGCCACCAGTCATGCTGGATCTCGTCGGCCTTAGGGGTATACGTTCTCATGCCCGTGATTCACAGAAACGGCGCTACTTGAAGAAAGCTGTCAAAGCTAGAATAGGCTCGCACGAGCGTCAACGACCTGCCAGCCCTGTTCCGAGAGGGTTTCCAACTATCTCGTATGTGAGATTCGGACAATCTGTGCTCGCAAAGATGGCCTATCCTGGATCGAAAACAAGAAAGCCAATAGAAAGAAAACCTAGTCTTTCCTATCTAGCGGTATGTCTCCAAGAAACGCGCGCGCGACGCATGGCGGAGCCGCCCAAGGGCCTTCTCTTTGATCTGCCGAACCCTCTCTCTAGTAATCCCAAGGATCTCCCCGATTTCTTCCAGAGTCATCGGATCTTGTTCGTCTAAGCCAAAGTAGAGTCGGAGAATCTTGGCCTCCCGTTCCTTAAGCGAGGTGAGTGACTCTTCTATAGATGCCTTGAGTGCGTGCTCGAAGGCTTCATCTTCTGGTCCTGGAGAATACTGATCAGGGAGGTAGTCCAAGAGACGGTTGTCCTCCCCTGGCGTCATTGGCGCCTCTAACGAAAGGTGCGAGCGCGAGATAGCTAGAGTCCGCTCAACGTCCTCTTTACTAACATCTAGATCCTCTGCTATCTCTCCAACCGTTGGCTCGCGACCCAGTTCCTGTAAAAGTGCGGAACTGCGGCGCCCAATCCGGTATAGCGCTCCCGCACGATTGAGAGGCACACGAACAATTCGGCTCTGCTCCGCCAAGGCCTGTAGTATCGCCTGCCTAATCCACCAGACAGCATAGGAAATGAATTTGATCCCTTTCGTCTCATCAAACTTGTGGGCTGCACGGATCAATCCAAGATTGCCCTCATTGATGAGATCAGAAAGTGGAACCCCCTGATTCTGATACTTCTTGGCTACAGAGACAGTGAAACGAAGATTCGATCGCACAAGCTTGTCGAGTGCTTCGTCATCCCCCTTGCGAATGAGTTTCGCTAGACGTGCCTCCTCAGCTCGATCAATCAGTGGGTACTGACTGATCTCTTTCAGGTACTGATCCAGCGAGCCTTCCCTGGAAGATGCTATGCGGGACTTAAAACTCATAAGGATGCTGGGACGGAGGAGTCTAGGCCAACCGCGCAGGGCATCGCAAAAACGCAGCCTGCTTACGATCTAACGGATACAGGAAACACGCAACATCTGAAACAAATTCAGCGGATCACCATCCCGATTCGATTCCACCTCACCTTTGAAGATCTTCGGATCGACTGGTCGACTTTTGGTTCAGAAGAGTAGTACACAAGCCATGGCCGCCCGCGAATCCCGTCTCGAGTAACGAAGCCCCAATAGCGTGAATCCTCGCTAATTTCTCTGTTGTCACCTAATACGAAATAGCTCTCGTTAGGCACGACTATCGGACCCCAGTTATCTCGAGTGGGCCTATACTCCGGCCTCCAAGGTGTGACCGAATGCCTGGACTGCCACTTCATGTCAGGATGGGCGGCATCCCTGCTCCCATCGACTTTACGCGCATACGTTTCAAGTACTGGAATGTTGTTCCTGAAAAGAGATTTGTCTCGCATCTCTATAGTATCACCAGGGACACCGACAATGCGCTTGACGTAATTCTTTTCGGGTTCATGTGGCGGGCGGAATATGATTATCTCCCCTCGTGCAGGCTCTGCCGATCCGGTGAGTACTATGTCCGTTCCAGGAACGTTTAGCCCGTAGCCAATCTTACTCACCAACAAAAAATCACCAACTAGAAGTGTGCCCTCCATCGAAGCGGTCGGTATCCTAAAAGCCTCAACGACCGTGGCTCGGATTAAAAGAAAGCAAAAGAACGCTACTGTGACTGATTTCACCCAATGAAGCAGTCTGCGTCCTAAAAATCTTGCAGTCGGCTCATGTCCTCCACGAATCACCGTCTTAACCGTCATACTGATGCCAATATCTATCCTGCCAGTGCCACCACAATCTTAAATTTTTGTTGAGACACCAACTCTGTATTTTCAGGCTCACACACCCAAAGTCATACCGACGCTGTCCGGATGCTATCCACAGAACTCATACAAGAACTCTCTCTCATTGCGAGAACTTCACCCCCCTCAACTGTCTCTGATTAAGCCGTACTTCTCAATCTTCTTGTAAAGGTTAGATCGCGGCATATCGATGCGTCTGGCAGTCTCAGCAACATTCCAATCGTGCTCCTGGAGCTTCTTATTGATGAAAGCGCGCTCTGCGCCATGCTTAAAGTCCGAAAATGTGTCACTTGAGAGGAGGTGACCCTCAACCCTTGGACCCGAGGATCTTTCACCAGCAAGCATATCAACATCCTCGAGCCGCACAGTGTCTCCGGAGGAGAGTATCAGCAGTCGCTCAACCGTATTTCGCAACTCTCGTACGTTGCCTGGCCAAGGTAAGTTTTGAAGTCTCTCAATGGCAGCCATCTCGAATGATCGTGGAGAAAGTCCATCTCGGGAAAACATAAGATCGGTAAAGTGCTGTACCAGCATCGGAACATCGTCTCTACGATCTCGTAATGGTGGCATGTGGATAGGAACCACGTTCAATCGATAATACAAATCTTCACGGAACCCCCCCGAGCTGATCTCATGTTCTAGATCCTTATTCGTTGCCGCGACTACACGGACATCTACTTCGATTGATTTCTTACCACCCACACGTGATACCACACCCTGCTCTAAAGCTCGAAGAACCTTTGCCTGAGCTTGTGGCGACATGTCTCCGACCTCATCCAGGAATAATGTGCCTCCGTGTGCCTGTTCAAACTTTCCTGCATGGTCAGAGACTGCACCCGTGAACGATCCCTTTAGGTGTCCAAAGAGAGCTGATTCTATTAGCTCGGACGGGATTGCCGCACAATTCACCTCTACGAACGGACCACTAGCCCTCGGGGACAGTCGATGAATCGCACGGGCGACGAGTTCCTTTCCCGTTCCATTTTCTCCTGTGACCAGTACACGTGCTTCGGTTGGGCCAACACGCTCAATGCGCTCAAGCACCTGTCTGATCGGGTACGAAGTCCCAACGATCTCATAGCGGCTCTCAATCTGATTTCGTAGATCAGTCACGGACTGGGTCAGTCCTCGGAGTTCTAGGGCGCGCCGCAAAGTGACCAGAAGTCGGTCTGTGTCGAGAGGCTTCTCTAGGAAATCATAGGCGCCCTTCCGAGTAGCGTGGACTGCAGTATCTATCGTCCCGTGGCCCGAAATCATCACAACGATACTGCTCATGTCCTGCTCACGGAGCTTCTCCAGTACTTCAAGGCCATCCATCCCCGGCATCTTCACATCCAGGAAAATGACATCGGGATTGAAGTCTGCGGCTATTTCAAGACCCTCATGGCCATCTTCAGCTACCCGCACCTCATGACCTTCGTACTCAAATACCTGACGGAGAGCGCTTCTGATTCCATGTTCGTCGTCGATTACAAGAAGTCGGGTCATGAAAATCCGTGACTGTTGAGTCTGCAGAGATCAGCCATCTACATCTACAGCCCGATCCAAAATTGGTTCGGCTAAGAATAGAATCACCTTGTTGCCATCTACACGAACTTCAGCAATCTCTGGTGGGAGCGTGACCTCCAACCTGCGGTCACCTGGTACATTCGGGGTCTTCGAGATTTGCTGAATCAGCAGATCCACCAGCGGAGGGGGTAGCAAGATGTCATGTATCCAAGCACCAGTCACTTCTAGTACCAGACGGCGTCCAGTGCCCCAGAGTACGCCTTCGATTTTCCCACTTAAAGTATCAGGCAAGACCGAAAACAGTGAGCCGAAGCTCGAGTCTCCTTCCCAGTCACGAGTCACGATTAGCGCCTGCAAAACGGCTACTCCCTCGTCTATGCTTACGCCTACCTGCTCAACGCCAATCGGCAATAGGCCCGGAAGAATATTATTCAAGAGGACCATCACTTCGTCTGATCCGAAAGACATCGACGATTCACTCCTGCCCGCTCTGAACAAGAGAAGTCGCTCTAGAGTTTGAGCTTCGAGGATGTCAGCAGATATCTGAGGCATATCAATCCAAGAAGGAGGCTGGACTGTGTGTGGCTCCTCAATGGAATCAATTTGAATTAGGTCCTCATCTATTCCCATCGAGATGACGACCGCAACCAAAAAGCTCAGGAGCCCTACTGCGATGCAAGCCTCAAGCTTTGCCCTCATTTCTTCCGCAGAGTGATGGAAGAAACAACACTGTACCGGGGTCCCCTTTTAGACACATGACTCCTTATGAGATCGATCGCGCCAACTTTCACCAGCTCATCGAAATCGAGCTCCGAAAATATCTGGTCTAGGTTCCTGAATGCTCCCGCCCCCCCCTCGTTTCTAGCGCGTCCGAGGGTTATGTGTGGATGAAACGAACGAGACGCAGATGTAAAACCAACATCACCGAGAGACCACTCCAGATCCTGTTTAAGGCATCGCATCTCCGGACAAGCCTCGACTCCTAGCCAGATTTCATCCGGTCGGCGTACCGTAGGAAATGCTCCAAAACCTCTGATTTGGGTGTAAAACGGACGAGTTCCAGACGCAACTCTTTCCAGCGCTGCTGTTACGTCGCTTAACTGCTCCCGCCGCACCTGACCCAAGGATTTAAGCGTGACATGGAAATCTTCCGGCTCAACCCATCGTATAGGAAGATCATGGTCGCGTAACGCGCCTGCTACCCGATGCATCTTCACCCGCTGCTTTTTCGGAAAGTTGATGCCTACAAAAAGCCGCATCTGCGCTCACATTGTGGGGCTTTGCCGTATGATTTGAACAACTCTGTTTGTTATTCCTAGCATTAAGTCTATGATCTGACGCCGTGTGGTGCGAGGAAGTCCTCGCTCAGTTCCCGGCAGTAGAACCTTGAATAAGCAGCGCCAAAGGAACGTCATGTGCCAATCATTGATGATTTCCGACTCAGTTTCCAATTAGACCCTTTTGAAAGAAGTCGGCCGCAAATTTCACCTTCCGTACAAAAATCCCGATCATAAATTGGCTCTATCGCTGGGCTTACCTC
>DEBI01000144.1 GCA_002348465.1 Gemmatimonadales bacterium UBA2960 | reverse complement strand
TATTTCATATCTGATCAAGACGGCGTCAGTGACATCTACGGTCTAGGCCTTCGAAACGGTCAGGTCCGCCGACACACGAATGTGACCACCGGAATCAGCGGACACACCTACCTGTCACCCGCGATGTCAGTAGCAGCCGACGGGACAGTAGCGTTCACTATTTTCGATCAACTTGAGTTTCACATCTATACGAATAATCTGGATTCACCCGCACCGACCGTCGTGGCGGTAGAAGACGCGCGGATGCAGCCTGGACGGAGACTCTCCCCGGCATACCCCGATCGGTTCAGCCGGATCGCGACTTACCTGGCCGACGCTGAAACAGGCCTGGTAGCACCGGACCTGTATGAGCCAGAGGAATCCGAGGAGTACTCGTCAGGCCTGTCCCTTGACTACATCGGGCAACCCAGCATCGGTATCGGTGCATCGTCCGGTGGATACGGAAACTATGTCGGCGGCGCTACGTCGGCATACTTCAGTGATATGCTGGGAGACAGGGTTCTAGGACTAGCTCTGCAAGCTCAGGGTACCGTCAAGGACATCGGCGGACAGGTATTCTATGCGAACCAAGCCAGGCGATGGAACTGGTTGGTGAGTGCCGGAAGAATTCCGTATCAGTTCGGGTCATTCACGTTTGGTGACGATGCCCCAGGCCAAGTAGGGGGCGAATACCAAGGGATCGTGAGGAGACGAATTTTTCTGACATCAGCCACGGCCGGTCTACAGTATCCATTCTCGACCACTGAACGTGTTGAATTCGACCTCGGGCTAACGCGATACGGTTACGATTTTGAACTGGAGAAATATTATTTTAATGGACTAGGTCAGACCATCGGATTCGACAGAGAACAGCTCGCAGCTCCAAGCCCACTGAACCTAGTTCAAGCGAGTGTGGCGCTCGTGGGCGACAACTCATTCTTTGGGTTTGTTGGTCCGATTCGAGGTGGGCGCTACCGAGTCGAACTCGAGCAGACCCAAGGTGACGTCGACTACTCGACGATCATCACCGACTTCCGCCGATACTACTCCCCCGCAAAGCACCTCACAATTGGAGTCCGCGGGCTCCACTACGGTCGCTACGGGCTGACCGTGGAGGAACAGTTCGAAGATGAATTTGGGATCCTAAATCCTTTATTCTTGGGCTTTGAAACCTTTATCAGAGGGTATGCTTGGGAGAGCTTCGCGAGCGACGAGTGCTCCAACGCAACTGCGACCAATGACTGTCCGACCTTCAATCGCCTGTTCGGAAATCGAATAGGTGTCGCGAGCGTAGAAGCGAGGATCCCGTTCATAGGTGTCGAGCAATATGGGATTATCAACTTTCCCTTCCTGCCAACCGAACTAGTGCTCTTCGCCGACGGAGGAATGGCTTGGGACAGCCCCCGCTGCTTTGCCGTAGGAAGCGAAATCTCTTGCGTCAACGATGATCCCGAACTCATCTGGAGTCGCTCGGGATCAGGTCGCATTCCAGTATTCTCAACCGGCATTTCTGCCCGAGTCAACGTCCTAGGGTTTATGATCCTTGAAACGTACTACGCTTACCCGTGGCAAAGACCAGGCAAGGGCTGGCACTGGGGCTTCAACTTGGCCCCGGGTTGGTAGTTCAACTAAGGTCCGAGCCTAGAAGATTGAGAGGTTGATGTACTTCTTAGGATTCGCCTGGAAGTCTGTAAGGAACGTATTCAAAGTTTGGGCTGCTTCGTTCAGACTTACATAGAGGGTTTCGTCTGATGAAAGCCGGCCCAGCGTCCCCTCACCTTGCTCCATTCGTTCGAGAACCGCACTGAGCGATGCCGCAGCTGCTCCCAAGCTTTCGCTTGTCTCCGTCAACGTTGCCATAGCCGAATCAGCACGCGCAACCGCACTCGCAATATCCGAACCAGCTCCGGACGCCTCAGCAAACCCGTCAGCCGTGCTTAACAGGCTCGAAGTGAGTTCAGATAGGGCCCCTCGCTGTTCACGAGTCACCGCAGACAGTTCAGCCAAAAGTGTCTGGAGCTCAGAGGCAGAAGACTGCACGGAACTGACGGTTTCCTCGGAGAGCATCGTGTTGATTGCATCGAGCACAGTGGACGCCTGTCCACTGATTTCATCTACCGAAGAAAGTAATCCCGCGCCCATCGCGCTCTCACCCGGAATCGTATCGTAGGTCGCAAAAGTTCCAGGACCCATACCCTGCTCAATATCTAGCGTTCGGCCCCCAAAAAGACCTGCTGCGCCCATCTTGGTGGTGGAGCCAAGAGGAATGTCCCACTCGCCTTCGATCTCCATTGTTATATAAACACGACTGTTCTCCACCATTTCGAAGCCGTGAACACGACCGATATTCACGCCCCGCATCAGAATCGGATCACCGGACCGGACCCCACCTGCGTTCGTCACTTCAGTGACGAGCATGTATCGACCCCGAAAAGTCGCTGGGTCGGTCATCCAAAAGAGGACGATGATGAAGGTAAGGACTCCAACAAGCACGAAGACGCCGACCTGAGCCTCTTTCCCACTCGTATTTCGCGGCGTCGCCGCTAGGATCTCCTGATCGGATGCGTTCCTTCTGCCATTCTCATAATCGGTCATATCACACCACTGCCATGTCCAGCGCCGCAATCGCGGCGGCTCGATCCACGAAGGCCCGAACAACGGTGTCCGGGCTGTCTCTGAATTCCTGAGGGGTGCCCACGAAGCGCAATGTGCCACCTGAAAGCATCGCCACTCGATCGCACATTTGCAGGCCTCCTTCCACGTCATGAGTGACGAGGAGAGAAGTTACTTCCAATTCTGTTGAGAGCCTCTTTATAAGCCGCTCCACGGCAGCGGTATTAATTGGGTCAAGCCCAGTCGTGGGCTCGTCCCACAAGAGAATCTCCGGTCGCCCGACGATTGCCCGTGCTATACCAACCCTCTTCTTCATTCCACCGGACAGCTCCGAGGGCAGTTTGGACAGAATCTCCCGCGGCTCAAGATTTACGATTTCAAGAGTTTCCCATACGCGGCGACTCAGCTCAGCAGTGGTCAACCGTGATATCTCATCCTCCGGGAGCCCCATAGATACATTTTCGTATACGTTGAGCGAGTCAAAAAGAGCGGCATGCTGGAACACATATCCAATCTTACGGCGGATCTTTTCTAGGTTAGATGATGGGCCCTCGTAAACCGACAACCCATCCACCTCCACATCACCCAAATCCGGAACGACAAGCGACAGCGTTGTCTTCATGAGAACGCTCTTGCCCGTTCCCGAGGGGCCAAACAAGGCAAACATCTCTCCGGTTTCCACGGTCAGGTCTACACCCGTCAGCACCGGGATGTCGAAAGCCTTGTGAATATTCTTGTACGAGATCATGGATACGCTATTGCAGCAGTAATGGTGGGAAGAGGGCGTCGATTACCAGAATCGACAATATCATGAACATTACCGCTTTGGTCGTCTGAAGCCCGACCCCCTCAGCTCCACCCCTTGTTCGCAGCCCCATGTGGACGGAAATCACTGGGATAAAAAGCCCAAAGACAACCGACTTGGCGAAGCCGTAAAACAGGTCCCAACTGTGCCAGTTGAGCCGGGCGCCATACAGGAAGGTTTCCCTTCCTAAGCCTATATCGAAGTCGGCCATGAGCATGCCAGCATTGATGCCTATCACATTAGCGAAACCGACGAGAAGCGGCATAGTCAAAACACCAGCGATAATTCGCGGAGCCGCTATAATTGATATCGGATCCCGGCCTAGTGACTTAAAGGCATCAATCTGCTCTGACACCACCATTGTACCGAGCTCCGCAGTGATCCGTGCGCCAATCCTGCCTACCAAAACAATCGCCGTCAGTAGTGGCGCCAACTCTAGCACGACAGACTGAACAACCAGCGTTCCCAAGATGTACTGCGGTGATGATGAAATCAGCTGATATCCACCCTGCTGACTGGTCACTATACCTGCTAGCGTCGCCGTAACGAAAACGATAGGAAGGCTCTGGACACCCATGATGTGGAGCTGAGTGAGGATGTCCTTAAGACGTACCTTAAGGGTCGCTATGGACACGAGCGTGTCCCAGCTCAGCATACCTAACGCTCCAGCATGCTCCAGCGTTACCCGGTAGGAACGACCGACCTTGGCGAACCAGCCTTCAACGGGTCTAATCATCGGGTGGGCCAAAGAACCTTGCGGCGCTGACGCGGGAATGGGATTCGGGAGGACATCGGACCCAAGAATCAGGCCCTAAGCCATGCTTTCTACAAGTATGAACGTTCTAGAAATTCACTCCGTCGATCAATGGGAAGCGTTTCGCTACCGCACACGCCATCTTCCGCCATCGCGAAGAGTTGAATAAGAACCATTCACTTAAGGCCGTTCTTATCAGGCCTCGTAGCGAGTACCCAGATTAACACATGCTTATGTCAGGAGATGCGAGTTTACCGATTAAAGCATAAGCTCCCTGCGCTCGAAGTTCGCCTGCCGCGCAGGCCCCAATTGATCCTAAAATGCCCCACGCCCAATCTCTGACCGGAAAAGTCGCCCTAGTCACAGGAGCGTCCGCCGGGATCGGGCACGCCACAGCGCTCAGCCTTGCTGAAGCTGGTGCACACGTTGTGGCCACCGCCCGCCGGAAAGATCGACTTGAAGGGCTGGTCAGTGAGATCAATCGGAAGGGCGGATCAGCCGTCTCTCGGACCGCCGACGTGACCGAGTCAGGTGCTGTCCAGCAGGTTGTTTCGGACACAGTGGCAGAGAGTGGACGTATCGACATCCTTGTCAACAATGCCGGGATAATGAGAATCTCGGACATGACTGAGAACCACATTGAAGACTGGACGGCAATGGTCGACGTCAATATCAAGGGTGTGCTGCATTTTTTGTCCGCCGCCATGCCGAACATGATCCAGCAAGGGTCCGGTCACATAGTAAATGTTGGCTCAGTAGCAGGCCGACGCCCTTTCCCGGGGGCTAGTGTCTACGCGGCTACGAAATTCGCAGTCCGGGCATTGTCCTGGGGACTCCACCTTGAGCTAGGTGCGGCCCATGGTATTCGTGTCACGGATATCCAACCCGGCTTCGTATCCACCGATCTGCTCGCCGAGCAGCCCGAGACTCTAGCGTCTTGGAGCGAAGCATGGGCTGAACGACGCACCTTAGAACCTGAAGACGTGGCTCGCAGTATCGTTTTCGCGGTCACCTCACCCGACCATGTTTCAGTAAGCGAAATTCTAGTTAGGCCAACCGACCAGCCAACCTAGTGTGCCGGAAGGGTCTCTATCAGGATGAGTCAGGTTTAGATCAGGAACAAAGCTTTTGCTCCTCAAGTGCTTCAGCAGCGAGCT
>DEBI01000045.1:30035-32845 GCA_002348465.1 Gemmatimonadales bacterium UBA2960 | reverse complement strand
GGAGGGACGACAATAAGAGACTATCGAAATGCGGAGGGTGAAATGGGCGAATACGGTAGACAGCTCTACGTTTATGGCCGAGAAGGTTCACCTTGTCATCGATGTGACTCACTGATCAAACGCGTGGTTTTCTCCAATCGCTCTGCCTTCCTGTGTCCGGTATGCCAGCCAAGTCTTTGAGACGAGTCCTCACCGTCCCTTGGTCGAAGATCAATGTTCGATTCTTTCGCCACATGGGTGTAGTCACTTCTGCAATCCTATCAATGGCTTGTGCACCGTCGACTCCGAGCCCCGAATCCAACAACCCAATCCCACCGCAGATCCATAGCTTTGACGGCCTACTTCCCGATGTCGAAAAAGTCGTTCTAGAGAACGGTATGCGGGTCTTAGTTCTTCCACGACGAGGGATCCCCACTGTCTCCTTCGTGATGCAATATGGCATTGGTGGGATTCACGAGCGTCCCGGTGAGACGGGAGTTGCGCACCTTCTTGAGCACATGCTATTCAAGGGCTCTGAGACTATCGGTACTACGGATGTCGCAGCAGAACGCGTCCTCTTCGACATGATAGATGAGTTGCACGAGGACGTGGTCGCGGCCCATGAGTCCGGCAATCTTGCCGAGGCCGAAAAACTCGAGGATGAAATAAATCGCTTAGAGGATCAGGCTCGAGAGTTCGTAGTAGCCAACGAATTCGATCGCATCCTGTCTCAAGCCGGTGCTCGGGGGTTAAATGCAACAACGACATCCGAATCGACAATCTACTTTGTCGAGCTTCCGGCCAATCGAGCAGAACTGTTCTTTGCACTAGAAGCAGATCGTATGGCTAATCCAGTCTTTCGCGAATTCTACTCAGAGCGGGACGTCGTGATGGAAGAACGGCGCATGAGAGTCGATGCGAGTCCCCGCGGCACTCTCTACGAACGCCATTTATCGACTGCCTTCAAGGTACACCCTTACGGCCAACCAGTCGTGGGGTTGATGGAAGACCTAAGGACACTCGGACGACGTGACGTAGAGCGATACTACCGAGATTACTACGGTCCCAACAATGCTGTGCTAGCGGTGGTGGGCAACGTAAAGGCCGATGACGTCGCTGCATGGTCCAGACATTACCTTGGCTCTATTCCGAAGAGACTAGATCCGCCTACGGTAGAGTCACTGGAGCCAGAACAGACTGCGGAACGAAGGGTCATAATTGAATGGGATGCAGAACCCGCTCTGCGCATCGGGTGGCACGTACCTGAAGCAACGCACAATGATGCTGCAGCCATCGCAATGCTGTCAGTGATATTGACCGGAGGAAGGACCTCGCGACTCCACCGCCGGCTTGTTACTGACGAACAAATCGCAGCCACGGTCTTTTCATCAACGGGACCAGGAAATCGCTTTCCACAGTTATTTCAAGTTGACGTAATCCCCGTACACACCGCATCCATCGAAACCGTCGAGGCTGCAATCTACGAGGAGGTCAAACGAATACAGGACGAAGGGCCAAGCGACGAAGAACTTGAACGAGTACGCAATCAACTTGAGGCAGGAAGAGTTAGACGTCTTCAGTCCAACCTAGGACTAGCATTCCAGCTAGCAGACTCCGAGTCACTATTCGGCGACTGGGCTACGACGTTTAAATCAGCTGAGCTTATGAAAGAAGTTAATAGAGACGCCGTCAAGCGCGTCGCTCGCAGGTATCTGAACATTGAAAATAGAACCGTCGGCATCCTGCAACGTCCAAGCGTGTCGCGATGAGAAACCGCCAAGGCTCAAGCACCACCGCGTCGCTTCTCATCCTCGCGCACTTATTGGCCGCGATTCTCATCCTTCCTGCCAGTTCCCTGGCACAGATTGCCCAGCCTACAAACACGGGCCGTTCCGCAATCGAGAGTCTGAGCTTCAAAAAGCTTGAGTTTGAGCAGCCAGAAGTTTACCAGGTGAATATCGACGGGGTCGACGTGGTGCACCTTGAAGACAGATCTCTTCCGCTCGTTACGATCCATGCTTACTTCCGCGGAGGCTACGGACTTTTCGACCGAGCGTCCTATGCTGCCGCCTTGGGGCTACCTGCACTGCTGAGATATGGAGGAACAGAAAGTAGGCCAGCATCAGAAGTAGATAAAGAAATCGCGCATCACGCGCATCAGCTCTCATTCGGTAGCGCAGGAGGGAGCGTCACCTCCTCTCTAAATACCCTGACTGAAAATCTCTCGACTGGTCTAGTTCTTTGGGGTGACATGCTTTTTGAGCCCGCATTCGATCAAGTAGAGATTGAGGCTTGGCGAACAAGACAATTAGAGGGAGTCGTGAGGCGCCTAGACGACCCAGCAAGACTAGCGTACTCAGAACTCAATCGTCTTCTCTTTGGTGACCACCCGATCGGGTGGGAGATGAGACCAGATGATCTAGCTCCCGAACGACTGTCAGCAGATGTCTTCCGCGAGTTGCACAAAAAGGTGATCTGCCGCGATAACATAGTCATAGGCATTACGGGTGATATCGGCCAAAAGGACCTAGACCAAGTGCTAGAGCACTTGATCAAGAGGATTCCTCGGTGCGCGATGTCACTGCCTGAGCCACCAGTTCCCGACATAAGACAGGCCCAAGGAGTCTTCCTTATTGAGAAGGATCTAGATCAATCGGTCATCGTCATGGCACACCCATCCGACGTCAGGCTCTCGGACGAGCCCGAATACTTCGCCGCAATGATGGGCAACGCCATCCTAGGCGGAGGCGGCTTCTCCAGTCGTTTGCTGAATCGTGTACGTACCGAGGAGGGATACTCGTATTCGGCGGCGTCACTGTGGACCACTCCAC
>DEBI01000045.1:13930-29648 GCA_002348465.1 Gemmatimonadales bacterium UBA2960 | reverse complement strand
CCGCTATTGAAGCCATGCTTGAGACTATGTCCATTCTAACCCGGGAAGCTCCAGCGCCGGACGAACTCGCCACGACAGTCGCACAGATCGTAAACGGGTTCGTATTTAACTTCGAATCACCAAGCGCGATCGTAGCAAGAAGTATGTATTACCTCGCGCAAGGCATGCCTTTGGACTGGCTCGAGCGATACTGGGCTGGCGTTCAGACAGTCACACCTGAGAGCATCCGCTCGGTCTTCGCCGAGCATCTGCACCCAAACAAGATGACCATACTTGTCGTGGGTGACCCCAACCGGATCGGCCTTGATCAACTGGAGGCGTTCGGCCCGCTCACCACAATCGAGGTCCGATAAGGCCGGAGTTCACCAAAAACAGCCTTATTGCCTAGCGATGATCCTTGATCATCGGGCAGAACCCCAGTGAATAGCGGCGATGCCCCCCGAGAGCAGATTCCATCCCACCTTCTCGAAGCCGACCGATTCCATCAATGACCCAAGGCCCGCCGGCCCCGGGAATTCGCCCACTGATTTCGGTAGATAGGTATATGCCCAAGGGTGACCTGATACAATCCGACCGATAATAGGAAGAATATTGTGAAAATAGAAAAGATATCCCGCACGAACGATCGGGTTTGGTGGTGTGGTGAACTCAAGGACCACAAGCCGGCGACCTGGCTTAAGAACCCTATGAAATTCAGCCAGTCCTCGCCCGAGATCGGAAAGGTTGCGCACCCCGAAGCCCACTGTGGCCCCATCGAACACGTCGTCCTCGAATGGTAGGCCCAGCGAATCGCTGCAAACAGGACGGACGACCGCATCGCCTATCTTCGAACTACCCTGCACCAGCATCGGATGGGCGAAATCGGATGCTACAACCGCGCCTTTGAAGTCTTCCTCAAAAGCAAGTTCCAGTGAGAGATCATAGGTTCCCGCACAGGCATCCAAGTATGTGCCGCCAGCAGCCGTTTGCCATTGAAGGGCCTTAACTGCCTTCCGTCGCCACAAACGGTCAATATTCAGGCTTAACACGTGGTTCAGCAGGTCATATCGAGGCGCAATCTCCGAAAAAATCTGCTGAACCTGTTTTTCGCGCTCAGCACCTGATTTTGGAGCGGCATCGGAAGTTGGTTTCATTACGGGGTTCACTCGGCCGCTTAGCTTGATGGGTGCAGAAGCACTGACGTATACATGGAGATCAAAGCTAACGTGAGGCGACAAAACCTCTCAACGCCCTTGTGAACGCTTATCAAATGAGTGTTTTTTCTGCTTGCTTGTGATTGTGTGTGACCGGAGACTTCTATTGTCCTACCCACCGAAATGTTGGTAGCAAACTGACTCTAATATGATTCGATCATTACTCTCCCTCTTCACCATCGGCCTAGTGACCATTCTAGGCTTAAGCTTGGTCCTGAGCGTGGTGGGAACCGCGATCGGGCTCGCATCCTTTCTGCTCTTCAAGGCGGCACCGGTCCTTTTCGTTGGATGGATCGTCGTGAAAGCTTTCGAAAAGCTTCGTGGACCCTCGGTTCTTTCGGATACGGATCGACGCTGGATTGAGGACGACTGAGCGCCAACACGAAATTCGGCGCTTAGGTGTCAAGACGGCTAGCCATCGGCATAAAGTCGTTATTCTATGTCCTGACTCATCCTTGAGATGCAGCAATCAAACCGGACTAGCTAACTGCTTTTGAACGGCATCCTTAACTTCATCTAACGCTTTCGCAGCCTCTGATTCCGGTGCCGAAACAATTGTCGGAGCGCCGGCATCTCCAGCTTGAGCAACAGCCGCGTCAAGCGGGACTCGACCTAGAAAGGGCAACCCCATTTCTAGAGCCAGGGCTTCCCCTCCGCCACTCCCGAAGACATTCCCGCTCATATTTTCAACAATTCCAAGCACACGAGTATTCACCCGCTCGAACATCTTAATCCCGCGACGTACATCTCCCGTCGCAACCTGCTGCGGCGTGGTGACCATCACGGCCCCGTCGAGATCAATGGTCTGGACTAAGGAAAGTTGCGCATCGCCGGTACCCGGCGGCATGTCGACAATCATGATGTCGAGAGAACCCCAGTCCACCTGTTCAAGAAACTGCTTGAGGATCCCGCTTATTAGCGGCCCTCGCATGATCGCCGGCTGATCTTCTTCGAGCAAAAAGCCTAGGCTCATCAACCGCACGCCATGCGCCTCAATCGGATCAATCATCTCTTGGCCCTTTTCACCCGTCACGCTTGGGCGGCGATTGACTCCGAACATCAGCGGGATATTTGGTCCGTAGATATCCGCATCGACTAGTCCCACTCTGTGTCCAGCCTTCGCAAATACCGCTGCTAGGTTGGCTGCCACCATGGACTTACCCACTCCCCCCTTGCCCGAGCTAACCGCAATAACCTGAGAGACCTGCGACAACAAACCCGGCTTCGGTGTCGGTGCCGGCACTGATCCCGGCTTCAGTCCACCGCCACCATTTCCTTGTCCTCCAGCAGCCATCTGCGGCAGTTGTACATTTATCTTTACGTCAGATACACCTTCTAGAGCCTCCACAGTCGAACGAGCCTGCTTTAGGAGATCGCTCGCGTCGTCCGACCCTAGCTGGAATTGAAAGCGAACGGAACCTAATTCGTCAGCCTCGAGGTTCTGAACGACACCAGCGGAAACGAGGTCACGACCCGAACCGGGATGCTTCACGGCCGCTAGAGCGGACATTACCGAGCGACGAAGATCTTCGGAATTCATTGATAATCAGGAGCCCATAGCTTCATGGACGAAAGCAATTTAAGTGGATGACGAGCATGAAAAACTCGGTGCGCAAAGTTACCCAATAACCAACGAGAAGTTCAACGCAGGCATAACTTGCTCCTCTGAGGGTGCGACTGCGACTACGGACCGTTGCGCCTCAGTCATGGGAGCCTGAGATTGAAGACTCTTGATCTCTTGGCTCGCGCTAAGTCCTCACTTAAGTCATTCGTCACCCGCCCCCGCTAGCTTGATGAACGGTATCCCCGCCACACCGTCTCCCGTCAATGAACCGATTTTCTCATACGCACCCGGAAGCCCTGAGCGTGCTGAGCTACGGTCAGAATTAACCCGCCAGACAGAGCAGGTAGTTGATATCCCTCTGATCATTGGGGGCCAAGAGGTTCGGACTGGAAACACGATCGATGTAGTCATGCCACACAACCATGGTCATGTCCTAGCCAAAGCTCACATGGCCGGTCCAAACGAAGTCCGCCGTGCTATCGAAGAAGCCAACAAGGTACATAGTGAGTGGTCGATGATGAGCTGGGAGGACCGCGTCGCGGTTTTCCTGAAGGTTGCTGATCTACTCGCCGGGCCCCGCCGAGCCAAACTGAACGCCGCCACTATGCTCGGCCAGAGTAAGAATGCTTACCAAGCGGAAATCGACTCGGCGTGTGAAATCATCGATTTCTTTCGCTTCGGCGCTCACTTCGCCGAGATCATATACGGGGAACAGCCAATCTCCGATCCCGGCATCTGGAACAGGGCCGAATACAGAGCGCTCGAAGGCTTCGTCTACGCGGTGAGCCCTTTCAACTTCACCGCAATTGGGGCCAACCTACCCGGAGCTCCGGCAATGATGGGAAACGTTTCGGTCTGGAAACCATCGCACGGCGCACTCTTGTCGAACTACTACCTAATGGAACTCTTCGACGAGGCGGGGCTTCCACCAGGCGTAATTAACTTCGTACCCGGTGACCCGGTGGAGGTCACCAAAGTTGTGATGGAAGATCAAACCTTCGCGGGACTTCACTTCACGGGATCCACTGATGTTTTCCGCGGCTTTTGGAAGACCATTGGTAACAACATCAGTACGTACCGCTCGTACCCTCGCATCGTAGGTGAGACTGGCGGCAAGGACTTCATAGCAGTCCACCCATCAGCAGATTTGGCAGCAGTGAAAACCGCAATCGTTCGAGGCGCCTTTGAATACCAGGGACAAAAATGCAGCGCTGCCTCTCGAGCCTACATCCCCGAGAGCATGTGGGACGCACTGAAGGATCCGCTTATCGCAGAAACTGCATCTCTGAAAATTGGGGACGTTCAGGATTTCTCTAATTTCTTGAATGCAGTCATAGACAGAAAAGCTTATGATAAGATCAAGCGTTATATCGATGGAGCAGAGGAGTCCGCAGACGCTGAAGTGATTGTCGGCGGACACTGTGACGCGTCCACAGGATACTTCATTAGTCCTACGATTATCGTCGCGAGAGATCCGGACTACGTGACTATGTGCGATGAGATCTTCGGCCCGGTAATAACGTTATACATCTACCCGGACGAAGAGTGGGAAAAAACACTGGAGTTGGTGGACTCTACCTCACAGTATGCGCTTACGGGAGCGATTTTCGCCAAAGATCGTCGAGTTATCCGCCACGCAACCGACGCTCTCCGCCACTCAGCAGGCAATTTCTACATCAATGACAAGCCAACGGGTGCAGTTGTGGGCCAGCAACCTTTTGGAGGTTCGCGTGGTTCCGGAACCAACGACAAGCCCGGTTCGATGTTTAACCTTCTTCGGTGGGTCAGTTCTCGATCTATTAAGGAAAACTTCGTTCCCGCTACTGAATATCCTTATCCTTTCCTCTCCGACGACTAACAGAGGAAGCAAAGAGTAGTGTTCTTTGCGTAAAGGATAGCCGCTTAGGTTTGTAATCAGGCAAACCTCGCTGGCTTCGCCGATCAGCCAGAAAGCGCCTGCTCAAAATCTGCGATGAGGTCCTCTGCGGCCTCTATTCCAATACTTAAACGCACGAAACCATCCGGAATTCCCTGAACTCTCCTTTGATCCGGCGTGAGACTGGCATGCGAGGTGTAGCGGGGCTGGGATACGAGGGTCTCTACACCACCAAGGCTTGGAGCGCACATCCCAAGCTTCAGATGCTCCATGAAGTGATCAGCAGCTTCCCCGCCACCTTTGAGCACTATGCTGACCACGCCGCCGAAGCCATTCATAATTTCCTGAGCTAGCTCGTGGTCTGGATGCGATTCAAGACCCGGATAGAGCACGCGCTCGACTTCCGATCTCGACTCGAAAAACTGAGCTACAGCCATTGCGTTTTCGTTGTGACGCTTCAGTCGAACGTCCAGCGTTCTGATCCCTCTATCCAGAAGCCAAGCGGCATTTGGATCTAACGAGGGGCCATAGAGGCGCGACATTTTCGTCACCTCGTCTATCACTTCAGATGGACCAGTGACCACTCCTGCGATTATATCGGAATGTCCTCCTAGGTACTTGGTGGCGCTCTGCACTACCACATCAATACCCAGATCAGCTGCCCGGAAATTGACCGGCGAAGAGAACGTCGCATCGCATACCACGTGGACACCTTTTTCCTTAGCCAGTGCTATGATTGGCCTAGGATCAAGAATTCGAAGGGTAGGATTGACCGGAATCTCTATGTAGAGCAAACGTGTCTCGGGAAGCAGTGCCTTTTCCCACTCCCCTATATCCGGATCCACAAACGTCGTCTCAATGCCCCTTCGTGGAAGTTCCTGACCAAGTAGCGCATGTGTTGCTCCATACAGCCCAGATGCCGCAACGATGTGATCTCCGGCCTTCGTCAGGGCGAGTAGTGTCATAGCCACAGCAGCCATTCCACTACCAAGCGCAACGCCCGCCTCTGTACCCTCTATCGCCGCCACTTTGGCACCGACCTGAAGTTGATTCGGGTTGTTACCAAAGCGAGAATAGAGGAGCTCGCCATCGTCCGGGGTCGCCCAATGGAACGTGGAACTCTGGATTATTGGCGGGACCACTGACGCACCAGGCACCCGGTCTGCGTGACCGCCGTGGACACTGGTCGTTGCTAATTGGGCTTCTCTTTTGTGCTTCGCCATGGCTCCAGTTTGTTCGGGTCTACATCAAATGTGCAACGAGTTGACTTAACGCATGAACACGTCCGGATTCCGAACTTCGGAACACTAGACCGCGCTCAACAAGAGACTCGAGCGCCATAACCCCGCTCCTATCCGGCGCGATTTGATCCACCGCATCTGCACAAATCGTCTTTTTCACCTCCAGTCGATCCCATACCTGTCTTTCTTGGTCTGAGAAAGTCCCGACGAGTGTGAATTGGCTCGGTGCCGTCTCGGCTACCGCAGCCAAATTCTGGCGCTGCAGAACCCCCTCTACCTGCAAACGATGAGGTTCTCGAACCCCTCTGAATACGAAGAGCGCGTCCCGTCTTTCGTCCGCCAAGTATTGCTTAAGTAGCTTGGCGACCACCTCGTCCGCGCACGAGTAGTCAATGATTCCTACTTCTGAAAAGTCAATCAGAGAGATTGAGAGTGTGCCTGCGCCCCGCAACTGGGTCTCAATCGCCATTCTCACGGCACGCCCTGTTGGACGAGTGATGAGACTTGAATACAGAGATGTAACACTCCTCTGGAGCACCTCACCGATATCAATGGCAATCGGATCCGGAGCATCAGTCCTCACGGCCCGACTACTGCTGGTAGAATGATACTGATCTGCGCACCTGGAAGAGGCGCCATCCCATCCACCATAGGAAGAGAATCGCCCCACTCCGGGACCTGGGATATCCGCGCTGTGCCGCTCCTTGCGCTAATAAGACCGCTCCACTTGCTGACTTGTTTGCGAATCTGCTGCAAGCCCTGGCCACGCCCAGGGTCGGCGAAACGTGTAAGTCCGTGTAAGAATGCGGCCTCTAACGCGGTGGAGTCACTCCATCTATCACCGTAACGCGCAGAGTGCTCGTCCGACAACGATCCCTTGAAACCTCGACCACAATCCATCACCGAGATTACGATCACGAAACGACCAAGCCTCTTCGCCCAGTTGTAGGCCTGTGCAGCTACCCACCCCGGACCTTCAGCATGCTCTATAATGTTCTGGCAAACCTCAGAGAGCATAACCGAGAACGGAATCACACTAGCACTAGGATAGCCCAGCTTTGATGTGAGCATTGCACCGGCTCTACCCTGAACCCGATCCACGATCTCATGAACATCATGGTTGGTGTTGATAGCTGTGATCTCTAGTAAAACGTCAGATGCTCGCGGTACTATCCCGCTGGGATCCGCGCCGCACTCGAATACTTTCTGCGCGTGAGAGTAGAACCCCATACGATCCAAGTACCCTTGTACATCGGGGTTGTCAGGCAACTCTATCTGTGGACGCACGCCCAAGGTTTCTCCTGCTACCGAGCCAGCCAACAGAAGACCAAGCATACCGTTGGGATCCACCCACCGCAGATGGCGAGCATCGAAGAGGAGACGCTCACCCTGGTATTGGACCACCTCGTCCAGGAATTCGTCTATAGAAGATTGGTCCATTGACACAGGAACGGGTATGACGTTCAGAGCTTTACCTCAGTTTATAAATTTATGAATTAGTCACCCAAAATATCGCGTGAAGCGTCAGCCAAGCGATTGGTGAGTCCCTCAATCCCCCTATGATCCACACTCTCCGCAGCAACCCGGTTGGCGACATGAGCAGAAGCGACCGGAGTCATTCCGGCTAAAAGTCGCCCAAACATGACAGCACCCCACACATCGCCACACCCTGTCGGATCTCCAATTTGACGCTGCACAGTAACCTCCTCAACGAAGGTTCGCCCGTTTACGCGATAGGCCACGATCACTCCACCGGAACCAAAAGTCACCGACGCAATCCTAGGACCGGCCAAAAGAAGATCCTCAAAACCTCTCGGTCCATCAGAAGTTTCGGTTAAGAGCCCATACTCTTCTTTGTTCATCTGAACGACATCGAAGCAGCTGAGCCACGACCTCCACGCGTTAAGTGGCCGAGGCGTCCGTTTCCCATCAGGCTCCGTATGGAGAAAGAGGGAATGAAGATCTGCATATATCATCCCGGATGAGCGACTGCGATACTCTAGCATCCCATCTAGATCAAGCTCGTGACCGGAGATAAAGTTCACTAGAGTAGCGTCACAACCCTCCAGTGCTTGCACTAGCTCATCCGCTCTCCATCCAGAAACTCCACCGAACAATGTTTCTGTCCGGGTCTCCGAGTCCTTGTAAACGATCTCCACCCGGTTATTCAGCTCTTGAGCTTTAACGAGGTGGGCATCGCACCGGGGGATATTCGAGAACAAACTCCGGACATCATGGATTACATCTTTCCCTACGCGGGATACAACTCGAACACTCCAGTTGCTCGGCAATGTTGCAACAGCACCGGCAACAGCATACCCCACTCCACCCCAACCCACAAAAGGATCTCTTCCTACTGGAATGATTCTATCGAAAACCATCGTTCCCACGATCCCGAGAGTGCGGGGACCCTTTGTCACGCAACTTCGTCGATTACAAACACACCTGCTGCACCTATCACACCAGCCGTAGCGGGGAGAGAACCGGGCACTATCTGGCACGCATCAACCGCACTCGAGAAAGCGTGATTGCTCAGGGACTCGCGCAATGGATCCAACAAAAATTCAGCTGCACGCGTCACGCCCCCCACCAGTACAATCATCTCAGGGTTGAAAAGATTTACGACATTGGCCAATCCTATCCCAAGCACCTCAGCAGTCTGATGAATCAGTCGAGCGGAAAGAGCATCCCCGTCGAGAAGAGCGTCGTATACGGTCTCAGCTGTTATCCTGCTTAGGTCTCCCTCTACCATAGCAGAAAGAACGGATTTAGCCCCAACCGTTAATGCATCGCGAGCTCGCGCCGCGATATTAGGACCAGAAGCGTAGGCCTCAAGGCAACCCCGATTCCCACACGCACAAGTGCGACCCTCAAAGTTGATCGTCGTATGCCCCAATTCGAACGCACTTCCGCTTGCTCCACGCATGAGCCGGCCTCTTTCGATGTAGCCGCCACCAATGCCTGTACCTAGAGTGACACCCACGAGAGAATCCACCCCTTGGCCAGCACCTAACCACCACTCACCGAACGTGGCACAGTTGGCGTCATTGTCGAGCGACGCAGGCAGTTCTAATTCGCTCGAGATGCGGGATCTGATCGGGAAGCCATCCCACCCAAGATTGGGAGTAGTAACGATGACGCCCTGAGCTAAATCCAGAGGCCCCGGGCAGCCGATTCCAACTCCAGCAAAATCCTTTCTGCAGCCACCCTGTGCTTTGAGGGTCTGCTCGACAACCTCCTCGGCCATGGAAGCAATCCTCTTTACTGCATCTTCCGGACCTCTCTCTGGATAAGTGGGCTCCGACCGGATGGCCGTTGGTTTCCCACCTGTTACAGAAACAGCACCCACGACTAGGTTCGTTCCTCCAATATCTACACCTAAAACCCACCTTGCCTTCATGGTATTGGGATCAACTCTCACCAAGGTTCAGAACAGCCAGGAACGCCTCCTGTGGGATATCTACCGTGCCAACCTGTTTCATCCGACGCTTCCCTTCCTTCTGTCTTTCGAGAAGTTTCCGTTTCCGCGAGATGTCACCTCCATAGCACTTTGCGGTCACGTTTTTACGAAGAGCCTTCACGTTGGTTCGCGCAATCACATCGTTGCCGACAGCTGCT
Source organism: Gemmatimonadales bacterium UBA2960 (assembly GCA_002348465.1). GTDB lineage: Bacteria > Gemmatimonadota > Gemmatimonadetes > Longimicrobiales > Gaopeijiaceae > UBA2589. The sequence goes on along the minus strand of DEBI01000045.1, from coordinate 20,156 downwards.
TGAAGCGCGACCGCAAACTGCTGGCGAGGAATAAGATCTTTCAGCTTCCTAACCAGGTCACGGCCGTAGTCGTAGGCCTTGTCTTCGTGAATGATCACGCTGAAAGCATCGACCGGATCGCCATTCACCAAGACATCAAGACGAACCAGCTTGTCCGCTCTATACTCTCTGAATTCATAATCTAGAGCAGCATACCCGCGAGTGCCGCTCTTAAGACGATCATAGAAATCAAGGACAATCTCAGACAGCGGCAAATCGAAATCGAGCTCGACCCTTTGAGTATCGAGATAGTTCATACTCTTGAAGACGCCTCTCCGGTCATGACAAAGCTTTTGAACATTCCCTATATACTCGCTCGGACAAAGAATTCTAGCTGACACGATGGGCTCGGAGATCGACTCGATGCGACCTCGTTCAGGCAGTAGAGAGGGACTCTCTACCTGCAGGTCAGACCCATCCGAGAGCGTAACGTGGTACTCAACGTTTGGAACTGTAGTAATCAGATCCACATCAAACTCTCTCTCGAGTCGTTCTTGGATGATCTCCATGTGCAGTAGGCCAAGAAAACCACAACGAAATCCGAACCCGAGAGCAACCGACGTCTCAGGCTCGTACTGGAGGGACGCATCGTTGAGACTTAGTCGTTCCAATGCATCCCGAAGATCCTCGTAATCGTCTGAGTCCGTTGGGTACAGCCCGGCAAAAACCATTGGCCTCGCTTCTTGATAGCCAGGAAGCAGTTCATCGGACCTTCTATCTGCATCTAGTATGGTGTCGCCGACTTTTGTGTCCGCGACTTCTTTGATAGCCGCTACTACATAGCCAACCTCACCGGGGCCTAATTTTTCTTGAGGGATCCGACCAAGTCGCATGCAACCGACTTCTGTAACTTCGTATCGGACATCTGTATTACCAAAGGTGATCCGCATACCCGGGTGAAGGTATCCATCGACTACTCGAACCGACGGCACGGCCCCAAGGTACTTGTCATAATAGGAGTCAAAAATCAGAGCTCGGGTAGGTGCCGTATGATCTCCCTTTGGAGCTGGAATTCGCTCGACTACAGCCTCGAGGATATCGGGGATTCCAACCCCCTCCTTAGCACTAGCTAGCAGAATTGATTCTGGATCTACACCCAGAAGTTCTGCAACCTCACTGCGACGACGCTCAGGCTCTGCTCCTGGGAGGTCAATCTTGTTGATGACCGGTATAATCTCTAAATCGGCCTCAAGAGCGAGGAAAAGATTAGAAAGCGTCTGCGCCTGAACTCCCTGTGTTGCGTCTACAACTAAGATTGCTCCCTCGCACGCAGCGAGAGACCGAGAAACCTCGTATGTAAAGTCAACGTGTCCCGGCGTATCGATCAGGTTTAGTTCGTACTCAATACCATCGGCTGCCACATACTCCATCCGCACTGCATGGAGCTTGATCGTAATACCACGTTCACGCTCGAGTTCGTTGTCATCGAGGACCTGCTCACGCATTTGCCTCCGGTCAAGCGTACGCGTGCCCTCAAGTAATCGATCAGCTAGGGTAGACTTGCCGTGATCGATATGTGCGACGATGCAGAAGTTACGAATCAGGTGGGTCTGCACGGACTGTGATAGAAATGGTGAACGGAAACGATTTACAGAGGGTTTCAAGTTAACGGGCGCCGACGGTGTGACGTACCCGAGAGCCTTGTGAATCGATCAACTAGACCGAGAAGAGCGACGGGGTACCCGCCACAGCGGAGCCCCGGTAGCTTCCTCTCCTCTCATGCCTGACATAAAGCCCCCCCCTTCGAATCGCACTCGCGCGGATCTACTCGACCCTGCTTCGCTGTCACAGCTAGGCGGAATCGAGTTGGTCGCTCGCGAGGTCGTAGAGGGGTTTCTAATGGGCCTGCACAGATCTCCACACCGAGGGTTCTCAGCCGAATACGCTGAGTTGAGAGCTTACCAAGCAGGGGACGACCTCCGTTACATCGACTGGCGCATGTTCGGCCGATCGGACCGCTACTATGTGAAGCAGTTCGAGGAGGAAACTAGCTTGCGGGCTTATCTGCTTGTAGACATAAGTGAGTCTATGGGGTGGAGTTCAAACCCCAACGTCCAAGTGTCTAAGCTTTGGTACGCGAAACATCTAGCGGCCTCGTTGGCACTCATTTTGCTCCGCCAAGGTGACGCCGTAGGAATGGCCGCGTTCCATGATCAGGTCGCCAACCGAGTTCGGGTGCGCGGTGGCCGTCGTCAGTTCCACGAGGTTGCCAGACACCTCCAGGATCTTGATGCGAAAGGTGGCACCTCCGCTGAAGGTGCACTGCGTGAGATGGCTCTCCGCTTACACCGCCGCGGACTGGTAATCCTCTTTTCGGATTTACTCGTCTCGCGAGAGGAAACGCTAAACGCACTGAAGTACCTGCGTCATAACGGGCATGAGGTTTTAGTCTTCCACCTCATCGACCCAGGTGAACGCGAGTTGCCCGCAGCGTCAGAAGCACGGTTTTACGACCCTGAGACCGACAACGAACTCCTTGTAAGTGTCGCTGATATCCGGTCCGAATACCGCGAAGCGGTAAAGGAAGCGCTGCAAGAATGGCGTCGCGATCTATTGCCCCATGGGATCGGCTACGAGGTTACCGACACGAACCGCCCAATGTCCTTAGCACTGCGCACCTACCTACGAAAGCGAGAGCGGCTCGGCTGAGGCCACGGCACGGTTTATGGGAACCCTGACTCCACTATTTCTACTTGCGGCCGTATCCGTCGGCATACCGATCTATCTGCACCTATTCCAGCGTCATCAGGCCCGAAGGCTCTCCTTTCCCGCTTTAAGGTACCTTGAAAGAACCGAGCGTGAGCACGCGCGTCAGATCCGCTTCAGACAGTTACTCCTTCTCTTGTTTCGCGTTCTTGCTTTACTCCTTCTAACAGGTGCTGGAGCTCGTCTCTTCATCCCGTCGCTAAAAGGATCACACGCACCCACCGCTACCGTTATCATCCTGGATAATTCCCTGAGCAGCGGACTGGTAGTCGGTGAGGTCCGACTTCTTGATGAGCTCAAAGCCATCGCTTTCAGAACACTCGATGCGGCTTCAGATGAGGATCGATTCTGGGTAATCAGGGCCGGCGAGCCATGGCTACCCTCTATACCGGGTGGTATGGCTGCTGCAAGACAGTTAATCGAGAAAACCGAAGTTAGCGAGGCTGGTTCGGATTTGAGTTCCGCAATCGAACGAGCGGTTCGCCTTCTGGAGACCTCTGACATGGAGTACCACGAGATCCATCTCCTTTCCGATCTCCAAAATACAGCATTCAGCATGTCCCGCCTCGCGGTTGCCCGAGGCATCCCGGTGGTGACATGGACAGGGCATGAACGTAAGACCACGAATCGAGCTCTTACTTCTGTAGTCGTGGGAGGTGGCCTGGCGCCACTAGAAGGACAACGGTCTTCGGTAACGATTGAGTCGCTAAAGTCCACCTTAGAAGGCGACACAATGCATGTACCCATCCGTCTCATTCTCAACGAACGCATCCGTGGAGCAGCCTCTCTACCACCAGGAGCCCAAACGACGATCTCTATTCCTTCATCTGGAACTGGATGGGTCACTGGCTATGCCGATGCTGATCCCGACGACCTCCGGGCTGACGACAGACGCTTTTTCGCATATCAATCACGTCCGGCACCACAAGTAAAGGCAGTCGGTGATGTGGGTGTCTTTGTAACCGAAGCGCTCGCAGTGCTAGGTGAAGCCGAACGTGTGGAACAGGTGACCGCTACAGAGGCCGACGTTGTCATATCCGCAAATGGTGTCGGGTTAGATCAAGCATATAGGTCAGCGGTGATCGTGCCCGCTGCAGACCTCACCCTCATACCTGGTCTTAATAGACGCCTGGCCGACTCGGGCATCCCATGGCGCTTGGAACACCGTGAAGAAACGGGAGAAACCTCGCTAAAAGGACAAACACTCCCAGATCCACTCAGGGGTGTTCAGGCAAGTTCGTGGTTCAACATGACTATTTCGGGAGACCCGCCAGCTCCTCCGCGGGTTATCGCCGAAGTGAATAGTCGCCCATGGGCTGTCGAGGGGGTAGACGGCTTTGGAAGACGTTACATGCTCTTAGCTTCGAGCCTAGATGAGAGAGCTACGAGTCTCCCCGTTTCGACCGGCATGCTTCGCTTCGTTGACTGGATAACTAGTGAATGGGCAGGATCAAGCGGCCTACTCAATGCATATGTAACAGGATCAACAGTTCCAGTCCCGTCAGCGGCGACACACGTAAGGTTCCCGTCAGGTCGAGAAGTCGAAATAGATGGAACTCGCACAGTGAGAGGCACAGGAGAAGCCGGCTTCTATACCTTTCTCAGGCAGGATTCCATCTTATCAATCTTAGCGCTAAATCCACCTTCCTCAGAGTCTTTTCTTGAGCCGATTGAAGCCTCGGACCTTAAAGAGGCTATAGGAAGCAGCGTAATACCTATAGATCGTAAAGAGGCTTGGGACCTCTCGGTTTACAGAGCACGACAAGGTCCAGAGCTATGGTGGCCACTGCTACTTGGCATGTTGCTTCTGCTGATAGCTGAAGCACTTATCGCGACATCTGGGACGGCCAGCCCCTTGAGTCGCCTTGGCGGGTCCTTCGGGAGCGCGGAAAGTGGAGACTAGCCTCCTTCTCAGAGCACTCGAATCCTCTCCTGCGGTCAAGGGGTTAAGTGCAGATTTACCGCCGCCAGGAACCAGGCGGGAATTGGGAGGATCGATCGGTTCTCTAGGCTCTGCAGCCATCGCAACTTTGCATCGTGCTCATCCACGAAAGACGTTCGTTACAATATGCGAATCTCCACACGATGCACTCTCTCTTCAGAACGACCTGGAAGCGCTCCTCGACAATATCGAGCAGATATTCTACTACCCCCAAGAAGAGACACTGCCGTACGAGGATTCCCGAACGCACTTCGCAATCGGAGGCCAGCGGGTCGAAGCCGTCGAGGCTATCCTCTCCGGGCGCGCCCGTGTCATCGTCACCTCATCGCGCTCGCTGCAAGAGAGAGTTCCGATACCTGCTCATCTGACTGAACTGCGTTCTACTTACAAGGTCGGCGACCAGTTGCCCTTCGGAAGCTTGTCCAAGACCCTCGAGGAAAGAGGCTTCGAACGCGTCTCCCTAGTCGAACAAGTAGGGCACTTCGCAGTGCGCGGAGGTATCCTAGATGTCTTCTCTGTATCCGCTGGCGACCCCGTAAGACTGGAATTCTGGGGTGACGAGATAGTGTCTATCCGCACCTTTGATGTGACAGACCAACGGTCCAACGGAACCCTTCAGGAAACGCACATACTCCCCGTCGACTTACGACGTCCGAATACCCAAAAAGAAGTAAACGAGAACAAATCAGAGTCACTAGTGGAGATACTCCCGTCTGATGCAATTCTTGTTCAGGTCGGCGAGTGGGACATGGACGCGGATTTCGATAAGAGATGGGCCCGAGTCTCTGCCCTCTACCACAATCTTGTCGACTCTGGAGCGTCACCAGAATTACCGAGCCACCTTTTTATCCCTTCAGATAAGCTTTCAGATCGTATAAGTCGATTCTCACGTATCGATTTAACCGAGAGGCGAGGCACCTCTTTGTGTGTCAACTCTGTGGAGCCCCCCGAAATCGACCGGGACATGGCGAGGCTGGAAAACTACCTGCAGGAAGGCTCTCACAAGGGATTCGCCAGTATAATATTATGTGAGAATAGTGGTCAGCTCCAACGACTTGAAGAAATCCTTGGAGGCCTTAAAAGGATTCCGTCGGGGACGAGCCTTGGGCTCGGCGCCCTCGCAAGCGGATTCGAAATCCTGTGCAGTGACCCACCGCTTAGAGTTTTAAGTGATCACGAGGTCTTTAGACGCACCCGCCGGGTCCGCCGCAACCGAAAGTTTCGCGGCTCTGTCGCAATTGAAAGCCTCGCTCAACTGACCCCTGGAGCATTCGTAGTGCATATGGATCACGGAGTGGGTCGATTCCAAGGTCTGGAACACATTCACGTCGCCAGTCAAGAACTCGAGGTCATGGTTATTGAGTACGCGGCAGGCGATATGCTCAGAGTACCCGTAGCGAAGCTTGACTTGATCGAACGCTGGGTCGGAGAATCGGAAGACGCAAAGCCGCCGCGTATTCATCGGATTGGCGGGAAACGGTGGAAAACCCTCCGTAAGAAAACAGAGCGGGTGATCGAGGAGATGACCACAGAACTGCT
>DEBI01000045.1:0-13527 GCA_002348465.1 Gemmatimonadales bacterium UBA2960 | reverse complement strand
GAAATGGAGTCGTCCTTCCTATATGACGATACGCCCGATCAAAGAAAGGCAGCAGAGGCAGTCAAAAGAGACATGGAAGCACCAAGGCCCATGGATCGACTCGTCTGCGGTGACGTGGGTTACGGAAAAACAGAAATCGCTATCAGAGCAGCCTTCAAGGCGGTCCAGGACGGCAAACAGGTAGCTGTGCTAGCACCCACCACTATCCTAGTCGAGCAACACCGACATTCGTTTGGAGAACGCCTCGCTGATTATCCGGTCCGTGTGGGTTCGCTGAGTCGCTTTCAGACTGGGAAGCAGCAAAAAAAGGATTTGGCGGCGCTGGCTGGAGGCGAGACAGACATCGTCATTGGAACACACCGGCTCCTTTCAGAGGATGTAGTCTTCAAGAATCTTGGTCTACTGATAGTCGACGAAGAACAGCGGTTCGGTGTGAAGCACAAAGAAAAGCTGAAGAAATTAAAAAGTTCCATTGACGTCCTGACGCTAAGTGCGACACCAATCCCGCGCACACTCTACCTGTCTTTATCCGGGGTCCGTGACCTGTCGCTTATCCGGACACCGCCCAGAGACCGAATGCCGATCTTTACGAACGTGATCCCGTGGACAGACCAACTTCTTGCAGAGGCGCTGTATCGTGAGCTGGATCGCGGTGGTCAGGCATTCTTCCTACACAACCGAATAGACACAATTTACACGGTGGCCGCGGAGATCCGGGAGCTCATCCCAGAAGCGAGAATCGGTATCGCACATGGCCAGATGGCGGGAGGAGAACTAGATAAAATCATGCGGGTTTTTGTCGATGGTGGGATCGACATCCTAGTGTGTTCGTCCATCATTGAGAACGGGCTCGACGTGCCTAACGCCAACACACTAATCGTAGACCGGGCTGACCGATTCGGTCTCTCACAGCTGTATCAAATTCGAGGTCGTGTGGGGCGCTCTGACCGGCGGGCTTATTGTTATTTACTGGTACCGAATGACGTAAACGAAGACGCGGAGAGGCGACTTCGTGTCCTTGAGCAGTATACCGAACTCGGTGCTGGGTACTCGGTGGCCATGCGTGACCTAGAGCTTAGAGGTGCGGGCAACCTTCTGGGGGCAGATCAATCTGGCTTCGCCAGCCAGATTGGGCTCGACGCATATATGCGATTACTGAAGAAGACTGTAAAACGAATAGAAAAAGGGGAAGCCGAGATTGAGTGGCCCGTTCCGGACGTCACGGTTGCTGGCGCTGCCTTATTTCCAGATCAATATGTTCCAGATTCTCACCAAAAGCTTCATCTTTACCGACGGCTCTCGAAAGCGGAAACGCAGACCGAGATTGAGGCACTTCGTGATGAACTCGCTGACCGGTATGGTCGTTTACCGAACGAAGTCAAACGTCTTCTGGACGCAGCCGAAATCCGAACCCTAGGTAAGCTTATCGGACTAGAGAGGGTTATCGTTCGAGAGGGTTGGGCGCGCCTCTCATTCAGAGAAGGAGTCGTGCCCAAGATAGCGAATCTTGAAGGACCTCTGAGAGAAAGACAGGTCAGTATGGACGTGCTCCGAGTGCATCCACTGTCTATTAAGCTAACCCGAGAGGGGTTTGAGCCGATGATAGAAGTAGTCGTCGTAACGCTATCGGCACTTTGCGCCTCAAGGGATAAGGCGGCATGAGTTTTCACGACGGTAAGCAGAACTGGAATCACAAATGAATCGCAAAACAATCCTGGTCCTGACAGTGGGAGTCCTGACAATCAGTTGCTCAGGCGAACAGAATACCGATGGACTAGTCGCAATGGTAGATAACTATACGCTGAGCATAGACGACGCCGTCGACCTACTAGTCGATGAAGAACGGCTTGCAGCTGATGCCGGCGTGGTCAAAGCTGTGGCCGAGCTATGGTTGAACTACACTCTCCTGGCCGAAGCGACCGCGACCGACTCTACATTTTCCATGCTCGACTTCGAGCCACTGGTCATGCGGCAGGCACAGCAGGTCATGGTCTTCCAACTGCGTGACTCAGTGATCCAAGTAGACACCTTTATGACCGAAGAGGAACTCCGACAGCTCTACGAGACCGAAGAGCCAGCGCTCGAGATGCGGGCAAGGCACATAATGTTTCAACTGCCCATCGGGGCTACGCCAGTCCAAAGAGACAGCGTCGTAACAGCGCTATCCGGTGTCCGAGATCGCGTCATCAGAGGCGAAAACTTCTCAGGACTGGCACAAGAACTCAGCCAAGATCCGGGGACAGCGTTGAACGGAGGTGACCTAGGACCATTTGGCCGTGGCGATATGGTCGCCCCATTCGAGGAGGCAGTGCTGGCTTTACAGCCAGGTGAGATAAGTGAGGTAGTAGAGACACCGATGGGACTACACATTATCCGTCTAGAAGAGCGACGGGTTAGGGCATTCGAAGAAGCAGCGACTCTGTACCGGAGCCAGGTCCAAGCAAGGACTGTACAGGAGGCAGAATCGGCCTTCGTGGCAAGTCTGTACAACCGGGCTGCACCTATGATTGTCGAAGGAGCGGTCGAAATCGTTCGAGAATTGGCTGAGAATCCAAGCTCGTCACTGTCGGGGCGCGCCACACGTCGCCCTGTTATTGAGTGGAACGGGGGTGCTGTATCCGTCGGAGACATAAAAACACTTATACAACTGGAATCACCAACACTCCCGATGCAGCTTTCGGAGAGTTCCGACGATCAGTTGATCGAATTTCTTCGCAGCCTTGCACGACGTGACCTGCTCATCCGTGAGGCGGAATCTGAGGGGCTACGGCCGGCCAGAGACAGTGTAGAGGCTATGGTAAAAGAAGCGGGTACCCAGCTCCGTAGTGCAGCGCGTGTACTCGGCTTCTTAGACCTCGACCAAGCTCCAGGGGAGGCTCTAGAGATCGCTGTAGCCCGGGCAGTAGAAAATGCTTTAGTGGATAATCTATCGGGGGCAACACAGATCGTTCCCCTAGGTCTTGTAGGTTTCCAACTGCGCGAAGGGAGTTCGAGCGGAGTATTCGACGAAGGGGTAGGCCAAGTGGTACTCGATGTCGCTCAGATAAGAGCTGCTCGGCAACTCTCTCCCGTGGAGGAAACCCTTACCACGCCCACTACAATCGACACAATCGGACGATAGCAGGAACCCTTCAATGGTCGAGGTTTACGAGACTTGATGATGAAATGTAACGTCCTAATAGCCGCACTAATCCTTCTCTTTCCGCGAGCAGGCCAAGCCCAGCTGCAAGACCTAGATGTCGTCGACCGTCTAGTCGCGGTAGTTGGAGACTCAGCTATCGTCCAGACGCAGGTCCAGGAAGAGATTCAGAGAATGCAGCTCGGAGGGGCACCGGTTCCGAACCCGGGCACCGCCGACTACGACGTCCTTTTCGAGCAGATTCTTAATCGCTTCATCGACCGCTTACTCGTTCTTCAAGCGGCCGCAAGCGACTCACTTTTACAAGTTAGTGACGAGGCCATCAACGAACGAGTCACCGAGCAAATCACTCAACTCACGACTCAGTTCGGAGGGCAAATCCAACTACAGGAAGCACTCTCAGCAGAGGCACTAACACTAACAGAGTACAGAGATATCCTCAGTAACGAGCAGCGCGTGCGACAGATAGAACAACTGTTCTATCAGTCCCGCCTACGTGAGGCGCAACCAGTCGAAGTTTCGGAAGAGGATTTACTCGAGCGGTTTCAGGAAGCCCGGGGCCAACTAGAGCAGAGGCCAAGGCTAATGACAATACGACAGGTGGTGGTCCAGCCTGTGGCGACCGATGCCGCGATAGACACAGCCCGTTCACTAGCAGAAGACCTTTTGGCGAGGGTCAGAGCGGGAGAGGACTTCGCAGAACTCGCGATCCAATACAGTGGAGACCCTGGGAGTGCAGCGCTGGGGGGGGATCTGGGTTGGTTTCGACGTGGGCGAATGGTCCGCGAGTTTGAGGAGACAGCATTCAACCTGCTCGACGGCCAAATCAGTGATGTCGTCGAAAGCGATTTCGGGTTCCACATCATCAAGGTAGAGAGAATGCGGCCTGGAGAGCGGAATGCACGGCACATCCTAATCATTCCACAAAAGACGGAAGAAGACCTCGCTCTAGCGCGCGAGACAGCGATGCATGTTAGGCAACAGGCAGAATCAGGGACGCCCATGATCGAACTTTACGAAGAGTTTTCAGATCCAGCCGCCCCTGACTCAATCACGCTCGCCTTTGAGCAACTCGATGAACTTCCGCCGGCGTACGGGATGCTTCGCACAGCAAATCAGAGTGATCTGGTAGGCCCCCTTGAGTATCAACTTCCGAATGGAGAAACACGCTACGCCATAGTCTCCGTAACCGAGGTGCGAGAAGCTGGGGCATACACCTTTGAAGATCTAAAAGCCCAACTCGCAGCGCAGTTGCAACAGGAGCGGCAGATCGAGCGCATCATGCGTGAGCTTCGAGCGCGAACGCATATCGACATCCGCATGTAGGTGGGCGCTCGTCTCGCCCTCACACCGGGGGACCCGCGTGGGATTGGTCCGGAAGTAGCTCGCAAGGGCCTAGTTCACTTAAGCAAAACACTACCCGACGCAGACATCGTTGTATTTGGACCCAACGGGCCATTACCCCACGAAGCTCTAGAGACCTTCCAGGCACAGGGACAAAAAAGACCAAGAGACGGTTTATGGGCCGCAGATATTGCTGCCTCCTCAATCGAAAGTGCTGTTGAGGCAGCCCTAGCGGGTGAAATCCAAGGGATCATAACTAGTCCACTGCACAAGCCTTCCTTGAGGCTCAGTGGTAGAGTTTTTCCCGGCCAGACCGAGATGATTGCCTCACTGGCAAATTCAGATCAAGTAGGCATGCTCATGGCGGCAGAGACGACACGACTTGGAGCACCGCTCCGCGTGCTACTTGGAACGACACATATCCAACTTCGTTCGGTCCCGGACGCCGTAACTACAGACCTCTTGGTCCATCAGTCGACCATGTTGCACACCGCATTAGTGGATGACTGGGCGATCACTGATCCTAGACTGGGCATGTGTGCCCTAAATCCACATGCTTCAGATGGAGGTCTCTTCGGTGACGAGGAGGAGTACATCTATGGTCCGGCGCTAGAGTCTCTAAACGCTTCGGGAGTGAACGTCACAGGTCCACTGCCTGCCGACACAGTCTTTATGCGCGCTCTGTCTGGAGAGTTCGATGCGGTGATAGCTCCATACCACGACGTAGGGATGGCAGCCTTCAAGACGGTCTCCTTCGGAACCGGGGTCAATGTGACACTCGGGTTACCGTTCATCAGAACATCACCAGACCATGGAACGGCATTCGATATTGCGGGCTCTGATGAAGCTGACCCTACCTCAATGATCAAAGCCCTCACACTTGCTCATCGCCTTGCAAAGAATCGCTTTGACACCCCACCCGCTGATGTCTAAGCTTTGTCTCCGGAGAATGGTTAAGCCTTTTCGCCACCCAATCCGGTGATCAAACTCACTCGTGTCTCGAAAGAGTATCCGCATCGAGGTTACGCTTTGCGCGATGTCTCTTTGCGTGTGAACAAGGGTGAGTTCGCCTTCCTCACCGGGCACTCCGGATCGGGCAAGTCCACTACGATGCGGCTCATCCATATGTCGGACCGCCCTAGCTCTGGGGAAATCAACGTAGATGGATACTCTTCCGATCACATCACACAACGAGATCTGTGGAAGGTTCGTCGCCTCGTTGGAATGGTATTTCAGGACTTTCGACTCCTTCCCGGCCGAACGGCACTCGAGAATGTAGCCTTCGCACTCGAAGTAACAGGAACACCCCGAAAGGCGATCCCGGCAAGAGCAAACCTCCTTCTGGCCCAAGTCGGTTTCGCCCCCAAAACAGATGCACTGGTGGAACAGTTGTCCGGTGGGGAACGTCAACGCGTAGCCATCGCTCGAGCCCTAGCAAACGAACCGGACATCCTCCTTGCCGACGAGCCTACAGGAAACTTAGACGACCAAGCAACCAGTGAAATCCTCGACTTGTTTTGGGACATCAACGCAAACGGAATGGCCGTGCTTATGGCCACACACGATCTAGAGCTAATAGGACGCCACCCTAACGCCCGCGTAATTGAGCTCGATCAAGGGAGACTCGTATCTGACTCGAATATCATGCGATCCGGGACCCACTGATGTATGCAATCCGTGAGGCAGCGGCTGCGTTCAGGCGTGCGCCTATCCTGACGGCTCTGTCTGCCGGCATGGTCGGCTTAGCGCTGTATGTGGTGGGACTGTTTTCGCTAGCGACGTACAACCTCCGAATCGCTCTGGAGGCCATCGAAGAGCGCGTTGAGATAGTCGTCTACATCCGTGATAACACTCGCCAAAGCGAGATTGACCTATTTCTCACGGAAATCATGGATTTCCAAGAAGTGTCAAATACAAAACTGATCTCAAAAATGGACGCCTTGGAGCGTGCTCAGCGCGATCTTCCGGAGTTCGGACAGCTATTCTTGGACTCCGAGGTAAATCCCCTCCCACAATCAATCGAAATAGCGCTAAATCCAGGAAATCGAACACCGGAAACAATAGCGAAAGTCGTAAAAGCCGCTCAAAGCTATACGTTCGTTGAGGATGCGCTTTACGGTGAAGAATGGGTCGATCGGCTCTTCGCCCTGAGAAAGATCGGCTTGGCCACAACGACGGCTGCAGGTGCGGCGTTCGCAATGGTTGCTGCGCTAATCATTGGGGCAGCGCTGAGAATTGCAGTCTTTGCAAGACGTGAAGAGATTTACGTTATGCGGCTGGTAGGGGCACGGAACGGATTCATCAGGAGCCCATTCCTACTTGAAGGAGCCCTCGCGGGACTCACAGGTGGTATACTTGCGTCAGGGCTCACATACGGGAGCTACAGGGGTGTCTCTACTTACATGTTAGATGTCGCTTGGATCCCCTTCAGCTGGGTCGGGATAGGACTAACAGCCGGGTTACTGTTCGGTACGATTTCAAGCGCCGTGGCAATCCATCGCCATCTGAAGAAGGTTTGAGGATGAGACCCGCATGCCTCATCAGTGTGGCGATAGCTCTGACGCTGAGCACACCAGCTTCCGGGCAAAACGTAAACCTCAATAGGGAGATCCAGCAAAGTCAGAGGCGCCTCGAGCAGATCCGTGAGGAACGGAGGCGTTTACAACGGGATCTAGGAGAGGTTCAAAACAGAGTTAGAGACGCAGCTACTGAACTAGGCAATCTCGAACGTCGGTTGAGTGCAACCCGGTCAGCCCTAGCCGAGGTAGAATTTCAGTCTGAAGCCACAACCGAACAGGTCGTTGGAGCCACACGCGACCTAGTTATGTCTCAAGAACAACTTGCGACTCGCAAAGCGATTCTCGCTCGGAGGCTAAGAGATATATACAAAATGGGTCCGACGCATACGATACAGGTGTTTTTGGGCGCGCGTTCCTTCACAGACGTTCTAACCCGATATCGTTACCTTCAACGGATTGCGGCTTTCGATCAAAGCTTGGTTGAGCGCGTCCGCAAACTAGAGGCCACCCTGACCCGACAAAACGATGTGCTGCGGGAGAGGATGTCGGTTCTCGGTACCTTGCGTCAGGACCGACTTACAGAGGTCGCGCATTTACGCTCGGTGGAGCAGGCACACCAATCGGCCATTCAGCAGTATCGAACCAGAGAACAAACGGCTTCGACGAGACTGGAAGAACTGAGTGCAGACGCAAACAGGATGACGACCCTGATCGGCGCACTCGAAGAACGTCGCAGAGATTTGGAATCCCGAAGTGAAGCAACTCTGTCATCCGAGGATGTGGGCTCTCTAGAGTGGCCGGTCGACGGAGAGCTCATATATGAGTTCGGACGCCACAGGCGATCGAACGGGACTGTCATACGGTGGAACGGAATCGGAATCGGAGCTCGCACTGGCACCCCCGTAGAAGCTGTGAGAAGAGGAATAGTTGCTTATGCGGGCCCATTCGAGGGCTATGGGCCAACGGTTATGCTTTCCCACGGAAACGGCTTCTATACGCTATACCTGTATCTGGATGAGATCAGTGTGGTCGAAGGACGAGAGGTGATGGAAAGCGACGTAGTAGGCACTGTGGGTGGAGCTGATACCCCGGAAGGTTCACATCTGGAGTTTCAGGTTAGGGCACCCATGGAAGAGGGATCCTCACCCCAAGCACAAGACCCTCTGATTTGGCTCCGAGGCCGGTAGCATCGATTATGGGATTGCATGATATCGTCGGTCATGAAAGACTACGCACTTCGATCTTTCGTGCATATGACTCAGGAAAGCTACCGGCCGCACTACTGCTGCACGGACCACGTGGAATCGGTAAACAGAGACTTGCCCTATGGATCGCTCAACTGACCGTCTGCACTGGGACTGCCACTGAAAAGCCGTGCGACAGTTGTGGGCCGTGCCGGATGGTTCGCTCGCTGGAGCACCCAGATGTCCACTGGTACTTCCCCCTCCCGCGACCCAAGGTATCAAGTAAAGAGAAGTTAGCTGAAGCGCTGGAAGCGGCTCGGTTTCAGGAACTTTCTGAATACCGTGCCCAAAGTCTCGTTCCAAGCTGGTGGGATGACGTCCGCGGACTCTATCTCGGTACGATCACAAATCTCAGAAACCAGGCCACCAAAAGACCCAGCATTGCCAAAGGCCCTGTCTTTATTGTCGGTCAGGCAGAATTTCTCGTGCCTCAAGCGGCGAGTCCTGAAGCAGCGAACGCTCTTCTAAAGCTTCTCGAAGAGCCCCCAGGACAAGCACGTTTTATCCTTACTAGTAGCGAACCTGGCATGCTTTTGCCCACCATCAAATCGAGAACGGTTCCATTGCATGTACCCGCCTTGTCCCGCGAGATGGTATACGCTTTTCTAACAAACCACTTCAGTATTGACGAAAGAAAAGGCAAGTGGGCCGCGCAGTTAAGCCAGGGCTCTCCTGGTCGCGCAATGGCATTTCTTCCGCATGAGGGTGAGCTGGGTCCGCTAGAAGATCTTCGCAGACGTGCCTTCGACATAGTGGTAGGTGCCACAACGCAAGACCGGGGCCCGGGATATCGACTAGCGGCATCGTTTCCTTCGACTCGGGCACGCCAGCTAATCGATCTTTTCACATTCGTAGAGGTGTGGCTTCGCGATCTTGCAGCCGCAACAGCTGGTGCCGATAAGCTTATAATCAATTACGACGCGCTCACCCGCTTGAAAAAGCACGCCAATGAAGCTGGGATCCCGCCGTCTCGAGTCCCCTCCGCCTTCCCTGCTGTCGAACGCGCCCGCGAGCTAGCTCGCGGGAATGTGAATCCTCAACTGGTCGTTAGTGGACTTGTACGGGATCTTCGCCAAGTTCTGCTCGACTCCTCCATTCCCACCGCCGCAGGATCCAGACGATGAGCACACGACCGGACGGTCTGACGCATCTTGATGCCGATGGTCGACCCCAGATGGTGGATGTGACCGCCAAAGACGACTCGCGGAGGACAGCCGTCGCTGAGGGACGGATCGTAATGAAACCAGAAACCCTCAAGCGCATCATGGAGGGGCGAACAGACAAAGGGGACCCCGTACAACTGGCTCAACTGGCAGGCGTCATGGGTGGCAAAAAGACGGCGGACCTAATCCCCCTGTGTCACGCACTCCCCGGGGCATCTATAGAAGTTGAGTTAGAAGCAGATTTGGATCTTCCAGGCTTTCAAGCTCGAGCGTCCGCGAAGTACACAGGAAAGACTGGTGTTGAGATGGAAGCTCTCACCGCAGTTAGCATCGCACTTTTGACAGTCTATGACATGGTGAAAGCTGTCGACCGCGGAATGTACATAGAGGGAATCCGACTTATAAGCAAAAAGGGTGGTGCGTCAGGATCGTGGAGTTCGGATTGAAGTCATACACTCTGCCCAGAGCAGACATCAATGTAGCTAACGATTAAGTAGGATCGGCACAGTGAGGCGCATACCCACTCTTAAATAGCGAGGCTGTACACCTGGGTTGGCTGCCTGCAGGTCTCGAACTGAAATGCCGTATTTCACTGAAATGTGAGATAACGTTTCACCCTGCTCTACAGAGTGCTCAACCACAGTCATCCGCTCTCCCTCAGGAATCGCAGCATAATTCAGAGTGAAGATCTCTCCCTGCCCCTCGGGAACACGAAGTTCGTATATCTCTCCTGGAGGCGTAAATCCTCGGAAAAGCTCTGGATTTAACCATCGAATTTCGTCTTCCTCACTTTCTGCAGCTTGTGCGAGAACATCTAACGTCGTTGCCTCGGGGACGTTCACATGGGTATACCGAAAGGGGGGGGCGGGCTCTGGGGGCTCGTAGCCATAACGTTCTAAGTCTTGAGCAACGATAATCGCACCCACCAACTTGGGAACGAACTCCCGAGTCTCCCGTGGCCAGTGCCGCCGAAGGGCCCAAAACAGTGAATCGGACGGCTGCTCAAGTCCAGCATTCTGTCGAAGAATTCGTTGTGCACGATTCGGTCCTCCGTTGTATGCCGCGAGGGCTAGAAACCAGGACTCGAATCGCCGGTACAATGAGCTAAGGTAGTCGGCCGCAGCGTCAGTTGACTTGAACGGGTTACGTCGCTCATCAACGAAGGCAGCCACAGTCATTCCATGCTCACGAGCCGTACCCGGCATGAACTGCCACATCCCCACGGCGCTTGCAGAACTGCGTGCTCGGGGGTTGTAGCCACTCTCTATGAGTGGAAGGTATCTCAGGGACTCCGGAAGCTCTCCTGCAGCGAGAACCGAGTCGACCATCTCCTCAAAAATACTCATCCGGTGAAGAAACTCAGGGAACCACGGCCTAGCTGCATTTTCCCAATATTGGATCCAATAGTCTACAGCTTCCCGAAACTCAGGATCTCGCATAACTGGTGACGCAAGTAATTCATCGACTCTTCCGGTTGACGTGGGAGGAGCCATAAATGCCCCGTGCAACGGCTCGAACCGCACTGTCTTTGGCCGCAACTCCACATCGGGTTCCGGAAAGAGAACTACATTGGTGGTCTCTCTACTCCCAACCAAAGAGCAACCCGAGCCTACCAGGAAGAGCACCAGCCCACCAAAGCGAGAACCCCTGGAAACTAAAAGATCCATTGGAGAACTTCTCTTACTCTAACCGTGGTAATTCGGTGCCTCGCGGGTTATCGTGACATCGTGAGGATGAGATTCTCTGAGCCCACCCATTGTCACCCTATTAAAGCGCGATTCCGTCCGTAACTCATTGATAGAACCGACCCCGCAATAACCCATACCCGCTCGCAGTCCGCCTACTAGTTGGTAAATGGTGTCAGACACCGGCCCCTTGTACGGCACACGCGCTTCAATCCCCTCGGGTACCAGCTTACGCTTGTCTCTAGAGGCATCTTGGAAATAACGGTCCGCAGACCCCTCTTCCATTGCGGACAGTGACCCCATCCCTCTGACAGTCTTGAAACGTCGTCCTTCGAGAAGAAATGTCTCACCCGGGGACTCGTCCGTTCCCGCGAATATTGAGCCCAGCATCACGCAATGCGCGCCTGCGGCAAGTGCCTTTACTATGTCCCCGGAGTAGCGAATTCCACCGTCTGCAATAATCGGAACGGAGCCATCCACGCCGTCTGTAGCATCCATGATGGCAGTCAGTTGAGGAAGGCCTACACCCGTCACCACTCGAGTTGTGCAGATCGAACCGGGACCAACACCGACCTTCACTGCATCAACACCCCTCTCTACCAATGCCCTCGCTCCTTCCACGGTGCCCACGTTGCCTCCTATGAGCTGAACATCAGGGAATCGCTCACGAACTTTCGCAACTGCCTTCAACACACCCTCGGAGTGTCCATGAGCGGTATCGACTACGATCACGTCCACACCGGCATCGACGAGCATCTCAGCTCGCTCTATGTCTTCAGCCGAAGCTCCAATAGCCGCCCCAACACGAAGTCGTCCGTGTTCATCTTTACAAGCATCTGGATACCGCCGGCGCTTGAAAATGTCCTTTACTGTTATCAAACCTCTCAAGCACCCATCATTATCAACTACTGGAAGCTTCTCGATACGGTGCTTGTGGAGAATTTCCTCGGCCTGCTCTAACGTTGTCCCAACTGGAACCGTTACAAGATTCTCGGATGTCATCACATCAGAGATTGATTTTGAGAGATCGGACTCGAACTGCAGATCTCGGTTCGTAATAATGCCCACAAGACGACCCGTATCTTCGACAATCGGCACTCCACTTATTGAGAAACGTGCCATCAACTCATGGGCGTCCTTGAGAGATCCATCCTGACCGAGCGTGATCGGATTCAGTATCATCCCACTTTCGGAACGCTTAACTCGATCTACCTCCCCGGCTTGCTTCTCGGGCGACAGGTTCTTGTGGATTACTCCAAGACCTCCCTCTCGAGCTATTTGTATAGCCATTCTAGACTCGGTCACCGTATCCATCGCTGCTGCGAGCAACGGAATACGGAGGGCAATCTCTCGCGTGACCAAGGTGGATACATCCGCATCCTTAGGATGCACCTGTGAATGCCCCGGTATCAGAAGAACATCATCGAAAGTAAGAGCTTCTTTCACTATCCGGCCGGCGGAATAAGCATCGGTCATAGACGATTAGACCTTTCAGAAAAGGCGAGCGCCCGCATCCACTTCCCAGACGAACCGAGCTTTGCGGAGCGGGCGAAAAAGTGCGCAGACTGAGCCTTTGATGATACCATCCGGGACGATAGATGGACTCTCGTGTATCGTCAACGCCACCAAAGCTATTGGGGACCATCCACGAATACTGAAAGCACGGTGAAGGTCATAGCAGACCTCGACGTTGTGCATAGTAAGTCACTTGGGTGACATCTCATTCCCTTCGACTCCCTCACCGGCGCATTCGCCAGCTGGCCTTTTTCTCTCTACTTCAGTATCTGAAGCCTCCGGATCGTGTCCATCGACTTCGACGTTTAGTGTCTCGTCCAGCACCTCAACATCTCGTCGCGAATCACTCTCAATGACGGATTTTAGATCATCAACAATCTGCCGACCTGCACGGGAGAGATCGGACAGGACCTTGTCAGCAGAAGATACTAACTGAAAAGCTTCCCTAATCGTCCCGGGGCTTACAGCCGTTCGTCGCAGCTTATCCTCAACTTCCTCAGCGAATTTGAGCAGACCCGAAGTCTCAACGTCAATTTTACTGGCGTACTTCGATTCCATGAACTCGATGTAGTCGAGAACCTGATACATTTGCTCTTCTGGTAACCCCTCGATCTTCCTGATCAGCCTTTGGCGAAGGACATCGTGCATTATCTACAGCGAGTTAGCGTAAGTGTGATAGTAAATTTCAACCGCGAAGTCAGAGTCTTGAAAAGACTTCGAGTCTCAAGCCAATCCTTCCAAATTTAGCTAAATTCTTGCCACACTGAACAATACCGATAAGCTCCTGCCATGTCTTTCTTTCCGCTACGCCCTGTCCCCGTCGCAGACGGAGCTGCGTCTCTTTACGAAGAGTGGCTAGCCTGGTTAAGGGAATCACTGAACGACTCTGACTGTGATCGCAACGAGCTCTGCCGAGAG
>DEBI01000040.1:4444-26301 GCA_002348465.1 Gemmatimonadales bacterium UBA2960 | reverse complement strand
TTCAGGTCAACCAAAAGGGTCTCATGCGTCGTTTAATTTTCTTGGTAATCGCCCCAATCATACTTGCGATCCTAGCCGAGCAAGCTCTGGCTCAGACGGAACGTCCGCTTCAGCTTGAAGATTACTATGCATTGAAATCGGTCAGCTCCCCATCGATCTCCCCTAATGGCCAATGGATCGCCTACACAGTTTCGAGCCGGGTCGAGCGCGATAACTCGACCGAGGTCACCACCTGGGTTGTTCGGTCGAGCGGATCAGGATCACCGGAACTCGTTGAGATAGCCGGCCAGCACGTATCGTCCCCGACCTGGGTCGGAAACAGGCTCAGAGTTCAAGATGCAGAGGGTACTCGGTGGCTAATCAACCAGAACCGGCTCACCGCCAGCCCTATCCTCGACCCGGAAAAAGAAGAGCATGGCGTCCTTAGCCCAGACGGGCAGTGGCGCGCCGTGGTCCGCGAAATCGCTCGTCCTGCCCAGCCAACCCCTGATCTGAGCGATTTCGAGCAAAGGCATACTGATCGGTTCAAAGGTGTGCAATTCGACTGGTATCCGTTCGTCCGAGACGGCCAAGAATTTCCTATCCCAAATCGCAGCGCAGCAAATACAACGGAGATCTTCCTGGAACGAGAAGACAGCTCGGCTGAGCCGATACAACTCACTGACCTTGGGCTCCGGCCCGACAATGTCTCGTGGAGTCCGGATGGCCGCACAATCCTCTTTACTGCGGACCCGAATGCCTTCAGTGAATTGCTTTACGCCCGCTCAGACATGTTCACAGTGGATCTATCCGGAGAACTCACACGCCTGACCGATGATGGCTTCACATACTCCGGTGTGCAGTTCTCACCCGATGGCAACTGGATCTCATACGTTAGATCATTCGGTACTGATTACATAATCGAAAGAAAGCTCGAACACGGAGGCCCAAGAGACCTATATGTAATTCCAACTGCAGGTGGAAATCCGGTGAACCTAACCGCTGACTTCGACTTGGACGCAGGAACGCCGCAGTGGGAGCCGGAGAGCAATCACATGTACTTCACAACAGGAATTGGTGGTGCCACGCACCTCTTCCGCGTCTCACCCGAGGACGGCGCAGTTGAACAAATTACGACTGGGCTTCGAAGGATCCGTGGACTAAGCATCGATATGGACTTCGAGCGAATAGCGTACACCGTTGGGCAATTCGATGAACCCTCTGAGATCTGGAGCGCAAATATCGATGGAAGTGACGAGCGCCAGTTAACCACAGTACATGCCGACTTCCTCGCCAAGGTGTCCACGAGCGGCTGGGAACGGATCCTTTACGAGAGTTACGACGGAACAGCAATTGAGGGCTTTCTGCTTTACCCATACGGCTACGATGAAGACTCAAGTACCGAATATCCTCTAATCGTAGTCAACCACGGGGGGCCCCATTCGGCGTCCGGATACGGCTTCAATTTCAAGAATCAATTTTTCGCGGCTAAAGGCTATTTCGTATTCCTTCCAAACTTCCGTAGCTCAACAGGTTACGGAGATGACTTCAAGTGGGGTACGTGGGGTGCATGGGGAACCAAAGACGGCGAAGATGCACTCGCCGGGGTCGACCATCTAATTGAGCGGTATCCGATAGATTCCGCTCGTGTTGGCTCAACGGGCCATTCGTATGGTGGCATCCTTACCAATTGGCTTATTACGAGATATCCCGATCGATTCCGAGCAGCTGTGAGCGGAGCCGGGGCGTCAAACTGGACGAGTAACTACGCACATTCTGATGTAGCGCGAACTAAGGAACTTGAGTTCATGGGTCGTCCATGGGAGCCAGAGGCCCGCGACATCATGATCCGACAGTCCGCATACCTTAATTCCGGTGGTGTGCAGGCGGCTACACTTTTTGTCCATGGGGAGGTCGACTATAGAGTTCCTCTGGAAGGCGCGATTCAGTTGTATACGTCGCTCAAGAAGCAGGGTGTCCCGGCGGAACTTCTCATCTATGAAGGCCAAGCTCACGGTATCCGTGGGCATTGGAATAATGTGCACAGGATGATGAACGAGCTGCGCTGGTGGGAGACTTACTTGAAACCAGTCCGCCCTAGGGTGACCAGCGACCGTTAGAGCCCGTCACATCTGACATACAAAGGCACATTAAATCCTAAACGTCCAACAGTGAAGAAACCGAGGTCAGCAGCCGGGACGATTAAGGCAAGTATCGCCTCTCAGGCTAGATCGCCTCTCAGCAACTCATCGAAGTGTACGATCAGCTGCTCAGCAGCCAAGAGAACTCCGTCGTCCAGAGCACCGGCCTGAACACCACGCTGTACGCCCTCGACTAGAATCCCATCTTCCATGCCAATTTGGTCATCCCAAGCCAACATGTCTTCGATCCATCCAGGATCTGCCTCAGGCCCAAAGAAGTAATCCAGATAGCGACTCGAGCGATCTGGGGCATCCGGCAGAACAGGCCCGATTGAGATGTTCGGAAAGCCCGGTGAAATATTTAGAGTGAGGTTTGGATACATGAAATGGAACTGCCCGTACCCGACGGGTCCGGTAGGATCGAATGGACCCTTCCATCCCTCCCGAACCGGCCCGAACTGCGCAGAACACAGTCCTCTCGACTCCAGCCGATACGATTCCTCCGAAGTGTCAATGACGTCCACTACACCGGGGTGAGCTACCTGGCAGTGATAACACTCTAAGTAGTTTTCACTGCAAATTTTCCAGTTAGCTGCGTAAGAACTCTCAGCCCTAGAATGAAAGTAAAGCTCGTTCACGTTCACGCCCGCAGACGCAACCCACTCCGGCAGCATCCCGAGGGCTTCCTCCAGCGGAGTACCGCCTGGATCCAGATTCGCGAATATAAACGGACCCCAACAGTCCACGGCTACTGGTATCAAGCCTAGCGAATCGTGGTCGAAATCATCTTCGCTATCTGATCGGGGAGCACTCAGTAAGCGTCCATCAAGATCGTACGTCCATGCGTGATACGGGCACTGTATAGTCGAGCGACACATCTCAGCTGAGATCAATTCGGAACCGCGATGTCGGCAAGTGTTAAGAAAACCCCTCAGCTCACCCGAATCAGTGCGAACGAGTAGTATCGGCACATTACCGACCCGAGTTGGAGCGAGGGCATTGACCCCACCTTCAATCGGCAACTGACCCGTATGGCCTGCGTACTGCCAGTACCTACCAAACACTCTAGCCTGCTCTCGATCATAGATATGAGAGTCGACATACCAAGAATAAGGGAGCGTCCTGGCACTCACACTTTTTCTGATTGAGACGACGGCCTCTCACCCCGATCATTGAGAACCTGTCGCGCTGCGAGCCAACCTGGTCCACCAGTCACACACCCGCCCGGGTGCGTGCCGGAACCGCACTGGTAGTAGCCTTCTATGGGTGTCCTATACTGGTTCCAGCCCGGTGCGGGTCTATTCAAAAAGAGTTGATCTTCGAAGAGCTCACCTGCGAAGATATTCCCTTCACTTAGTCCGATCAGATTCTCAATATCCAGAGGAGTGACAATCTCCCGGTGAAGAATCAGTTCACCGAACCCGGGGAAGAATTCTTCGATCGTCTCCTGAACCGTGTCTCCAAGACGGTCCCTCTCTGAATCCCAGTCGCCCTCGGCTAAATGGTACGGAGCATACATAACAAAACAGGACATTATGTGCTTTCCGGGCGGCGCCATGTCAGGATCCAGAGTCGACTGGATACAGCAGTCCAAAAACGGGCGCCTACTGATGCGACCGGCCTCACAGTCGGCCCAAGCATCCATGTAGTAATCGATCGAGGGGCCAAGGTTTGTGAATCCCATGAAGATATCTTCCCTCCCTTCGAGCCCGGGAAAGCTTGGGACATCCTTGAGTGCGAAATTCACCTTAGCCGCAGTGCCTTGGAACTTGAAATCCTGAATGCGCCCTACAAGATCGTCCGGCAAGTCTCTCGGATCGACTAAGCCAAGAAAGGTCTGCCGTGGGTCCAGGGCACTCACCACGAGATCGGATTCAAGCAAGGTTCCGTCTTCTAGCTTAACACCATGGGCTCTACCATTCTCATACAGAAGCTCAGAGACCCTGGCATTCAAACGAACCTTACCCCCGGAGCCTTCAAAAGCCCTCGCCAGAACCTGCGTGAAGCCCCCATTCCCACCCTTGTGAAATCCCCAGCGCCCGGGTTCCCCGTCGTATTCACCCAATTTATGAAAGAGCCACACAAGACCCGACTCCCGATCTCGCACGCTACACCGGCTTCCGATGATGCCACTCGAGACATAGAGCGATTTGACGAGATCATTCTCGAAATACTCATCAAGGATTTCAGCCGCACTCTTCGTCCGAAACGCTTCCAACATTGCTCGCAGATCTTCATCTAACTCCTCAAACCATCCTCGTAATTCGCCCATCTCTGCGATGTCCGCAGGGTCCTCGCTCAAGCTGTTTGGTGGAATCCGATCTACCCACGGCTTCAGGGCCCTGACTAGCCGAGCTATGATGTGATCTAGATCTCGCGCAGCCTCAGCATCGGCTGAAGAGTGTCGAGCGATCTCATGATAGTTCGCATCGGCGTCAGACCCGAGGAGCAAGTATTCCCCATTCAGTCCCGGCTGGAAGGTTTTGACCATGGGGAGAACCATCATACCGTGTCGCACTAGATCTAGGTCATGCACAATCTCGGGTCTCACCAGACTCATCGCGTAAGAGAATGTCGTGAACTTGAAACCTGGGATAACCTCCTCCGTAATGGCGGCACCTCCCACTAGACCCCGCCGCTCGAGCAGCAGCGTATTGAGTCCCGCCTTTGCCAAGTAGCAGGCGTGGACAAGCCCATTGTGCCCTGCTCCGACTACGATCGCGTCATACTTCTCGTTACTGCTCAACCCGACCTCTCCTTCCCCATATCCGCTGACTTCCGGGCGGGGTTGAAGAAAGGCATTTGTTTAACCTGAGCCAACACGTTTTGGGGACGCCTAATCACGTTGACTTCTAGGTCAACCTCGGATCCCGGCCCTGCAACATCCAATGGGAGTTTCGCAATTGCTAATGGAGTCCTCAGAAGCGACGAGGAAGTGAAACTGCTCGCGTAACCAACATAGTCCCAATCCACCCCACTGCGACGATACACGCTCATCGTAGACTCGGAGTAGATCTCGTGTCGCGGAGGCACCACGCCGGCCTCCGTATAGACCCGCTCGTAATCATGCCAGTCGACCGCCAAGCCAACCGTCGTCCAACGGCTGGCACGCTGGTCTATCTCTAGTTCAATGGCTGAGCGACCAATGAAGGGACGATCATCCTGACTAAGCCCTTTAAACATCCAAGACCAGCCTAGTTCAGCAGGTGTCTCCCTCTGGGCATCCACCCAAGCGAACCGCGAGGAATGAAAATCCGTCCCCATTAACAAGAGGCCGGCTTCAACACGCGCCATTTTCAGCGCCGTGGTCCCTATCGGGGTGATGTTATGTGCACTTCCAGCTTCCATCAGTGCATCCCATACTGAGCACGCGTCCCCTGACTCTACCCAGAGTTCATATCCCAAGTCTCCGGTATAGCCGGTCCTCGTGATCATGACAGGCTTGCCCACTATCTCCGCATCGGTTGCCCCGAAATACTTTAAGCATGTAGCCGCATCAGTTAGTTGGCGAATGACTTCATGAGCACGTGGGCCCTGGAGGGCGAGTATGCCATATGATTTGGAAACCTCTTCGATCTCGACTTCCGCTCCAATCTGTCTGGCTACAACACGAAAGTAGCGCAACGTCGGCTCAGCAGCTGTAAGCCAGTAGACCCCCTCCCTGACCTGCAGAACAACCCCGTCTTGGAGTACGAATCCCTCTTCGTCACACCAACACGTGTACTGAGCCCTCCCCGGTGGGCAACCGGCAATGTCCCTAGCGAGCACCCGCCTCAGGAATGTCTCAGCGCCTGGACCGGAAATGCGATACTTGAACAGTGGCGAGGTATCGAGTAGCGATACGGAATTACGAATCGCGTAGTACTCAGCTGTAAGAGAATATTGATACTGAGGTGGAACCAGATAACCAGCCCAGTGCTTCCAAAGCCCCGCCTCATTCAAGGCTTGGATTCGGGAGTGAAATGGTGTGGTAAGTGGCATGACTACTCACAAATTCAAGGATAGTCATAGAGGGCGTTGGCAAGGTACGTGCAACAGGGTCCTGCGCCATGGTTAACCACGCAAGAAATCGCTTGATCAGACTCCCATCCGCACCTAGTGTCCATAGGATGCAGAATTTGTCCCTCGGTCCATCGAAACGCCTACCCAGCATGCCAAGCACGCCTACCGAACGGTTCTCAGCCGACACGACTTGGCTTACCGCTATGCTGTTAGCGATGGGCACATGGCTAGCAGCCTGCTCCGACCAGTCAATCGTGCCCACGTCCGCTGACGCCGGTGAAACGGAAGGTTTCAAAATTGATCAAGAACTCCAGTTGCAGCTCTCCCTGATGGGCGTAGACGGCCGCATAGAGGAACGCTTCACTGAGATGCTTGGTCGATCGATAGACCCAGAGCTAGCAGAGACAGGGCGCCTGCTTTTCTTCGATCCAATTCTTTCAATCACTAAAGACAACAGTTGTGCTGGATGCCATGCCCCAAACGCCAGCTTCAATGACGCAAAGTCTATATCCGTCGGTGTCGACAACAATGGTGTCGTAGGACCCAATCGTAGCGGGCCATTCAACCTCAGACGTGCACCGACAATCATTAACGCGGCTTTTTATCCCAACCTCATGTGGGATGGTCGTTTCGCAGCCGAATCACTTGATGGCTTCGACAATTCTATGGGGTTCCGAATGCCGGAACCTGAGGGCAACAGCCTTTCCCATCTAGACCATCTTCTAATGGCTCAAGCCTTCACGCCCATCTCCGACAGAATGGAAATGGCGGGCTTTGAATTCGAGGGCGATAACGACGCCATCCGGGCCGAAATAGCTCGACGAGTTGATGGCATCGGCGAATACCGGACAAGATTCGAAGCGAGCTTCACGGAGCTCGCAGATGGAGCAGCGTTACAATATGAGCACATAGCTAGGGCCATAGCTGAGTTTGAGTTCACTATGATCCGCGCAGATGCTCCCCTAGATCAGTATGCACGTGGAGACACCGCAGCGATGTCTCCCGCCGAGAAACGGGGCGGCCTACTTTTCTTTCGTGATCCGGCGGCCTGCTTCGAGTGCCACATCACCTTGGGCTACGCAAATCAGATGTTCAGTGACTTCGCTCCAAGGGCGATTGGTGTCCCTCAGATTGCACCCTCGGAAACGAATGCGGTATTCGACGGGCCCGGACGTGACGAGGACTTTGGTCTGGCAAGAACTACTGGTGACCCCGGTGACCGTTACAAATTCCGCTCAACTCCGCTCCGAAATGTGGCCTACCAACCATCTTTCATGCACAACGGCGCGTTTTCTTGCCTGGACAATTCAATCCGGCACCACCTCGAAATGCAACAATCGCTGGCGACATATACAGGGGAGCATCTTGAATTTGGACTTAGGGCAAAGCGAGGTCCAGACGAGCCTATGCAGTCGATGGCTCATCACCTTTCCCAAATACCGCGTGGACGTCTGACGGTGGATATGTTCTCGGACCTTCTTGAGTTTGTCGCCGTCTCTCTCTCGGACCCAGAAGCTCACCCTGATGCCCTGCGTCATCTAGTTCCGGAGACGGTTCCAAGCGGCCTACCCGTCCACGAATTCGAATTCGGTGCGACCGTAAACGAGTGTCGCTAATCCATCAACAAATGAGGAGGATCGGATAGGCCTCCTCCGTTGTCGTTACGTGGTAGGAGTACAGGCGCGGATAACCACACAGAGCGCTTCCGCTATCTAAGCCTTTTGAGTCATGCGATCCCAGATTTCGCGCAGGTACTCGAACGTGTAGAGACCTGTCGAATGTCCATCGCTCCATACGAATTGAAGCGCATACTTACCGACGTAGTGGATGGCCGTTGGGAATACGCCCCTATCCACCGTTTCTGGCTCAAGCGTCCGCTCTCCGGTTATCTCATCCACGCACCCCGCGCATGGGCAGAGAACCCTGAGATTCCTGGGATCGTACTCTGAAGCCACACCGTCACCCCATACTACCCTCAGATTCTTCTCATCATCCGAGGGTCCGATCTCCGAGGGGTAGACCCGTGGATCTGGCGCCATTTTCAGGACTTCTTTGCTAGGTATGAAGCTAATTCTCGGAAAGCTACCCCACGGTGACTCCGGGCATCCTTATCCTCGGGAGTCATCTCCGCGTAAGTGCATCCAAGTTCCTCACAAAAGACGTGAGGGTCGTAACCGAACCCACCCGACCCAGCAGGGATATCTACTATCAATCCTGGGGCTTCACCTCGAAAGAAACGTGGCTTTGAATCTTTGCTTCCCACTAAAGCTGCCAGACACACATACTGTGCTGTACGACTTTGGCTTGGAACATCCCGAAGACTCTCAATCAGGTGTATGTTGTTTGCATCGTCCAAGGCCTGTCCATCCAAGTCGAGCGAAGCAGATCCGCCATCGAGGGAAAACCGCCTCGAACGCACACCGGGTGCCCCTGCCAGGGCATCAACAGAGATACCGGAATCGTCAGCGACTGTAAGCAGACCTGAGAGACCGGAGAAATAATTTGCCTTTGAAAGTGCGTTTTCTTTAAACGTCTCAAAGGTTTCCAGGCCCTCTTCCCTCGGGTGATAACCAATTCCAACGTCCTCAAGGCCAAGGACTTCGCAATCAACAAATGAAGCTAGAATCCTGCGTATCTCCTTCATCTTCCCAGCGTTACGCGTCGCCACAAGAAGCTCCACGATCAGCTCCCACTCAGCGCCCGTGCCTGAGCTGCCAGAAGCGTTTTTATACCAGCCATCCCAAGATCGATCATTTGATCAAGCTGATCCCTCGGAAATGGGTCTCCTTCGGCTGTTCCCTGAATCTCGACTAGAGCGCCACTCTCAGTCCCCACCAAATTCATATCTACTTGAGCTCTGGAATCCTCCCGGTAATCAAGATCCAGACATGGCAACCCACTCACAATACCGACACTCACAGCCGCTACTCGTTCCCGAATCGGTGACCGTTCGATCATGCCCTCCGAAATCATCCACTTAGTTGCGAGTTCGAGCGCTACGCAGGCTCCTGTAATCGACGCAGTACGGGTGCCTCCATCCGCCTGCATGACATCGCAATCAATAGTAATCGTATGCTGCCCCATCGCCCCCATATCTACGACGGAGCGCAGGGAGCGTCCGATCAGTCGCTGGATCTCCTGGGTCCGGCCTTTGGGACCACTGCGTTCCCGCCGACTCCTTGTGTGAGTCGCTCGTGGAAGCATTGCATATTCTGCCGTTACCCACCCTGCTCCACTCCTCTCACGCCAAGGCGGCACTCCCTCCGACACACTCGCCGTGCATAACACACGGGTATCCCCGGTGGAGATCAGACATGACCCTTCCGCGTACGGGGCCGGTGAGACTTCGATTCGAATCTTCCGTCCCTGGTCCGGCCGGCGTCCGTCGTGGCGATCTGACATTATTATCTCGAATCAGTTGGAGGGTTAACCCTGATGCCCGCGGATCCTCCGAACGAGCTCGGTCGTGGAATAGCCTTTAACAAATGGAACGACTTCGACACGGCCACCATTACTCTGAACGATCTCTCGACCGGCAACCTCAGTAATATCATAGTCCGAGCCCTTAACGAGAACATCGGGAATCAGTTCTCCAATGAGCTTCGTCGGAGTAGTCTCATCGAATACGCACACGTAGTCGACACATTCAAGCGCGGCCACGACAAATGCCCTATCCGCTTGACCTACCAATGGGCGACGATTTCCCTTCTCGAGTCTCCGTACCGAAGCATCGGAATTAACTCCGACTACCAACAGGTCTCCCATCGCCCTGGCAGCAGTTAGGTATTGGATGTGACCGCGATGTACGAGATCAAAAACTCCGTTGGTGAAGACCACAACCTCGGACCTTGGCTTCCCAAATCGCTCTCTCACGTCACCCGCAGACAGGACCTTTCGGTCAAATGTCATGACTGACCTGCAGAGGTGAGACGCTCATACCCACGAGCCAACAATTCGTCGGCTACTGCAACGCCCAAACCCTCAGGCTCATCCAAAGGTCCAGTCCTATTCGATCTGACTATCCGATCTCCTGCTGCACTGACAGCTCCCGCCCACAAACGAATCCATCGTCCTGACGGCTGAGCGAGACAACCGAGTGTATCTGTCCCGTGCTGCGCCATTGCATCGATCAATGCGAGCTCAGTTCTCAACGCCGTTCGCGTCGGAAGATGATCGAGAGCGGTAGCTTCTGCTATCGGATGACGTGCTACCAAAGCTAGCGCTCCCTGACCGGGTTCCGGAAACCAGGATTTAGGGTCGAGGGCCTCCACAGCCTCATCTAGAAGACCAATCTCCTGAGCGTCCAACGCACTCATAATGAGCATTTCCGGTACTTCTATGCCCGCTGATGCCAAACTATGCTCCACCTCAACCTCTCGTTCGATCATCCCTCGAACAAAATCTGCACCCAGCTGAAGCGGCACGAGATCCGGCCGGTGGGCAGCCAACAATGCACCGCGACGAAGCCCCGCCACCCCTATAGTCGTACCTGGAGGCAACTCTAAGAGAGATTTTGCTCGAGCCTCAAGAGACACGAGGACATCGCGCGTCTCCATACGCGGAAGAACAGCTACGGCAGTGAATTCTCCTCTTACGATGGATGCTATCCCACTTAATCCAACAAGCGCCATATCGATCTCGTGGGCTCGTAGCGAGGCAAATGGATCTTCCACGTCGAATTCCCCCACAAAGTCTACGTCCATTCCAACGTAGCGGAGTTGGCGTAGAACACGCCGCGTGAGCCCGGCGATATCTGGATGTGTAGCCAGTCTAGCCGTCACTTGGTCACGCCCCCTCCCGGCCAGCTCGTAGCGTGCTTCCGGGTACGTGGATCAGAAGAATAGATAAAACAGAAGATAGACCGCCAAAGACAGCGACACCCAGAAAACCATATTTCCAGACGGCCAGGATCGCGCCAACAGGCCAACCTGCCCATGAATTCGGCTAAGGCCGGCCAAAACAGACCCTAACAAATCCATCACCTTGGTTCGCACAGTATTGTCCACACGCCCGACGAGTTCGCCCATAGAAGTGACGACCAAAGGACCAATTTTTCGATACAAGACTTCTGCATCGATGTGAACCGCACGCTTTTCGTCAGGATAAACACCCGTCTTCATTAGTGTGATGAACCCAAGCGCACCGAAACACAGAAGCTGCAACTGTGTCAGCACATGTCGCGTATCGTAGGGATGGTAATCCATCTCGAATGGAAGGAGCGAGTACAACGCACCGGGAAAAACACCAATCAGAACGCAGAGTACTGCCCCCAGCGACATGGCGGTGAGCATGTTCTTCGGAGGCTCCTTCGTACGAATCCCAGAATCGTGCGCGAAGAAAGCGAAGAATGGGATCTTGATCCCTGCATGCTCTAGGACGCCGGCCGAAGCAAACAACATGAATAACCAGACGATGTAATGATGCTCCTCAATCGCTGCGACCATGATCATCGACTTCGTGACGAACGCGCTGAAGAGTGGAAACGCCGAAATTGCTGCCGCCCCGATAATACAGAGCGTAGCGGTGAGAGGCATCGTCTTGTACAGACCGCCCAGGTCAGTGCCCTTTGTTCGGCCCGTCATTGTCATTACTGCGCCCATAGACATGAACAGTAGCCCCTTGAAGATCACGTCTGCGAAAGCATGCGCTACGGCGCCGTTCATAGCCAAAGCGCTCCCGATCCCAATCCCGGCAACCATAAACCCGATCTGGTTAACCATCGAGTAGCCCAAAACTCGGCGAAGATCATTCTCCAGCACGGCGAAGAAGATCGGGAAGAAAGTCATCGCGGTCCCGATCCAGATGAGCTCATCCAGACCACCGAAGCTCCGAGCTAGTGCATAAACCGCCACCTTCGTAGTAAAGGCGCTGAGAAACACTGTTCCTGTTGGCGTACTCGCAGGATAAGCGTCAGTGATCCAGTTATGCGCCAGCGGGAAGCCCGCCTTGATCCCAAATGCGATCAAAAGCAGCAACGCAGGCAAGCCTGCTGACGCCAAGCCCCCGTTCTCATCTCCATGAAGTTCGCCAGCCACGTGACCGAACTCGATCGAACCGGTCTGGTGTGCAAGCATCATGGCCCCCGACAAAAGGAGCACTCCTGAAACCACGTGGATGATCAGGTAGCGAAATCCAGTCGCATAAGACTGATCAGAATTTCTTGCCCACACGAGAAACGCTGAGGTAATAGCAAGCAGCTCCCAGAAAACAAAGAGCGTTATAAAGTCGCCCGCAAAAACAGCCCCGAGGGCACTCCCAGCATACAGCATCGCCGAAACATGTTGTATTCCTGCGCTGTTATTTCCGACTACATCTTCCTCCCCTACTTCGCTGGCTACTGATCCATCCGGTATTCCATCGCCTAGGTGCAGGGCATAGATGAAGCCCAAAAAGGCTGCAATGTGAAACAGGTATCCGAATAGCAGGCTGAGCTTGTCCGCTCGATAGAGTTGCAGTTCGTATCCTAAGAGCTCTAGCGTTAGGTAGACATGCGTTACCGACTCACCTATTGCAGAGGGTGCCCCAACATCCGCCCCCGCAGTCATGAACAGGTTGACCAAACCTAGAAGTGGAACGGAGAGTAGGACGCTCTTCCGGAGCGTGCCCTTCGTGAGGGCTACGACTATCGCACCCAGGAAAAAGAGGACGAAGGGAGGTGCGCTACCGAGCATCGGTCACCTCCGACCCAGGGTCGCCGATTCCGGGGTGACCCATCCCTTCCTCAGACCCCGGACTGTGAGTCGATACATGCCCCGGATCGCTGGACGGATCGTAAGCACCGCCGCCCTCATAATAATCTTCTGAGCGTATCAGTAGTGTTCGCATGGGGCGTGCGAGGAGCACCAAAAACCAAAACGAGATGAAGCCGTACACGGGATACACAAAGAAGCCCATGCGCTCTTCCAGCGGATGAGGATGAAGATTTTCAGTCCCCATCAAAACAAACTCTGAGAGAAAGAGTGCAGCACAGATCGCGTAAAACAGCATGAACAGCCGTTTCACTTTTGCTGGCCTATCCATCCATCCTACTGGACTCTTTACCTCATGATGCCCGTGTTCACTCATCGAACAACCCCTGAGACAACCATCTGCATGAGTTCCTGGAATAGCTCGGGCCATACAAATAATCCGACAGTCGCCGTTGCTGTGATGCACATCGCTATCAGGGACGGAGTTGGCGCCTCATGGATCCCATCCTGCTGGTGAGCGTCTTTGGGTCGTTCGAAGAAAAAGGCTTTCACCGGAACTTCAAGCAGGTAATAAAGGCCTAGCAACGAGCTGAGCATTAAGACCGCGAGTAGCCCAAACTGACTCGCCTCCAGCGTCCCCATCCCCAAAAACCACTTCGACCACGCCCCTCCAGCCGGGGGAAGTCCGATTATCGACAACGAACCCACAAAGAACGCACCAAACGTTATAGGCATCGTCCGTCCCAATCCGTGCATTCGACTGATCTTTTTTTCGTGCGCCGCAACCATGATCGCCCCAGCAGCAAAGAAGAGTGTGATCTTCCCAAACGCATGCATGGCTATGTGCATCCCACCACCTATGATTCCGAGTTCATTGGCGAGCATGGCACCAAGCACTATGTAGGACAGCTGGCTGATCGTTGAGTAGGCAAGCCTGGCCTTCAGATTGTCTTTTCTGAACGCGACCAGTGAACCAAGGATGATGGTCACTGCAGCAGCCCAAGCCAACCAAGTCGTTGTAGTCAGCGTCTGAAGCAAATCGATACCGAAGATGTAGACAGAAATCTTCAATACAGTGAACACACCCGCCTTAACGACTGCTACTGCATGTAACAACGCAGATACCGGAGTGGGTGCCACCATAGCTGCAGGAAGCCAGCGATGGAATGGCATTAGCGCGGCCTTTCCTACGCCATAGACGTACAGGACCAAGATCGCACTGAGAATGCCAGCGGAAGCGGTCCCCGCCAGAATTCCACCAGTTTGAAAATCAAGGGTCCCCGCTAGCACCCAAGTCCAGATGATCGCAACCAGTTGAAGGCCGACGGAAGTCGTTAGTAAAATTCCGAGGTAAATCCGTCCGGACCTCTTTGCCTCATCAGATTGATGGTGCGTAACTAGAGGTACGGTGCAGAACGTAAGGAATTCGTAGAACACGAAGAGTGTGAAGAGGTTGCCACTGAACGCCACTCCCATTGCACCAGCAATTGCAATTGCAAAGAAAAAGAAGAAGCGAGTCTGATTCTCTTCGTGATGTCCGCGCATGTAGCCGATCGCATACAAAGACGTGACAGGCCAGAGAAACCCCGCTACGAGTGCGAACACCATCCCAAGAGGCTCAACTTCAAATGAAAGCCAAACGTTCGGTATTACCTCGAGTATATCCAGGCTCGGTCTCTCACCTGCTCTGACCAGTCGAAGAAGTGCTAGTACATGCGCGAACGTTAGAACTCCAGTGAGGAGCGTTGCTGCTTCACGAGCATTCTCTTTCTTGCGCAGAAGCAAAACTAGTCCTGCTCCAATGACCGGAAGGAGAACGGTGAACAGTACAATCATTCCCGGATCGCTCATCATTGCATCATCCCAAGAAGCGACTCGGCCGCCGACATTGCAACGTCCGAAGTCGTCCCGGCATCTATTCCAAACCAAAAGCTGGCCGCGACCAGAACCCACGTTGGGATCAGCAAGCCAAGAGGAGCCTCCTCTATCGGATCGTCATTGTCTCGACGTTTGAAATAGGCGACCTCAATGACCTTCCAGATGTACACTAGTGCCATTAGCGATCCTACCACAACGACCACTGCAGCCAACCAATTCCCCCCTGTAATCGCAGCTTGAAGCAAGTACCACTTACTGACAAAACCCACGGTCAGAGGGACGCCGATCATACTCAGGCCACCACCGACAAAGGCCGCCATCGTCCACGGCATCGACTTACCCAAACCCTTCATGTCTTCGATCCTGACCGAACCGATCCGATACATGACGCAGCCCATCGCCATGAAAAGTGCGCCCTTCATAAGCGCATGGTTGAAGAGATGAATGATTCCTGCTGCCACTCCGATCACGGACCCGAAGCTGATTCCCAGGATCATGTAACCGATCTGGGCCACCGACGAGAATGCCAACAATCTTTTGACGTTTGATTGATATATAGCGACTGACGACATCGCGAGAATAGAGACCAGAGCCAGAGGCATCAGGATCGCATCTAGTCTCATCTGTTCAAACGAAAATTCCCCACCAAAGACAGAGAAGAAGAATCTCAAAAGCAAGTATATGCTCACCTTCGTCGACGTCGCCGCCATATACCCAGTGACG
The DNA here is from genome assembly GCA_002348465.1 of Gemmatimonadales bacterium UBA2960. GTDB lineage: Bacteria > Gemmatimonadota > Gemmatimonadetes > Longimicrobiales > Gaopeijiaceae > UBA2589. The sequence goes on along the minus strand of DEBI01000040.1, from coordinate 10,889 downwards.
GCTGACGGGGCATAGGTGTACGCATTTGGCAACCACAAGTGGAGCGGGAAGAGCGCCAGCTTGAGCGTGACCCCTACTGTGAGGAAAGTGAAGGCCACTGCGATCGTTCGATCTCCGTCCCCTGATGCCCAGATGGCCGGTATGCGTTCCGCAAGGTCCGCCATCCCAAGCGTGCCGGTCATAACAAAAAGCAGGCCTATACCTATAACGATGAAGGTCGCCCCAACCGAGCCCATGATTAGGTACTGGAATGCGGAGGTCAGAGCTCGACGATCCTGGCCAAGCGCAATCATCGAGTAGGCTGATAGAGATGAGATCTCTAGAAAGACAAAGACGTTGAAGACGTCTCCCGTTATCGCGATCCCGAGAAGGCCACACACGTTCAGGAGGAACGCCGCATAAAACAGTGCGTGTCGATCTTCCTCGATCTCTGATGCAACGCTAGTACGAGCGTAGAGCACACCTATCGCTGCGATTGCGGAAACTATGAGTGTGACGAAGGCGCCCAGCTGATCTATGCGGTATTCGATTCCAATCGGCGCAACCCAGCCGCCGAGAGAATAAACAATCACTCCGTCGGTCATTACCCTACGAAGCAGCTGGACTGAGGCTCCGAATGCGAACCATGCTCCGGATGTAGCTATGATCCATGCAGGACCTGATCGATTGATAAGCGCCGCAATCGGCGCAAGCATCATCGGAACAACGACCAGGAGCGCTGGAAGATTCTGGCTCACGCGGCGTTATCCTTTCTCGTGATCTCGTCTTCCTCAATCGTGCCATATGCTTCATTGATGCGCACGACCAGACTGAGACCTAGGGCCAGGGTCGCCACTCCCACAACGATTGCAGTAAGCATCAGTACGTGAGGAATAGGATTCGAGTAGAGGATTTCAGCACCATCCCTGATAGCATGTGCGGCATCCCCAGCGACCTGAACTCCGTGACCGTCGCCGCCATGCCCGCCTGATTCAATGAGGATAGGGGCAGTTCCACCGCTGATCTTCCCAAATGAGACGTACATCATGATCACGGATGTTTGGAAGATATTCAGCCCAATGAGCTTCTTAACGAGGTTGTCCCGAGAGATCAGCGCATAAAAGCCAACCATCATTAGGACAATCACCGCCCAATAGTTGAACAAGGTAAAGGAGATCACGTGTCGACTCTCCTCCGGCCTGCAAATGCGTAAAAGAGTGCTACCATGACTCCAAACACGGTTACTAGAACACCAAGCTCTACTCCGATAATTCCGTAGTGCTGACCGTGTGTGGGATCGTGCTCAGGATCGAAGAGATAACTGTAATTAAGGAACTCACCGCCCCGGAACATCGACAGGTAGCCTACCCCTAGATACAGCGCTACACCCAGGGCTCCACATGCATAAGCAACCTTTGCTGGCATGACCTTCATGGCCCTCTCGAGTCCAAACACCAGGGCGTAGAGCACGAACACTGCTGCGAATATCACACCCGCCTGAAAGCCCCCTCCCGGGCCGTAGTCGCCGTGGAATTGCACGTAAAGAGCAAATAGGAGAATGAAAGGACTCAGAACCTTCGTACCCACGCGAAGGATTACTCGATCATCCATCCTCCTCGTCCTCCCCTCCCACGACGGTGCTGTCGTGGGCTTCCTCGTCTTCCATTTCTGCGATCAGGTCTTCACGAGTCATACCCCGCTTCACCTTATGCCAGTGACCTGCATGATACACGCGCTTGGGAAGTGACCCGCGGGATAGTAGGAGCAAAACCCCCACCATGGCCGTAAAGATTACGGCCGTTTCACCCATCGTGTCATAACCACGGTACGATGCTAGGACCGACGTAACGACATTAGGGATATGGCCAATCTCATCTCCTGAATCATGGATATAGTGCGCGGCTACATTCTGGTGAGCCGGATTGTCTGGCTCACCAAATGGGGGAATCTCGGCCGTTCCGTATACCAGAACACCACCCGTGACTATCACGACGAACAGCGGCAAGATCGTTGTGTGTTGCGGCTTTGACTCCTTGTAGCCTACTAGAGCCAGCGTACATAACAGAAGTACTGTCGAGATCCCCGCGCCGACCGCTGCCTCAGTGAACGCCACATCAACGGCATCCATCACTACGAACAGTCCGGCTGAAACTAGACTGTATATACCCGCCAGCATCACAGCTACGAATAGATTACGGGTCCGGATCACGGCTATACCCGTTATCGCCAAAAGTATAAGCAGCACCACATCGACAATCTGCACCATGGTCTCGGTCATTCTTCATCATCTCCCGGTGCAGACCAAGGCTTCAACCCACCCGCGAGTCCGGCCCGAGCAAGAGCGTGCGTAGCAATCGGACTGGTGAAGAGCAAAAATAGATATATCAGCACTAACCGAATGAGGATGAACCACCAGGCCGACTCACCGTGAGCGATGGCCTCAATGGTCTGAAAGAGCATTCCAAGAATCAAGAAACCGGCACCCATCGTATCCGTCATACCCGCGGCATGGAGCCGTGTGTAAACGTCTGGCATCCTGAGAACCCCGAGCGTCCCAACTAGGATGAAGAACAACCCGGCCGTGATCGATATCCAACTGAGCGCGTCAAGGGCCATATCCATCATTCAGCCTCCCGATTCAACCTTCTGGTCAACCCAAGGTCTCCGAACTCGAAGAACTTCAATACCGCGATTGTTCCAATGAAGTTGATCAGTGCGTAGACAAGCGCGAGGTCGAGAAATTCCGGGCGCTCGGTAAGGAAACCTAGAGCGGCTATCAGCAGCACTGTCTTCGTTCCGAACGTGTTCACAGCCAGAACCCTGTCGTAAACAGTGGGGCCCATGAGTGCACGGACCAAAGCCATCGACATGGCGGCCAAGATTCCTAGGGTGGCGGCAATGAACATACGATCAGTTCCCCTCCACCCTCGAGCAGCGCAGATCCATCGCCTGCTCTTCACCGGTCTCGAGATCAGCAGCACGTAGCGCGTGGATCTCAAACTCGTTTCCGTTTACGCCCGTTGTGATCGTACCAGGCGTGAGAGTTATGGAGTTGGCATAGATCGCCCTACCCAAGTCTGTCTTTTGCGTCCCGTGAAAGAATACGATTCGCGGACTGATCTTTAGCTGAGGGCGGAGAATCACCTTCGCAACGACGATGTTAGCGACGAAGATTTCTTTCAGAAGCCAGGGTAGATAAGCCAAAATACGCAGTGATACCTGTAACGGTACGCCTTCCTCGTCGATGGCTTCCATCCGATGAGATAGGTACACGACGAGCACACACGAAACTACTCCGAGCGTGAGCAGTAGCGGCGTGTAATGGCCGGACAAAGCCAGCCAGAACGCAAAAAGTGTGAGTCCCAATCCGAATGCTCGGAGCACCCTGACTCCTAACCTTAATTTGGTTTCAAAACACGAGGGCGGCGGGCCCTTCCAGAAAAGTCGGAGCCGAAACTACCAGTTGGACTGAGCCCCGTCTACTATCTCCTGAACAAGAAGTTCGATGGCCCTCAGCCTCCCTCCGTCCTCCGGCGAGCCTTCGGCATACTCTCCTCTCGCAGTAACGTTCGTAGATTCCCAAAGAATCACGTTCTCGACTAAATCTACGATCTCAACCCTGACCGAGATGTTCACCTGTCGCTGCAACACCGCTGCCGCCTGCCCTGGCTGACCAGCTCGATAGTTGGGTGCCACCACGTCGTACCGGGTGATCGAACCCCGGACGATCGCGTCTGCAACATCAGCACCCGCTGTACGGACACCCAAGGCGCTGGGGAGCCGGCGAAGAAGTTGATCGTACAATTCGCCCGTTAGCTCGAAGCGTGTCGTCTCGTTCTCAAATGGCTCGATCGCAACAGACTGCACATGCGGAGGCGGGAAGGAGCCGGCTACGAAGGAATAGTTACAGCCCGCGAACGCTACGGATAGAAGCAAGCCGGTCCACTGTACAAAAAACCTTCGAGTCGCTCTGAAGCCCGACCCAGTCGAACCCGCCGCACTGAGGCCTTCGCGCCCCCCCTCTTTTTCTAGACTACTCCTCATAAGTAAATCTACTACTCCCGTGGATCCCAAATAGAGGGGTCGAAGGAGTCGGCCGGGATGACGGAAGTGCGAGTGATCTTGAGTTCGCGAAATTCCACTCGATTTCGATATGTAGCTTCAACCGGGTATCCGTCCCCCTCAACAGTCACTAGATGAACCGACTGCAAAACTGATCCACCATCTAACATCTCAACAGCTCGAACTAAATCGTGCTTCACTTCATAGTGGATAGCGTTCCCGTCTCCTGACGTGTACCGGTAGCGGTGAGCCTCACCTTCAAGCTCATCGCCCCCAACAAGTTCAGCCGACATCATCGGTCGAAAAACTCCGAGCGTCCCCCACATAAGCTCAACTGGAGGGAGGATATCATCGGGAGCTCCTTCAGGAAGTCTTAGTTCGTCATCTACCAATGCAGCCGACAAAACTCCCTCTCCATTATCCAAGAAGAGATCTAAGCGGGCCCTTGCGGGAGGCTCGATGCGAACAACACCTAAGCCATCAACGCGTGACCCTGATTCGTTCAGAATCCAACGAAACTCCACTCTTGCCGGCACAGTCAAGCTTGTTCTTATGGAGGTTTCGCGAGCGGCACCTAGCGGATCGGGCAGTGGACCCAATACCAGCGCCCTCCCTGTTCCGCAGCCGACCAAGGCAACCGAGAGCACCGCTGCACACCTCTTGGTAAAATGCCAGGATTTAAGCTTGTTTTTACGTCGCATACCGATCATACCCCTTTTAGGTGTCGACGGTTCACGTTCATTTAGACCCGTGACTAAGACTAAGCCCGTATACGTAGCCTCGGATGTCCACTATGGCGCCGCCCCTCCAAGCCACCAGGAGGCCTTCCTCGGTTGGCTCGAACATGCCGCGTCGGTAGCCTCCGGGATAATTCTCAACGGAGACCTATTTGACTTCTGGTTCGAGTATCAATGGGGTACGACCAGAGGCAACGAGCCTCTACTCGGACAAATACGGAGAGTAGTAGACAGCGGAATCCCAATTACCCTAATGGGAGGAAACCACGACTGGTGGGGCGGCCGTTACCTAAGGGAAGAAGTCGGCATCGAATTCCTGGACCATCCCGTTACACGCGATCTAGCAGGTCACTGCACACGAGTCGCTCACGGAGACGGGCTAGGTACAGGTGACACTGGCTATCGTGCTTTCAGAGCAATCCTGCGATCACCCCACGCTCGCTTCGCATTCAGCATGCTTCCAGTTCGGATCGGAGATCGTATCGCCAAGCGTGTCTCGAACACGAAAGACCGTTGGGATGATCAAGGGGCCGACCAGGTCAATAGATCTAACACTCTAGAAGCTTGGGCAGTGGAGACACTGAAGTCCAATCGGGAACTCGATCTAGTCCTATTGGGTCATACTCACCGACCCCTCGTGCGGGAGCCCGAGCCGGGTCGTTGGTACGTCAACTCGGGGGATTGGGTGTTCCATCAGAGCTATGTCATACTGAAAGAAGGAGAGCGGCCTCAATTGCTCGACTGGAGAAAACGGTGAATCCCCCTATCTCTCTCAGGTCAAACAACTACTCCATTTGGAGAATCATGGCGGCTTTCTGCCATGTATTCCTGCTCTACTCGTCTGTGCCAGCCTTTCTAGACACTTCGCATTCCAAACTGTCTGCTCAAGAGATCTCTTCTACGGTTACAAACGATGTCGGGGCGCTGGACACCACGAGACCAAGCAATATTTCCCCAGGAGGAGCGTTCCTGAGAGCCGTCATAGTTCCAGGATGGGGACATGCCTCAATCGGTTCCCACACGCGGGGAGGTTTCTACTTCGCCGCGCAAGCGGCAACCGTGTACACGCTCTTGCGCACTAGGGTTCGAATTGGCACCGCCCAAGATCGCGTGCAGCTGACCGAGGGAGCCCTGATAAACGAGCTCGCCTCACTTGGAGTAACTGATCCAGATGAGATTCAGGAAGCCCTGAACAGTGACGGGCGCCTGAGAGATGTCCGCGGCTTGTTGGACTCAAGAAAAGAGCAACACGAAGATCTCGCGGCTTTCAGCATCTTTCTCGTGCTACTCAGTGCGGCAGATGCCTACGTATCCGCGCACCTAGCTGGTTTCCCAGCTCCACTAGATATCGAGACACAGCTTTCCACGGACGGGGCAGTCGACATTGGGATCAGGATCCAACTGCCTAATTCACACTGATATCGAATGAGCGATCAACTCAGCTAGCCCAGCTTCACGAACCGGAAGCTGTCTACTGGCTGGCGGGAACGTGTGGGAATCGAACCCACCCGTCCGGGTTCTAGCCGGACTGCACGGTTTTGAAGACCGCCGAGGACACCAGTCCCCCTCCGCCCCCTCAACTCAGCATGCCGAGGTCGGCACGGATTCTAGCGACCGCAATAAAGTGCGTCGAGCCTCAAAGCTGGTGCATCCGGTACTCGCACCGA
>DEBI01000040.1:0-4022 GCA_002348465.1 Gemmatimonadales bacterium UBA2960 | reverse complement strand
AATTACTCTAACCTTTTCTGTGAGATACTTAAAAGACTGCCCGGAGGCCCTTTAACGCCTCGGCCCCTAGTCGTTCCTTGCTAGATAATCACGACTCTACAGTCTTTATTTCAGTAGGGTCGAGATCCGACCAACGCTTAGCGACCTCCTCAAACTCGCGAACAAGGTCTTTTCGCAGAATATAAAGGCGATCAAGAGTTTTATGCCTCCTTCCGGCTCTAAAAAAGACTCTCGCATCCTCGCGGACTTCTTCTTCTTTAGCCCGCCACATAATTGCCGCCAAGCCGACTATCGGCGCTCCACGAGCAACGAGCCAGCCTATGTCCAATCCCACAAAAAAAGAGATCGAGGCTGACACCAAGCCAAGCCAAGCTGGGAACGTCAAGAGACCTAGTGTCAGTTTGTATGTGGCTATTTCGTTGTGCTTCGGCCTGATGCGCATCGTCACATATCGGGTGACATGATACGGCGCAGCCCAAAATAGAATCCCGACGATCGCTGCCGGAAGAACAAAGAGAAGCATCGCAAGTTGTCCTAATGCGTATACTACCACCCTACTCGGTCGATATCGCGAAGGAACATCACCCTCACGAACACCCAATACAGTAACTGTCCTTTGGTAACGCCGAACAACTGAACGGAGTCGATCTGCCCTCTCTGGATCTTCTGACCGCAGACGGGCGTACGCGCGCGCAAATGCCCTCATCCTCGGGATTCTCTTCGACAACCCCTGCCGCTCACGCGGTTGGGCCTCACCCTTTTCCCTGGCCCAGATCCTCTCCGCAAGACCGACAAGATCACGATCCTCGTTTGTTTCAAACTGTAGCGTGACCTCAAGAAGAGCTTGTCGGATATCATCCGTCAAAGTGCGAACCGCATTTCGACCGTCATCCCGATAGCGGTCCCGGTAGTCGGCCACACTTATCGGTTCACCGTATGCAGCAACTGCCCTGCTCCGGAAAAAAGGCTTTCGTTCGTATGTCAGCCCCACTGGCTGCACCCTTAAGCCGAGAGACCAATCGGCCCGATCCTCAGCCAAGAGGGCAATTCGCGCGGCGCCCGTGCGCAGAGGGGCCATACTCGGCTCGGAGTGGCTTTTCCCTTCCGGATAAATCTGCACGGCTTCGCCCGACCTCAATGCATCTATGACTGCGTCGAACGTCCGGGCGTTCATATGCATCTGATCCGGGTAGTCCTCTTTCCTATACACTGGCAGTCCACCAAGAGCCTTCAGCGCCGGTCCCACTATGAAGTGCCCGAAGAGTGGTGCTTTTGCTAGTGGGCGGACCTTACGCCCACCGGTATGAAAAATCACCAATGGATCAACGAGCGCATTCGGGTGGTTCGCAGCGACTAAAACCGGACCACTCGCCACGCCTGCCCCTATGCGCTCTAGATCATAGAAGACAGCAACGGCCTGTCCGACCAACTTCGTGATCAGCCAAGAAAGCACGCCAAGTCCCCAGTTCAGTATTAGGTAATCAGTCTGTCGGTGTCGATTGGCTCCAGCCCAAGCTCCCGCAGAAGCTCATTTAGACGTGCGAGGTCCTGCTGGATGACGAGATTCATCTGTTCGATCTCGCCCTCAAGCTGCCCAGAAAGGTTCTCGAACACAGCATAAGACTGCTCGGTCGGCCTAGTCTCTGCACCTTCGACTAGGTTCTGAAGGGCAGCGATCTTGTTGTTGAGCTTGATCGGGTAGTTCAGTGGATCCTGGTTCGAACGATTCTGAACCTGGTACACCTCCCCCTCAACTTCACTCAGTCGGTCACTTACTGCTTCGCCCAACTGCGCAAGCTGAGCGTTTTCATTTTCCTGTATACGATCATTTATCTGTGCTTTGATAGAACGCATTCTTAAGACAGCTTCGTTCGCATCCGAAACTCGATCGCGAATCCGAATTGCGAAGTTAAATCGCTCCTCGAGGTCGGAAGCGGTGACTCCGTCAGCAACCGCACGAGGGTTCATCTTAATCTCAAAGTTCTGACTCATACTCTCACCGTCGACCGTCAAACGCACCCGATACTCGCCCGGCAGCACTGAGGGACCCTGGTTACCGGCAGCCCAGAAGATACGACCGTCAAAATCTGTCCACCCCTCTAATCGCATATTCCAGCGGAATCGATTTGAACCCGCGGACAACCCCGGCTCCTGACTGCCACCCCCTCCAAATGGATTGTAGCCCTGAGGCTCATCAGTGACCCTCTCATCTTCATCGTCCGCAGACGCCTCATAGCTGGCTAGAACGTCGCCCGAAGAATCCATGAACTCTAGCGATACGTGTCCGGCATCAGATGAAAGTATGTAGTCGATGCTGACAGCATTATCAAAACGGCGGACTGGGTCCTTGGGATCAAACAACCAGAAGTCAGCATCGGCCACCTCGTCTGTGAGCTGCCGGAGCGGGCCGATAGAACGCATGACCCAAAAACCTCTACCATGGGTCCCAATGACGAGATCGTGATCCTCAACTACCAAATCCGAGACCTGAGTAACCGGGAGATTCATTGTGAGTGGCTGCCATGATGACCCGTCATTCCACGAGACGTAGACAGTCCGCTCCGATGCGGCATAGAGCAGGCCCGAACGCGTAGGATCTTCTCGAACCGCGCGGATAAAATCGTCATCAGGAATTCCATGAACGATCTTTGTCCACGTCTCGCCGTAGTCCTCTGTTTTCCATATGTACGGACTTCTGTCGTTATCTACGAGATACCGAATGCCAGCCACGTACGCCTTCCCAGGCGTATTCGGTGATACTTCAATCGTGTTGATTCGAACGAAATCAGGGGCATCCGGAGGAGTGACCAACTCCCATGTTGGTTCAGATCCCTCGCCCGCATTTCGTGTCACATGAACGTACCCATCATCCGACCCTGCCCAGATCACGTTTGGATCATGTGGTGACGGTGCGATGGCGAAGACTGTCGCGTAGGTCTCAACTCCGGTTTGATCGAGCGTGATGGGTCCACCCGATGGACCGACCGTCATTGGGTCATTCCGAGTGAGGTCCGGAGAGATCTGCTCCCAGCTTTGACCCTCCGTAGTTGTCTTCCACACTTTTTGCGTGCCGGTGTACAGAACATTTGGGTCGTGCTCGTCAAATACGATTGGGAAAGTCCACTGGACCCTCTCTCGTAGATCTTCCGCCGATTGTCCCATCGGATTTTCAGGCCAGACATTGATTGCTCGACCGAACCCCGTCGAATGATCATAGCGGGACAGGGAGCCGCCGTAGCAGCCCGCATAGAAGATGTCGAGGTCCACTGGATGCGGGGCTATGTAGCCGCTCTCACAACCACCGACGGCATAGTAATGACCACCACCACCGAACCCACCTGCCGCGGAGAGGTGATTCCATCCTGACGACGGTGTACACGCAGTCGAATTATCCTGCTGTGCGCCACAGATATGGTAGGGCTCGTGATTCGTGGTGATTACGCGATAGAATTGAGCAGTTGAATATTCCTGGTCCGTCCAGGTCTGTCCGCCATTGAAGGATACGTTGCCGCCGCCGTCATTCGAGTTGATCATGCGGTCGGGATCCGAACGCGCGATCCAGAGATCGTGGTTATCCCCATGCGGCACCCGTATTGACTGTGGGAAGGTCTTCCCGCCGTCCCTCGACCGATAGAAGCCTGTATTCAATGCATAGACTATGTCTTCGTCTTGGGGGTCCGCATAAATGCGGGTGTAATAAAATGCTCGCTGGCGCAGTTTTCTCTCATCGTTCACGTATTCGAAAGACTCACCAGCGTCGTCTGATCGATATACACCACCCGCGTCACGGTGCTCTACGATCACCCAAACCCGGTCCGAATTCGCCCCCGACACCGCCACCCCGATTTTGCCTATAGGATCGGCTGAGTCAAACCCGAGGTTTTTAGTGATCTCAATCCACGTCTCACCACCATCCACTGATTTCCAGAAGCCAGAATCAAATCCCCCTGAACTCATCCCCCAACTCTTCCTCCAAGCCTCCCAAATCGCCGCATAAAGCACGTTTGGATTATTAGGATCTA
>DEBI01000112.1 GCA_002348465.1 Gemmatimonadales bacterium UBA2960 | reverse complement strand
TCTTCGGAGATATCATTAAGCATACATTGAAGTAGTTCTGCTAAAGTACAAACTTGAGATCGGGGAGGATTAAGTCAGTTAGTCAGCTAGTCAGGTCCTAAATAAAAGTCGGTCCGATTCAGTTGGGAGCGGGGTGACCACGACATTCGTCTTGGGAACGCCTCTCCACTGAGCCCGGATCTGTCGAGACTCCGGTGGTCGCCGAAACTGCTCTAGTCGCAGCTCGCGATGAGCAGTTCTGGGTCGCCCGGAGGCCCCGCAGGGGTCAATCGGAACCGACATCGCAAACTGGAGAAAAACTTGAAGAGAGAAATTCTCGTGAGCTCGAACCCACAGGAGTCGTGGGTAGCACTCCGTGAAGACAAACGACTCGCTGAGGTGATGTTCGACCGCCCGGATCAGAATAGAGTCCTCGGCGACATTTTCTTGGGCAAGGTCGAAGCTGTTCTTCCTGGCATCCAGGCCGCTTTCGTGGATATAGGGACTGGTAAGGCGGGGTTCCTGCATGTTTCGGACATCAACATCCCCGCCGCCCGTCGAGAGGAGCACCACGACGACACTACAGGTGGCAGAAACTCGGACACCGAATCCAATAAGCCACAAGAAAGTGGTCGACGCAGGGGTAGAGGTGAAGGAAACGAGCGAGCGGGAGGAGGGCGTGGCAGGCGCCATCTGCCTCCGATTCAGGATCACTTAAAGAAGGGTCAGACAATTCTTGTTCAGGTCACCAAGGAGGCGATCAGCACCAAGGGTCCTAGACTTACCGCTGATATTTCTTTACCTGGGCGCTTTCTCGTTTACATGCCATATGCATCGCGCGTGGGTATAAGTCGGAAGATTGAGGGTCGCAATCAGCGTGCCAAGCTCCGAAAAATGGCTCAGAAGGTCCTGCCAAAGAAAAGTGGCGGATTGATCGTTCGTACGGTTGGCGAAGAGGTTACTCCCATTAAACTCGAGAAAGAGTTTCTTCGGCTCCACGAGCGCTGGCAGAAAATCAGTAGAGATGCCGAAGCGCTTTCGGCGCCCTCGCCGGTGCATCGTGAAGCGACCCTGATCAGTGGAGTTATACGAGATCTTTTCAGCGGCAAGTTTGAGGCGCTCCGTGTAGACTCAAAGCAGGCTTACGAAGAGATCAGTGACTACGTCAAGTCCGTCGATCCAGATCTTCTTGACCGGGTGCACCTCCATAGTGGGCCGACGTCTCTGTTCGATGAATTCGGAGTCGAGGAGGAGATTCAGAGGGCTTTTAGAAGAAATGTCCCGCTTAAGTCAGGTGGGAGTCTGGTCATAGAACCCACCGAGGCGCTGGTTTCAATCGACGTGAACACCGGACGCTTCACTGGAAAGGGTAAGAGAGATCCTGAGCAGACAATTCTGAAAACCAATCTTGAGGCGGCAAGAGAGATAGCGAAGCAACTGCGCCTGCGAGATGTAGGGGGCATCATTGTAGTGGATTTTATCGACATGGACATGCAGGAGAATCGAGCCAAAGTGCTTCGAGAGCTTCGATCTCACTTGGGCCGAGATAGAGCTCGAACAAAGGCCTTCGAAGTATCAAGTCTCGGTCTTGTCGAAATGACTCGTCAGAGGGTCCGTCCTTCGGTTTTTAATTCGCTTACTTCGATATGCAAGTCGTGTGGGGGCATCGGACGGGTGTATACGCCAGCTAGCGTGGTGAGGCAGATCGAGCGGACACTAAAGCGAGCGGCGGCTTCGAAGGAAGAAAAGAGTCTTGTGGTGCGAGTGCATCCGGAAGTTGCCTTGCGTGTTATAGAAGAGGAGCCTGGTTTCTTGAGGCGGCTTGCGGGCCGAACGCAGCTTAAGTTGAGGCTCCGGGACGATCCTTTGATGCAGCTTGATGAATTCCGGCTGCTATCTGGACCAGCTGAGACAGATGTTACGGAGAAGTATGCCGCGTAAGCACGTTCTTGTCCCTTGACCGCGCTAGGGGGCTTTTCGACATTTACGGGCTCTAGATCAATACCGATTCCACCTCGGGATCACGATATGTATGCAGTTTTTGAGACAGGCGGCAAGCAGTTCCGGGCTGAGACCGGAGCCCGTCTGCGTATCCCTACCCTCGAAGCCGAGCCCGGGGATTCAGTTACCTTCGATCATGTTCTCGTTACTGGTGATGGTGAGGAGAACGTCAAAGTGGGTACGCCTACCGTCGACGGTGCGTCAGTGAAGGCCGAGGTGATCAGGCATGGTCGGGGTGACAAGATCATCGTGTTCAAAAGAAAGCGTCGGAAGGGCTACCGAAAAAAACAGGGGCACCGACAGGACTTCACTGAGATTCGGGTCGAAGAGGTTGCGCTCGTCTGAGCAGCGCCCGACCGCTTTCAGATAAAGGGTTAGCGTCATGGCACACAAGAAGGGTGTAGGCTCCAGTCGTAACGGTCGAGACAGCAACCCAAATCGTCTTGGTATCAAGCGCGCTGGTGGACAACCGATCAACGCGGGGAGCATCATAGTGCGTCAGCGAGGAACAAAGTTCCATCCCGGTCGTAACGTGGGGCGGGGTAAAGATGACACGCTTTTTGCTCTGATTGATGGAGTTGTGACGTTCGAACGTATGCGAGCTCGTAACGTCGTTTCGGTCTACGCGTCCGAGTAAACTCCTCTCAGTCCAACGGGTCCGACGGAGAACGGAAGTTCTCACGTCGGACCTTTTTTTTCATGTCTAGGCGATTCAGACATTCAGTGGAAAACCGCTTTGTGTTCTTGATTGTTTACCCAAAACATGAAAATAAGCTATACTTACCTGACGTCGGAGCGACGAGAGAAGGAGGTAAACCTTGTCTACTGTTGCCGTTCCCGAGCCCGGTGCTCGTGTCGACATAGGGGATTCGAGGTCTGTGTCCCCGAAGAAGCTCAAGAATTCCGGTTTCTCGTTCTATGAGATGGGAGTAGCTCTCCTCATTGCCCTCGTAGGTTCCGCAGGGTGTCATGGGGATGATCCAAGAGCTTCCTCGTTGGATCCACAGATACTCACGCTCGAAGACTTTCCTGCTGGAAAAGACCACTGGAACTCAATTAGACTGCCGGACAATCCGCGAGTCGAGAAGTGGCTGAACCTCTATCGGGGTGTCCAAAGCAACAAGTTCGCAGATCTCCTAGTTCGAAAAGAGCGTTTCGACCAAATAATTCAGACTCACCTTCAAATGCGAGGGATGCCGAGAGAACTTGTCTTCATCCCTATGATTGAGTCCGAGTATTTGCCTCAAGCCGTGTCGCCGGCTTCGGCTGTGGGACTGTGGCAGTTCATGGGTCCAACTGCAGAGCATTTGGGGCTTCGTCTTGATCCGTTTGTTGACGAGCGAAAGGATCCGGTTCGAGCAACAGAGGCGGCACTAGATTATTTTGCATACCTGCACCAGCGGTTTGGCGGTTCGTGGTATCTGGCGGCTGCGGCCTTCAACGCTGGTCCCGGTCGCTTAGAGCGGGTGTTACTTCGACATGCAGCGGATAAAGAATGGGACGATGAACTGTTTTGGGAGATAGACCAATATCTGCCTCGAGAGACCCGGGAATACGTTCCGAAGATGATTGCCGTCGCCAAGCTCGCCAGAGAGGCGGCGCTCCGCGAGTCGCCACATAGCCAGATCACTCCTTATCGGTATGACAACATTTTTGTCCCGGGCGGAACGGCGCTTCGTAGCGTTGCCAACGCGCTTGGAGTTGATCTAGAGTCCGTTCTGGCGTTGAATCCGCACCTGACACAGAGGGTGACACCGCCGAACGAAATGCATGCGGTGCGCGTGCCCGTAGGGACTGGAGCAGTCGCCGTGGCAGCGTTGTCTAAAGGCCTGCCGCCGGTTCGCGCCGACGACTGAGTGCTAAATTGTGCTCCGCTTCGCTAAAAATACTCTGGAACGCCTTGAATTGAGTCACTTTCGCCCCTTGCAGACGGCCGGCTCAGTCGAAGAACTTTTCTAGATGTTCAGCTTCCTGCGCTGACGTAACCAAGCTTATTCCGACCAGCGTTGGGATGTGGACGATCAAGCCGAGGATGCCCTCATGCATTTCGTGCGGCTTAAGTTCGGGGTTCTGCCAGAAGAAAAATGCAGTGATTGTGCCCGCTATCAGGCCAGCTATCACTCCTTTGGTTGTCGCTCGTTTCCAATAGAGTGCTGCTATCACGGTAGGTGCGAACTGGCAGATGACACCGTAGGCCGATGCCAGTAGTAATACCAGCGAGGAATCAGGGTCCTGCGCAAAGACATAGGCAATCGCTCCGGTCAGGAGCACGATACCTTGCATCAGACGACGTTGCGCGCGTTCACTTAAGTCTACGAATTGCTGGACACCGTCTTCGACGACCACTGAGGCTGAGGCGTGGAGTAGTGCGTCCCCGGTCGACATTGAGGCCGAGAGAGCGCCCGCACAGAAGAGGCCGACCACTAAAGCCGGCAAATCTGTTTCTAGGATCATGAACGGGAGAATAAAGTCGCTAGAAGATGGTGACCCTGGGAATAGGACTCCTGAAAAACCGATCAGGAAGACCGGAATCAGGAAGAGTTGAAACGTCGGGAAAAGGATCACAGTGCGCCGCATTGTCTCGTCGTCTTTAGCCGTGAACGCCTTCATAAATAGGTGGGGCCACATCATCAGACCTATAGCACTTACTAGTATGAACGTTGAGTAGGCGCCCCAACTCCAAGGCTCACCTGTTGCGGTCAGGCCCGGTGGATCAAGTAACTCGGGACGTTCGGCAATGATCTGCGTGAACATCTCTCCGATACCGCCATAGAGGGCGTTGGGTAAGTACAGACCCAGGGACCAAGCTATTACGACCATAAAGATGCCCTGGAAGGTGTTCGTCCACCCGACGGCCATAGCTCCTGCCGACAGCACGTAGGCAATGACGATTCCGTAGGCGACCGCTGATCCCAGCCAAATTGGTACGTTCCCATCGGTGACTGCCTCGATAACAATACCTGCTCCGCGCATTTGGAGCGTGACGTATGGGACGAAGGCTATCAGGCTTAGAAGCGCAATAAGCCCAGACAGGTTCTTGGAAGGGAAACGGCCGGTAATCAGCTGTGCCTGCGTTACGAACCCATGCTGGCGACCTAGCTTGGCTACACGCGGACCGACCCAGTAAAAGGGTGCCATACCTAGAGCACCATAGGCGAGGATGTAGAAAGCTGCTGCTCCTCGTGAGTATGCCCAGCCGGGACCACCGAGAAAGGCGAAAGCGCTGAATACCGACGCACCTGTCACGAAGTACATGACGAGTAGACCAAAGCTTCTGTCCGCTGCTACGTAACCTGTAACGCTGTCGCTCTGCCCTCTGCCCGCCATGAGCCCGATTGTTAGGGTAAGAGCCAGATATGCTGCGATGATGATGGTGACCACTACCCACTGTTCCATCAGTCGTCAGCTCCATCTTTGGTCCGGTAACGCTTCTCCACCGTGTCGAGGAGGATCAAACAAACCACACTTCCGGAAATCCAAGCGGCGATCCAAGCCATTGTAAATGGAAGGCCGAAAACCAGAGGCTCTGCTTTTGCGAAAGGAAGGAGTCCAGGCCACGTCACGAAATAAAGCATCAATATGTGGTATGCGGCAGCTAGAATACGCGCGGTCTTGAGGTTCATTGGCCCGATCCTGATTCTCTAATCCGTTTTTTTACATTCAGTGGCACACGAGTCCCGTACTCTGTGATACCGGAGAGTCGGCTGAAGTAGCTGTACGCTGCTTTTTGGGCGGCTTCAATCACGGCTCCTCCATCTCCACCGTAGTTGGACATTACGGTTATTACGTATGGCCGATCCGGTACGTCAACGATTGCCCAGACAGTCGCCACTCCGGTGATTCCTCCTGGCTTGAATGCGATTGGTATGGCGTTGGGCACTGGCCTGCGAATCGGTCCTCCTTTTGGAATGGAAAGAATCTCGATAACACGAGCACACGCGATCTCGCTCATCGGCAGTTCACAGTTGGCGATCCTTTTCATGATCTCTGCTGCATCTCTAGGAGTCGAGAGATTTTCATTTCCGCGAGCCGACTCCTCTGGTTGAATCATTTTTCTCTGCAGCAGAGTATTCGGTGCACCAAGTGAGGCCGAAAGAGCGTTGATAGGACCCATCCCCAACTCATCGATCAATATGTTCGTTGCTGTATTGTCGGAGTGGAGGATCATGTAGATGGCGTAGTCTTCCAAGGATAGGGCTGATCCTCCATCGGTCAGTACACCGAGCACTCCACTGCCACCCGTCCTCACCTCTTCTGTCATCTCTATACGCTTTGACAGGAGGCCCGGATCTGATTCAGCTCGGCGAAATAGCTCAAGGAGAATAGGGATCTTGATCGCGCTCGCTTGAGGAAAGATGAAGTCGTCCCGGACGGCGAATCGATCTCCACTGCTGAGATCGAGCACGTGCATGCCAGCTACGCCTTCGTAACGCTCCGCAATCGATGATAATTCTGAGTGGAGGTGTTCCTGGATCAGGCCAAGTTGTTCGGCCTCTTGGCCAGAAAGCGCTGCTGTGACTGGGAGTAACGCTCCCAAAAGAAAAGCGGTTCGAGCTATGCGCATGGACGGCTCCCTAGGTGATGAAGGGGGCAATCCTAGCCTGCATCGAGCTTCTTCGCACCCGGTTGAGAAGGGTATGTGGTGAGAGTGCCTTCGACGACGGAAAGCTCCGACGGTGACCATGTGCCCATATCGATCGGCCACTCGCCTCTTGATCCTGGAGGTATACGTATCTTGAGGACTGTCTCTTGCAATGTGAGTGGTTCACCAGGTGTCATTGAGGGGTTCCCAACATATTCGTATACCCAGATTGCTTTCTCGTCGTTAGGACCGAAAACCTCGAAGCCTGAATCGTCAATTGTCAGTGCAGTGCCTTCATCTAGACCGATGCCCCTCACACCTGCTTTTCCCGTCAACAATGAAAACCGAGCCAGGAAGGCAATTAGACGACCTTCGCGATGACGTTCGGAGAAGTGGGAGTCGATCAGGGTGCTGTTCAGTTCTGGTTGAGCTAAAGGTGAGAGGGAGATG
The DNA here is from genome assembly GCA_002348465.1 of Gemmatimonadales bacterium UBA2960. Classification (GTDB taxonomy): domain Bacteria; phylum Gemmatimonadota; class Gemmatimonadetes; order Longimicrobiales; family Gaopeijiaceae; genus UBA2589. The sequence continues at coordinate 12,648 of DEBI01000112.1, read as the reverse complement.
GATACGTTAATGCTAAGTGGGTCTGCTAAAGCCTCGTTAGATGTTATTGATCCTTCACGTGCGTCAAAGACACCTTCACCAAGCGACATAGCGCCTGCGCTCGTTCCTCCTATCGTTATTTGCCTAGTTATGGTTTGCTGGAGTTGCTCGTGAAGCGTCTGAGGCCACAGACCCACATAGTTCCACTGGCTTCCTCCTGCTAACCAGATGGCCTCGGCGTGTTTGATTTTGCATAGGACTCCCGGGTCCGTTCCTGCTTCGGGTTCGTCGAGTCGGATGGTCACTGCCGCGTTCGGTTGCGGATCCGTTTCGAGCTCCCACATGAAATAAGACGGGTAGCTCGTGGTTGATCCACTGGCTCTCAGAATGAGGACATCTCCTCCCGCTGCTCCTTGCAGAAAGCCTACCATGGCCTGGTCGTTTTCTGCACCTCCACCCATAAGTACGATCTGTCGTTCGTGTGACAAAATCGTGTTCGTAAACACGCCCGGCCCACCCTGAGTTACTCCATATCCTAGCGGTGCACAGATACTCTCCGGGAGATCGGGTTCTAGGAGTTCGTTGGAGTCGGCGTCACACGCAGCAAGACTCAGTAGTGCTGCGCTAAGAAGACCGATAGAAATGGTTTTGACCGCGGGTTCCTGTGGGCAGGGGAGCTGTATGGGGCCACTCAGCTTCACTTCCGGTTAGCGCCCCTTGAAATTCGGTTTCCTTTTCTCGACGAATGCTGTGACCCCTTCGCGTCCATCTTCGGATGCGAAGGCGTCGAGGAAACGATCTTTTTCGTACAGCAACCCTTCCGCCAATGGCTTCTCGGAGGCCGCTCTGATCGCTGCTTTCGCGAGTTGCAGAGAGATAGGGCTCCAGCGCGACATGCGTTCGGCCAGTTGAAAGGCTCGTTCAAGGTGCTCGCCTTCCTCGACTAGGATGTCAATGTACCCTATCCGGTGTGCTTCTTCAGCCTCGATGAAGTCACCAGTAAGGCTGATGATTGAAGCCCATCCGTGACCGACTAGGCGAGCTAGACGCTGAGTCCCTCCACCGCCCGGAATTAACCCTATTCTGATCTCGGCTTGGCTGATTCTTGCCGTGCGATCAGCGACACGGATGTCACATGCTAGGGCGAGTTCTGAACCACCGCCAATACAGAAGCCGTGGATGGCACAGATGACGGGCTTAGGAAAGTCGGCTACGGTCTCGTAGACTCTTCGTTGCGTATAAAGCTTACGCTGTTCTTCGGGCGTGCGTTCTGCAAATTCAGTGATATCTGCACCAGCGACGAACGCTTTCTCTCCGGCGCCGTGAAGCACGACTACCCGGACGTCGTCGTCTAATGCGAGTTCGTCGAACGTTTCGCGAAGGATACGGCGAACCTCCGCGTTGAGCGCGTTAAGCTTCTCGGGCCGATTGAGGGTTATGACGGCGATGTGGTCTTCGCGCTTCTCTAGCAGAACCGGTACGTCGGCCATCAAGACTCCATTGGTCAGATGAATACGGTCAGCAGTGTGAAAAAACTCTCTGTCACCTCTGGTCCACTTAAGATTTGAGGAACCGATTGGGTGCCTCTGCCTACCATGAATAGAAGCCTTCTCCTGACTTCTTGCCCAGCCTTCCTTCTGCGACCATCTGTCGAAGTAGGTTGGGGGGTGTGAAGGCGTCCGAGCCTAATGCCTCATGCAGGTACTCGGCAATTCTAAGTCGCACGTCGAGTCCTACGAGGTCGGTGAGTTTGAGCGGTCCCATGGGGTGGCGGTAGCCTAGCTCCATTGCTTTGTCGATATCCTCAGGCGATGCGACACCTTGTTCGACCATCCGGATGGCTTCCATCCCTAGTGCGATTCCTAGCCGAGACGATGCAAAGCCTGGAGCATCCCGAACTACGATCGGTTCTTTCCCAAGCCTTCGTGCGAACTGAACTGCAGCTTCTAGAGTCGCGTCAGATGTTTGCGGCCCCCATACGACTTCTACGAGCGCCATGATATGAACTGGGTTGAAGAAGTGCATTCCCACAAAGCGGCTGGGACTCCTCAACGATGAAGAGATCTGATCAATCGAAAGCGAGGATGTGTTCGTCGCGAGAATGGCATGATCGGGAACTACTGATTCGACTTCTGCGAAAATCGACTCTTTTAGGTCGATGGCTTCGGGGGCCGCCTCCACCACCAGGTCGACTCCGGTCACTGCTTCTGAAATGCTCCCCGTTGTCGTGATATTTTCTAAGGTCCTGTCTCGGACATCTTTAGTCAGCTTCCCGCGGGCGATCCCCTTGTCGAGATTGTCACGAATTTTATCAATACCAGCTGACGTGGCACTGTTGTTGGCGTCAAATAGGCGCACCAGACAGCCGATCATGGCACTGACTTGAGCTATGCCATGCCCCATAGTCCCGGCTCCGAGAACTGCTACAGTGCGGATCTCGCTCACGCGATTTCCAAAAGGCTTGTAATGCCTTGACCAACGCCGATGCACATGGAGGCCATTCCCTTCGAAGCCTCTTGGCGTTTCATCTGGTGGACTAGCGTAACTACGATTCTGGCTCCTGAGCATCCCACTGGGTGCCCAAGAGCTATTGCTCCTCCATTAACGTTCACACGTTCTGGATCGAGTCCTAGCTCGTTGATACATGGGATTGACTGCGCAGCAAAGGCTTCATTCAGCTCTACTATATCGATGTCATCTATCAACCACCCGTGTCTTGCTAGAGCTTTGCGGGTGGCTGGGACCGGTCCGATACCCATTCTGTGTGGCTCGACTCCTGCTACTGCTCCTCCGGCGATCCGAGCCATAGGTTCGAGGTCGAGCTCCTTTCCACGTTCAGCTGAAACTATAAGAAGCGCGGCTGCTCCATCGTTAATTCCAGAGGAGTTTCCTGCTGTAACGCTGCCATTCTCCCTGAAAACTGGACGGAGTCTTGCTAGGGCTTCTACTGTTGTGTCTGCACGCGGGTGCTCATCCGTATCCACTAGAATTGGATCACCTTTGCGTTGTGGCACGGAGACAGGGACTAGTTCATCAACGAACACGCCTGCAGCCATGGCTCGTTCTGCTCGCTGCTGACTTTCGGCTGCGAAGGCATCCTGCGCTTCACGTGAGACCCCGAACTCTTCTGCGATCACTTCTGCGGTCTCACCTAGACCTATCGTCCACTCCGGTGTGAAGGAAGGATTTGGAAAGCGCCAGCCCAGAACCGTGTCAGCGGTCTTAGGGTGACCGCGCGTGTAACCGACCTCTGGCTTCAGCATCACGAATGGAGAGCGGCTCATGCTCTCGACACCACCCGCTATGAATACGTCGCCTTCTCCGGCTTGAATTGCATGGAAGCATGAGAGAAGAGCCTGCATTCCTGATCCGCAGAGGCGATTTACGGTTTGGCCCGGCACCTCGACTGGAAGTCCCGCCCGAAGCAGGGCCATCCGAGCGACATTACGGTTGTCTTCACCCGCCTGATTAATGCACCCCAAGAGCACGTCGTCCACAGTGCTTGGGTCTATATCATTGCGTTTAACGAGCTCTTCGATCGTTATTGCGGCTAGGTCATCTGGGCGAACGGGTGCCAGTCCTCCTCCGTGCCTACCAATCGGAGTTCGGACACCGTCGATGATCCATGCTTCCCGTGTCATATCGTCCTGTGTGGGTTAACTGGGGTCGGTTGATGGCACGCTAGCCGTCAACCGCCACCCAGACGCTCTTAGTCTGCGTGTATTTTTCGAGGGCCGCCTCATGGCCAAGGTCTCGACCGAAGCCACTGGCCTTGTAGCCACCGAACGGCGATGCAGAATCATACTGGTTATATGTATTGATCCACACTGTGCCAGCTTGGAGCTCTCGAGCCACTCTGTGTGCTTTACCGATATCCCTAGTCCAGACTCCAGAGGCTAATCCGTACATAGTGTCGTTGGCGACTTCGATTGCATGGTCGACATCCTCGACGGGGATCACAGCTGCGACGGGCCCAAAGATCTCCTCTTGAGCGATCGTCATGCTCGGGTCAACGTCGGCGAACACGGTGGCGGTTACGAAGTTTCCTTTCCCGTTGACGGTGGCCTGCTCTCCACCTGCGACTAGTCGCGCCCCGTCGTTTTTCCCCGATTCGACATAGCCCAGCACCCGTTCTAGCTGTTCTTCGCTGACAATGGCACCGAGTCGGGTACTAGGATCCATAGGATCACCGATCGTCATCTTTTCGGCACGTGCAGTGAATTCTTCGAGAAAGTCGTCGTAGATCTCTCGCTCGACGAGGACTCGAGAGCCGGCGGCACACACTTCGCCTTTCCCGTAGAAGATCCCCGTAATTGCTCCCCGCACTGCTGATCTTACGTCTGCATCGGCAAGTACGATATTTGGGGATTTGCCTCCGAGTTCCAGAGACACCTTCTTGAGCGTATCCGCACAACTCCGCATCACCATTTTCCCCACATCCGTAGAGCCGGTAAAGGCGACCGCATCAACGCCCGGATGAGCGACCAGGGCTGCGCCAGCGGTATCTCCGAAGCCCGGTACGACGTTGAAAACTCCGGACGGGAACCCGACGTCGGCGGCTAGCTCTGCTAGGCGCAGTGACGATAGAGGGGTCTGCTCAGCTGGTTTCAGAATCACCACATTTCCACACGCGAGAGCAGGGGCGACCTTCCAAGTCGCCAGGGAGAGGGGAAAATTCCATGGCGTTATGCAACCGACTACACCGACAGGCTCGCGAAGCGTGTAGTTCAAGAACGGACCGGCAACCGGTATCGTGGCACCTTCAATCTTGTTGGCGAGACCAGCGAAGTACCGGAGATTCTCGATCACGCTTGGTAGATCGACCTTACGAGACTCAAAATAAGGTTTGCCGTTGTCGGCGGTCTCAAGCGCGCCAAGCTCGTCCGCGTTCCCTTGCACTGCATCGGCGAGCTTCCATAGGAGACGAGATCGTTTATGCGGGTTCATGTCCCGCCATTCTGGATTGCTCAGTGCTGCCCTGGCTGATTCAACTGCGCGGTCTATGTCTTCAGCCTGACCGGACGCAACCTCAGCGATGGTATCGTGAGTTGCTGGGTTTATGGAAGCGAATGTGCTCCCATTTTTTGCATCCACCCACTCGTTTCCAATCCACATCTTATCCCGGATCGTCTGTTCAGACATTTCCTCTCCTAGGGACTTATTCATGAATGTGAAGCGGGGCCCGGAGCGCGTCCCGGACCCCGCTTCTATAAGGTCTGTACCCAGCCAGCGTCAGTCGCCGGTGAACTCGGCAGCTCGCTTCTCTACATAAGCGTTTAGACCCTCTTTTGCATCGCTGCTGGCAAAGAGCTGAGCCTGTAACTCCCTTTCTAGTGCCAGAGCTAGTTCAAAAGGAAGTTCTGCACCTGTCTGAACCGAACGCTTGATAAGTCCCACCGCCTTGGTTGCCTTATTAGGCGTCGTGAACTGATTCGCGTACTCTAGCACTGCAGTTACAAAGGAGTCGCGGTCCTCATGATCGTAGATTTCGTTAACGAGGCCGTGCTTATGCGCTTCGTCAAACCCGAAGGTTGTGCCTTCTGCCATCATTTGGATCGCTACCGGTTTGCCCACGAGCCGAACAAGACGTTGGGTGCCCCCAGTGCCAGGAAGAACTCCTAGGGCTACCTCAGGCAGACCGACTTTCCCAGCATCCTTGCGGGCTATCCGAATATCGGCAGCCATTGCGATCTCAAGACCTCCGCCGACTGTGTGACCGTTTAACGCAGCGATCACAAGTTTGGGCGTGTGCTCAAGTCGGTTGAGTGTCTCATTGGCGTGCAGGCAGAAGCAATATTTCCATTCAGGATCTGCCTCTGAGAGCATGCCGATATTCGCACCCGCACAGAAGAATTTTTCACCCGCTCCGGTGATCACGATTACTTCGACTGACTGGTCGAAACGCGCTTTTATGATACTCTCGTCCAGCTGGCGCATCATTTCATGCGTGTACGTGTTCGCTGGCGGATCGTCGAGGGTTAGAAGAGCTACTTTTCCACGAGCCTCATAATGAACCAATACCGAATCGGACATCTAAACTTTCCCGTAGTAAGTGGATGCTGACCGCTGCCCTGTTTACTCGGACCCTAGGATGATTTCGATGATCAATCAGAGTCTGCGAGGAGTTGAAAGGTCCCAAGGGGAGACTCAGCGGTCAACCGGGGAAAGCCGTCTATCCACGTGATGATGTATCAGTTATAAGAGATGAGGTTGATAGTATATCGTTATGCTAAGCTCAGTTTGCCGACCTGAGGAGGTTGTTGTTTGATTGAGTGGGTAGAGTGCACCCACTCGCTTTCTCTGGTGTATTAGACTTCATAGCTTGTCTTTACCGGTAAAATCCCCGAGAGGCCGTTACCATGATCCGCCGAATTCCGCTCATCGCTCTACTGGTAGCTTTTAGCAGTGTGCTTCCTGCGCCGGTGTTTGGCCAATTAGACGATCTGGTGATCCGTGTTCCTGTGACAGGAGTGGTTGAACTTGGATTAGCCCCTTTCATCGAACGAAGCCTAGAAGAAGCCGCGGAGTCTGGAGCCGCTGCTGTAGTTCTTGATATGGACACGCCTGGCGGTAGGGTGGACGCTGCAGAGCGGATCGCTGATGCGCTCTCTGATTCTCCAGTTCCAGTCTATACGTTGGTTAACCGTCGTGCCTATTCGGCTGGTGCGCTGATTGCACTCGCCACGGACCGGATCTACATGCGTCCGGGTTCGGTGATAGGTGCTGCTACTCCAGTTGATGGAAGTGGCACAAAGGCTCCCGAAAAGATCGTGTCAGCGATGAGAAGCCAGATGCGGGCTCTAGCTGAAGAAGCGAATCTAGACCCGGAAGTCGCAGCTGCGATGGTTGATGAAGACATAGAAATTGAGGGGGTTACCGAAGCAGGAAAGCTTCTTACACTCACTACCGAGGAGGCGGCGGATCTCGATTACGCGGTTGAAGTCGACAACCTCTCTGCGCTTCTGGATGACCTAGAAGTAGAAGGTGCGACCGTCACAACTGCCGAAGCGAACTGGGCTGAGCGAGTTGTGCGGTTCTTCTCCAACCCGGTAGTGGCTCCGTTCTTGCTCTCGCTTGGCTTCTTGGGGCTAATCACCGAGATCAAGTCGCCGTCGTTTGGGTTGGCCGGAGGAGCCGGGTTACTGGCTCTGTCCCTCTTTTTCGGTTCCCATCTGATCATTGGGCTAGCTGGTCTCGAGGACATCCTTGTCTTCGCCTTGGGTCTCGCCTTGATTGGGGTTGAGGTATTCTTAATTCCTGGTTTTGGTCTTTTTGGCCTGCTGGGTGGGATTGGCGTTCTGGCCGGTCTCTACATGAGCATGCTTGGAGGACTGCCGACATCGCCCGACTTTACAAGGGCTGGTATGGTGCTCAGTACGACCGTAGTGCTCATTGTCGTAATGGGTTGGGTAGTAATCAAAACTCTGCCCGGAACATCAAGGCTGGCTCGAAGCGGTATCCTACTGATGGACAGTACTGATCGGGAGACCGGCTATGAGTCGGCTGAATCACGCGTCGATCTGATCGGTATGATAGGAGAGGCCATCACCGATTTGCGACCGGCCGGGACTGCCCAATTCGGAGAGGAGCGGATTGATGTCGTTTCAGAATCCGAGTGGATTACCGAAGGATCGACGGTAAAGGTCGTAAGTGCCGAAGGCTATCGTCACGTGGTTAGAGTCATGGAAAAGTCAAAGTCTGAAGAAGGTTCGTCCGCTCACGAGAGCTAGTTATCATGTGGGTCAAGATCGTCGCCCTTTCGGGTAACTGCCCTTGGCTTTCGGTGGTCTAGCGCGACCGAGTTAGTGAGAACGATTGGAATACAGCGGCACCGTTTACAGAAACCAATTTCGCCAGAGAGATCCAAACAATGGACAGTGTTTTAATAGTCAACTCATTCCTTCTCTTCGGGTCGATTTTCTTAGTGGGAATCATTGCCTGGGCGATCCCGGTGAGGCTCTGGGTCGAAGCACTTTCGGCAGGGGTGACCGTAGGAATCGGCACACTGGTGGGAATGCGCCTGAGAAAGGTCTCTCCTCCCGCTGTGGTGCGGCCACTCATTAATGCTACTAAAGCCGGACTAGATCTCGATATCAACGCGCTAGAGGCTCACTATCTGGCAGGTGGTAACGTCTCTCGTGTAGTTGGCGCCCTGATTTCAGCAGATAAGGCAAGTATTGACCTGCCATTCAATCAAGCTGCTGCGATCGACTTAGCGGGGAGAGATGTCTTTGAAGCGGTCCAGGTTTCGGTCAATCCGAAGGTGATCAACACCCCGAAGGTCGCGGCAATGGCGAAGGATGGGATTCAGCTGATAGCCATCGCGCGAGTCACTGTTCGCGCCAACATCAATCGACTGGTTGGTGGTGCGGGAGAGGACACAATCCTGGCGCGAGTTGGTGAGGGTATTGTCTCAACGATTGGATCGGCGAATTCGCACAAGGATGTTTTAGAGAATCCTGATGGGATTTCAAAGACGGTTTTGGGTAAGGGGCTCGATTCCGGAACGGCCTTTGAGATTCTTTCGATCGACATTGCCGATGTAGATGTTGGGAAGAATATCGGCGCCGAGCTGCAGACGGATCAGGCCGAAGCGGACAAGAGGGTGGCACAGGCTCGCGCTGAGGAGAGGCGAGCTATGGCTGTCGCCCAAGAACAGGAAATGAAAGCTCTGGTGGGACAGATGAGGGCTGAAGTGGTTAAGGCTGAAGCAGAGGTTCCTTTGGCACTCGCCGATGCTTTTCGCTCGGGGAACTTGGGTGTGATGGACTTCGTGAAGTACCGGAACATGGAGGCGGATACGAGCATGCGGAGTGCGATCGCCGGCCCGGACGAAGACCAGAACGAACCGCTAGGCGAGTAACTGACTGACTTATGGAAGAGCTGATCTTCTTCGCGTTGATCGCTTTCGCATCGATCATCGAATCGGTTTTTCGGAGCCGGAAAGCCAAGAGCGGTGGGGGCCCCGTTAAGGAGGCCCCCACCGGTGACTGGCAGACCAGCGACATTCAGTTTGAATGGGGTCCGGGACAAGAGGACGAATTGCCGGCATACGATTCAGATCCGTCGTATGATGAACTGGCTACGGCTGAGGAGGCCGAGACTTCAACAGAGCCGTTCGTGCCCACGCCCCCTAGTATGCTAGAGAAGATTCTCGAAGCAGCGTCAGAAGCAATGGAGGATCCCAACGAAGAAGGTCGCCTAAGACGGAAATTAGAAAAACGAGACAAAGAACTCCGTCGTCTGCGTCTGGATTTGGAAACGTCAAAACGTTCCGGAGCTTCCAGAAGGGGACCAGTAGGTCAGCCTGCCTCGCATCAGATACACCGAACGCACGCCGAATTCGGCACAGATCCATCAGAACGGGCACCATCGGAGCAGGACGGATTGGATCCATTCGCACGTGCGCTTTCTGCCGAAGCGAAGGCGGTTCGTAGGCAACTCCGAAGCGATAGCGCCTCTGCCTTGCGGCAGGCAATTGTTCTACAAGAAGTGCTCGGTCCACCGAAGGCGATGCAAGAGGACGCTTCCTCTTAAAGACGAAGTCGCCAGCTTACATTTCGCCCCGAGCCATCTTCCTCAGGACCGTTTGCAGAATACCTCCGTTCATGTAGTAATCAACGTCGACGTCGGAATCGAGTCGTGCAGCCACGTTGAACTCGGTCACTTTGCCGTCATCTGCTGTAGCTGTGACCTGGACCGTGCAGCCTGGCTCCAACCCTCCTGAGATGCCGCTGATGTCGAATGTCTCACGTCCATCGAGGCCCAAAGACGATGGCGTATCACCCTTGTGAAATTCCAGCGGGAGCACGCCCATTCCGACTAAATTGCTCCTGTGTATCCGCTCATAGCTCTCAGCGATAACTGCCTTTACGCCCAGAAGGATTGTGCCTTTTGCTGCCCAATCCCTCGAACTCCCCGTACCATATTCCTTTCCTGCAAGTACGATTAGCGGTGTGTCTTTCTCTTGGTAAAGCATAGACGCGTCGTAAATCGGCATTACTTCCCCGGACGGGAGATGCTCCGTGTAGCCACCTTCCTTGCCGTCTAACAGGAGGTTCTTGATCCTCACGTTTCCAAACGTACCGCGCATCATGACCTCGTGGTTTCCGCGACGGGACCCGAAGGTGTTGAAGTCTTTGACTGTCACTCCGTGATCGCGGAGATATAGACCGGCTGGCTCTTCTTTTGGGATCGAACCGGCGGGGGAAATGTGATCGGTGGTGACCGATTGACCCATCAGTGCCAGGACACGAGCTCCTTCGATGTCCCCTGGGGTCGGGACATCCATCGACATTCCCTCGAAGAAGGGGGGACGTCTGACGTATGTGGAATTGGTGTCCCATTCATAGAGGCTACTTTCTTCTGGAAGAGGCAGTGATTGCCAGTTCTCGTCACCTGTGGTGACCACGGAGTAGCGTCTGGTAAACATCTCAGCCTTTAGAGATCTGGCTACCGTTTCGCTGACTTCACTGGGAGAGGGCCAGATGTCTCTCAGGTATACCGGCTGACCGTCGCTACCCGTCCCCAAGGGTTCGCTCTCTAAATCTAGATCCATACGGCCTGCGAGTGCGTAGGCCACTACTAAGCCTGGAGAGGCGAGATAGTTGGCTCGCACGAGGGGATGTATACGTGCTTCGAAGTTCCGATTTCCTGAGAGTACAGAGGATACGACTAATCCGTTCTCTTCGACTGCTGTATGAATATGCTCAGGTAATGGGCCTGAATTTCCTATGCACGTCATACAACCATAGCCAACGATGTGGAAACGCAGTTCCTCCAGATAAGGCAGCAGGCCAGACTCGGTCAGGTAGTCAGTGACCACCTGACTCCCTGGTGCCATTGCCGTCTTAACCCAGGGCTTAACCGTAAGGCCTTTTTCCACGGCTTTTTTGGCGAGGAGTCCAGCTCCCACCATGACGGAGGGGTTTGAGGTGTTCGTGCAGCTAGTGATCGATGCGATTACTACGGTCCCATCCGAAATCTCTACCGTACTGTCGTCACCTGTGACCTTTACCTTGCGCTCACCCGTGAGATCGTGTCCCGAGGGAACTAGCCTTGGAAGATCTTTTTGGAATTGACGACCCATGTCTACCATAGAGATCCGGTCTTGGGGACGCTTTGGGCCAGCTAGACTAGGCTCGACGGTAGAGAGGTCTAATTCGAGCGCAGAGGTGAACTCTGGGTCGGGAGTGTCGTCTGTCCGAAAGATCCCTAATTCTTTGGTTATGGCCTCGACCCGAGCTATCATCGCTTCATCCCTTCCTGTGCCCCTTAGGTATTGGATGGTTGAGTCGTCGACAGGGAAGAAGCCGATGGTAGCTCCGTATTCCGGCGCCATATTTGCAAGGGTCGCCATGTCAGGCAGGGTCAGGTTACTCAGACCGGCACCATAGTATTCCACGAATCGACCTACTACGCCGTGCTCCCGTAGCATTTCTGTTACGCAAAGCACTAAGTCGGTCGCTGTAGCACCGTCCGGAAGTGTTCCGGTCAGCTTCATTCCCACTACCTCGGGGAGCAGCATGTAGTAGGGCTGACCCAACACAACAGCTTCAGCCTCAATACCTCCAACTCCCCACCCGACTACGCCCAACCCGTTGACCATAGTGGTGTGCGAGTCCGTGCCAACGAGTGTGTCGGGATAGGCTAGGAAAGATCCGTTGTGTTCGCGTCGGTGAATCACCGAAGCCAAGTATTCCAAGTTCACTTGGTGTACGATCCCCGTTCCTGGCGGTACCACGGAGAAGTTGTCAAATGCCTCCTGAGCCCATCGGAGGAGGGCATAACGTTCTCGGTTTCGTTCGAATTCTCTCTCGACGTTTAACCGAAAAGCGTCGTGGAAGCCGAAGTGATCGACTTGGACGGAGTGGTCGATTACCAGGTCTGCTGGTACGACCGGATTGATTCGCGAGGGATCTCCCCCCAGTTCACGGATGCCGTCACGCATTGCAGCCAGATCGACTACTGCTGGGACCCCGGTGAAATCCTGCAGCACTACTCGAGTAGGCATGAAAGGGAGAGCCGAGCCCGAGTTTGCCGGATTCCAGTTGGCGACTGATAGCACCTGATCTTGGCTTACGTATGGGCCGCCTGCATGGCGCAGAGCATTTTCAAGCAGAATCCGAATTGAGAAGGGAAGGCGATCGAGGGTGTCAACTATCCCATCTTCTTCGAGACGTGAAAGCTTGTAAAAAGAGGTTGGCCCTTCCGGAAGGTCGATACTGGTGAGAGCGCCGAAAGGATCGCGATTGTGTTTCGCCACGATGGCTCCGCAGTTGAAACGTACATTGAGCCGGGCGACGCAGATTATGTGCCGCCCGAACGCTTAACGATGGCCAAAATCGGTTTCCGTGTCAGGGTGCTGGGCGTTTAGATCGAACCTGAAAGGGGTGTTATCAGCTAGATTGGAGAGCTTATGCCGCCGCATATGGCTCTCGAGTCTAGACACGCACTAGGTGCGAGACGACCTTGAGGAGTAAATCACTGACGACGGTTACGAGCCGCAGGAACTGCTCTATTAGAAACGTGTCGAGGCATGCGCGGTTTCTGCAAAGTGTCGGGGTAGAGTGATGCCGGGGTGGCGGAATGGTAGACGCGGCGGCCTCAAAAGCCGCTGTTCGCAAGGACGTGCGGGTTCGAGTCCCGCCCCCGGTATTTAAGAAGGTT
>DEBI01000087.1 GCA_002348465.1 Gemmatimonadales bacterium UBA2960 | reverse complement strand
TCGTCCGCCTTTCGAGCAATGACCAAGCTGGTCGATCCAGCGATAGCACCCAACAAGGGCAAAAAGACTAGAGCTTCGGTTACGCCAGTAAACTCGTTGCCTGCGAGCTTCGTTCCGCTTATCAGAAGTATTGCTAGCAAGAAGCCACCCAGCGCCCCCATGATCGCCACCCGAGAGATGGAGAGTTTTTCGAACACAAAACGACTCCCGGTTGCAGCCAACACCGCCGAGAATGTTACACCAATACCAAAACCCCACACTGTACCGGCGAGTATCCCGAAAAAAGGATCTTCCTCTTCAAGTCGTCCAAGGGCGGCGGCGGCGGCGGTCAAGATGGCAAAAAGAAAGAATCCCGCTGTGGCAAAAATTACCCCCAGGCCAAGAACCCCTCGCGCTACCCTTTTCCATCCAGACACCAAGGCCCCCTTCCTCTTAGGTCAGCAACCCCCTCAGGCTGGTAAGTGATGGATTGTTCGGGCAGAGGTCAATCTCCCAAACGGCTTGATGCCTTGCTGTCAGTCACCATCTTTCGATATGGGTATCAACCAAGAAAAAGAAGTTCCAGTATCACTCACGAGGCTCACAGTCCGCACCTCTGAGCTGGATTCTTTTGGGCACGTCAACCACGCGGTGTACCTCTCCTACCTCGAACATGCGCGCTTCGAGGCACTTAGAGAGGCCGGGTTTGACTGGGCCGTTCTCGATGATCGAGGCTGGGCAATCTTTGTGGTTCGAATCGAAATAGACTATGTAGCAGAGGCGAAAAGGGAGGACGACCTGCTTGTCCGTACTTGGGCCGAGTCGTTTCGCAGAACCAGCATGACCCTTTGTCAGGAGATAGCCCTCGACAACAATCCTGCCGCCATCATCGCTCGCGCTAACGTTACCGCCGTTTGGATAGGCCCTGACCGAAAACCAATCCGAGTTCCAGACGAAGTGCGTGAAAGGCTAACTGGTGAAGTCCGTTAACTTGTCATCTACTAAACGCTCAGCCTACACAGCACCGCTATGACCACCAAAGACGAACTTCGAAAACTCCTTATCGAACGCTCCGTCCGCCTTGGTGATTTTACCCTGGCCAGTGGAGCGAAGTCTGACTACTACATTGATGCCCGTCGGACTACGATGTCAGCGGAAGGACAGAGGCTCGTAGGCAGGGTCGCTTATGCGGCAATTCAAGACCATGGTCTTGATCCGACTCATGTGGGCGGCCTGACTATGGGGGCAGATCCTATCGCTTACGCGATTGCGCATGTAAGCGCCCTAGAGGGTTGGATCATCGATGGTTTTTCCGTCCGAAAAAGCGCCAAAGACCACGGAACTGGGCAACGTATAGAGGGCGGGCTCCCAAAAGATGCTCGGGCGCTTATGGTAGAGGATACAATGACAACAGGACTGAGCACGTTAAAAGCCATCGATGTTGTTCGAGCCCATGGCGCTGAGGTTTTGGGGGTTATCACCCTAGTGAACCGGTCCGAAGATGCCGCAGCCCTCTACAATGCTCAGGGGTTACCACTCATCTCGTTGTACACAGGAAAAGAGCTTTTAGAGGCGGCTCAGTCGAGTTAATCAATCAACCTGAGTGGCATCACTAGGCATAAGTAATCCGCCGCGTCCTCTCCTGCCGGTTCTATTGTCGCCGCCCTCTCTGGTGCTCTAAAGGCCAACTTCACTTCTTCTGAGGGTATGTGACGGAGAACCTCCAGTAAGTAGTTGGCGTTGAAGCCGATCTCTAATTCCTCTCCTTCATATCCAACCTCCATCTCATCATGTCCCTCTCCTAGGTCGGGGGTTAGGACACTGAGATGAACCCGGCCGGGTTCGAAACGCATACGAATCCGGTGGGTCTGGTCTGAGGCAACAACTGCCATTCTGCGGACAGCCGAAGCAAGAGCTTTTTTCTCTATAAAGGCCAGCTTGTCATTGTCTTTGGGTATAACCTGCTCGTAATTCGGATACGAGCCCTCGATGAGGCGCGTGTATATCTCAGTATTGTCGGCCCTAAACCCTAGGTGGTTTCCACTACGTGCCACCTCAAGTTGATCCTCATCCTGAAACAACCGTTGCACTTGAGTTAACGCTGCTGGTGGGACTATAAAATCTGCGGAAGTCGTTCCTGTAGCTTCAACCTTGACACTCATGCGTGCCAGTCTGTGTCCATTAGTCGCCACCATTTTCATCTCACCATCTCTCAGTTCCCACAGAACACCGTTCAAGATAGGCCTGCTTTCTTCGGTGGATACAGCAAAAGATGTATGGTGAATCAGTGCATTGAGGTCTTTTCCAGTTACGGAAATACCCTCTGAGAAATCGACCTCTGCTAGGGTTGGAAACTCATCTGCCGGCAAGCCATTTAATTTGAATTGACTTGCTCCGCATATCAGTTCGATCTGATCTCCGCGGGTTGTAATTTCGACCGGTTGATCTGGTAACTCTCGAGTGATCTCTTGAAGTTTTTTACCTGGTGCCGTAAGGCTGCCGGGTGTCTTTACGTCAGCGAGAACTTTGACTCGCACAGCAACATCTAAGTCTGTACCACTCATCCATACGCCATCCTCAGAAGCCTCAAAGAGGATGTTCGATAGAACTGGAAGAGTAGTCTTCGATGGAATGCTAGCTGAGACCGCAGCAAGACCTTTGTGAAGGTTTTGCCGAGTGATGGTGAAATTCATCGGGATGATGCTCCTGATGGTCTTTGCCGTGCGACCTTAAGGTCAACAAGATTTCTCACATAACCTAGATACTATCTCTTATTACTTACAAAAAACATAGCCGTAGTAGGTGTTGTGGTTTTGTGGAATCTTGTACCCAATAAGACTCCGTTTCCTTATGCCCTGTCTGTAAAAACGATCTATTTCGCTCCGATAAACTTTTGGTGGAAAAATGTTTAAAGTTCTCAAGTGGTAGAAATTTCTGTTTTTTGACCGTGGAAAAACGAGGGGTTTTCCACACTTGTTCACATTAGCCGTGGAAAACTCTAGCATGGTCTGTTTTTAGTTCCGCAATTACCTCCTCGACCCGGTCCCGGAAGGCCTCGTCGCCATCCATCCTAGATGCCACCTTTCGAATCGAATACAAAACAGTGGAGTGGTCTCGTCCTCCGTAAAGCATCCCGATACCCTGAAGCGGGGTCCCGAGTAGCTCGCGTACCACGTACATCGCTACGTGACGAGCCTCGGCTATGTTTTTAGACCGTGACTTCGAAGAGAGGGCTTCGGGGCGCACACGCCACTGACTGGCAACGAGCTGGGTGATTCGATCTGGAGAAGCAACCGGCCCTCTTTGCCTCCTCTCCAGCCTTCTGAGAGCCAGAACGCGCTTAGCAAAAGAAAGGGTTATCTCTTCGTTCCATACCGAGGAAACAGCGAGAAGCTTAAGGACCGCACCCTCTAGCTCTCTAACTGAAGACGAACAGGCATGGGCAATGTAGTCGATGACGTCTCCGGCGAGATCTAACCCTTCGTCCTCCGCCTTGGTGCGCAGGATCGCCATGCGAGTCTCGTAATCAGGCGGGCGTAAATCCACCACGAGACCCCACTCAAACCGTGAGACTAGGCGCTGTTCCAAGCCCTCCATCTCACGAGGAGGCCTGTCGCTTGTGACCACTATCTGGCCTTGGGCGTCGTACAGCGCGTTGAAGGTATGGAAGAACTCTTCTTGGGTGCTCTCCTTTCCCCTAAGAAAATGGATGTCGTCGACGAGCAGTAAGTCGATTTGCCGATAACGAGCGCGAAAACGATCCGTGGCGCCCTTGCGTATAGCCTGGATTAGTTCGTTGGTGAACTGCTCGGAGGATACATAGGCCACGCGCCGGCTTGGGTCGATCCTTAGCGATGCATGTCCGATGGCGTGCATGAGGTGTGTTTTGCCCAAGCCTACTCCACCGTAGAGGAATAGCGGGTTGTAGAGCTGGCCCGGGTTGTCCGCAACTGCGCGCCCGGCAGCATCCGCCAGCTGATTGTTGCCACCCACCACGAATCGGTCGAAGGTGTATCGACTAAAGAGGCCGGGGTCTGCCGGCGATGAAGATGGCGGACTAGCCGGGCTTGGTGCCGGGCGCCTGCTCACTGAGCCGCTTTGCAGGGTCGACCCCGCTTCTTTTCCAGCGAAGATGTCCGTAGATGGCTCGACGAGGACCGCCGGCAGGACGCCCCCTTCTTCGGAAGGACCGCTACTAACGGACAGGAGGACTTTGTAACCTAGGACGCTTGCTCCCGCTTCCTTGATCAGGTCTCCGTATTTGTCTTCCAGCCACTCTGCATGGAAGGGGCTTTGCGTCTCGATCACAAGCGCGTCTGCCGAAACAGCGACACACCTAGCTCCAGCAATCCAGGTTTGGAAGGCGTGCTCCGGCACGAGCGCGCGGACTTGTTCAAGAATTGCCGTCCAGACGTCTTGTGTGGTCAGCTCCATGAGGCCTTCCTTGCGCCGATCTCATCCCTGCCGCTCGTTAGGCGGGAGGCTTCGAAGCGGGATCGGCTGAAGGGCATGTTGGGCTGTTGTTCCGGTCTTAAGAGGGGCCGCTATACAGACTGCTCAATAGCGAGGGGGGTCGAACCTACAGAGCCTTTCCATAAATGTCAAAATGCCCGAAAAGGCCCCGAATCAAAGGGGTTAGAGCTATTTAAGGGGCGATCGGCGTTGACCGTTTTGGGGCGCCCCGACTATCTTGGTAAGCTCGTCGATAACCGCAGTACAACCAAGGATCGGGCTGGCAGGAATGAAGCCGACATACAAACCGCGCAACCGAAAGCGGGTGAACAAGCACGGGTTTCGCGCCCGCATGAAGACCGCCGGTGGCCGGAAGGCTTTAAATCGGCGCCGGAAGCGTGGGCGTACCCAGTTGGTCGTCAAGATTGGCGGCAAGTAGGCTCTACGAAAGCGCTCCCGGGTAGGGCCGAGAAGTTACCGCGAGGAACGCGGATCCACAGAGGGTCTGAAATTCGTGAGTTGCTTAAGCAGGGGCAAAGAGAGAAGAAGCCGCACGTGGAGATTTTCTTCGGGCCTTCTCCTGGCTTACACTCTCGGCTGGGGCTCATTGTTCCCAGGTACGGACACAGCGTTGTGGAGCGTAATCTCGTTAAGCGGCGGCTACGAGAAATAGGGCGCCGTTTGGCACTGCCGGTACTTGGCGAGCGAGGCGTTCCTGCGGATGTGCTCGTGCGTGCGAAGAGATCAGCGTATGGTGCGGAGTATACGGTTCTTGAGTCGGAGATCAGGACAGCGGTGGAGGCATGGTGCTCAGACAGGGTTTGATAGCGATGGTTCGTCTCTATCGGTTGGCAATTTCGCCTTGGACGCCTGCAGCATGCCGCTTCTCGCCGAGTTGCTCTAGTTACGCGATAGAGGCCTTAGTTGAGCATGGTTCGTTGCGGGGGGGCTGGCTTGCATTTTTGCGGATTATGCGTTGTCACCCTTGGGGCGGCCACGGACTCGACCCGGTACCGCCGGTCAGGGTAAGAGCGAGTGACCCGGCCCGCGTAGCTCAACGCCCAGAGACAAAAAACAGATCGCAAATCTTAGAGCCACAAGCTAAACGAGCGATACGTCCATGAAGACAGAGATGCGCTTTGTTCTAGCGATAGCTTTGATGTTGGCTGTCTTGATAGGCACCAACCGGCTCTTCCCGCCGCCGCCCATGGAGGATGTAGTGGCTACGGGTCCGGTCGAGACCAGTGAGCCCCTCAGAGGCCCCGAGTCGGGAGGTTTGCCACCCTCGTCACAAGCGAGTGATAGCCAGCCTTCAGGGGTCCCTGGCGCTGACCAAGCGGAAGAAGACGCAAGCTTGCCGGTCCAGAATGTTGTCGTCGAGGGGCCGTTGTACCGCTACATCTTCACTAGTCGCGGTGCGCAACTGGTTTCAGCGGAGCTGTTGGACTTCCAGGCCATTAACAGAGGCGGGCCGGTTCAGGTAGTCCCGGATGGAGCGTCTGGCTACTTGGGTAGCAAGGTGGTTGTGGAGCAGGACACGCTTGATCTGACCGATGCAGTGTTCCGTGTAGAGCCTGCTGGCGGTCTTAATTTAACTGCGGAGGGTGGGGCGAAGCCTCTGGCTTTTGTCTACGATCACCCGAGCGGCAACTTCACATACCGGGTCAGCTACACATTCGATCCCGACGATTACACCATCGGTATTAGTGGCTCTATGGATGGAGTGACTCGGGCGCTTCTGGTCACGGACCTTGGCGAGGGCTTGGCATATGCCGAAGCTGACTCGGCGCTCGAGCAGCGATCGATGGCCTACGTGTACAACCACCTCCAGGATGGCATTCGGTCTACCATGCTCGACAAGGCCGATCCGGAGATTATAGAAGGGCCGCTCGTCTGGGCTGCCTTTCGGAGCAAGTTTTTTGTTGCGGCAATTCTGTCGGGTGCGAGGGACGATTTGGTAGAGGACACCGGATACCTGGGAGGCTTGCTAGTGCGCCCGGCAGACCTGCCCGAGAGGGTCCGTGTTGGGGTGGCTCGAACGGTGTCAGGTGGGGAGGAGTATGCTTACCGCTTGTTCATCGGACCGCAGCAGTATGCTCTGCTGTCGTCGCTTGGTGACGGAATGGAAGAGGTTAACCCGTACGGGTGGCGCTTTTTTAGGCCAATAATTCGGCCGTTCGTGTCCATTATCATGACAGTTCTGACCTATTTGCACACCCAGTTCAGTATGGGATACGGCTGGGTCTTGATTGTCTTCGGTGTGATGATGCGAGTAGTGCTATTCCCGCTTAACCATAAAGCAATGAAGGCACAGCTGCGGAACATGGCGGTCCAGCCTTTAGTTAAGCAGATCCAGGACAAACACAAGGACAATCCGGAGAAGCTTCAGAAAGAAATGATGAAGCTTTACAAGGAGCACGGCTTTAACCCGCTGGCCGGCTGTCTCCCAATGTTGCTGCCTTGGCCGGTGCTGATCGCTCTATTCTTCGTTTTTCAAAACACAATCGAATTACGCGGGGTCCCGTTTCTCTGGCTCCCAGATCTCTCGGCGAAGGATCCGTTCTATGTCCTTCCTGTCTTGCTTGCGGTCTCAATGTTCCTGATGCAGTGGATTAGTCTTCGATCGCTCGATACCGACAACCCGCAGATGAAAATGATGATGTACATCATGCCGCCAATGATGCTTTTCATCTTCATGAATTTGGCAAGCGGGTTGAACCTTTACTACGCCACAGCAAACATCGCGACCCTGCCGCAGCAAATCTGGATTGCTCGCGAACGTAAACGGATGCGCCAAGGGCCAGCGCTTACGCTAAGCGATGGCGACTAAGCTGCGCACGCGGACTTTGTGCTGAGGTGACCATGGACGTCGACACGATAGTGTCGCTGTCGACACCACCCGGGGTGGGTGCCTTAGCGGTAGTTAGGCTAAGCGGCCCGGGTGCAGTAGATGTGCTTAGAGCACTTTTGGTGAAAACTGCCCCCATGCCGAGTGTTAGAGAACCTTCGTTGCGGCGCCTAACCGATCCTGACACGGGCGAAGTGATAGATGAGGTTGTCGTTACCCGCTTTCAGGCTCCAGGGAGTTACACAGGAGAGGATATGGTGGAGCTCTCGTGCCACGGGGGGTGGTTGGTCCCAGAGCTTGTTGTAGAGGCATGTCAACGGAGTGGGGCTAGGATAGCCGACCGGGGTGAGTTTACCCGAAGGGCCTACCTGCACGGGAAGCTGGATTTGATACAAGCAGAGGCTGTGGCAGATGTAATCAACGCGCGAAGCAGGGCTTTGCACCGAGCTGCGTTGGTCCAGATGGAGCGCGGTCTTTCGAGGAGGGTGTCTGATCTGCGTGAGCGGCTGCTTCGACTCGAGGGGTTGTTGGCTCATCATGTTGATTTCCCCGAGGAGGACGAGCCCCCCGTCCCGATTACAGCTGTCGCAGATCAAGCGGCTCGGATGGTTGCCGACCTCGAACTCATGTTGGCAACCGCTCCGGAGGGCGAGCTACTTAGGGAGGGAGCGCTCACGGTTTTTGCAGGGCGCCCTAACGTGGGTAAATCGTCTCTATACAACGCATTGTTGGGAGAAGAGCGGGCGATCGTCAGCGAAGAGGCTGGCACAACCCGGGACGCCATTGAGGCCGTGGTTCAGATTGGAGGGTTTCCTTTTCGGCTTGTGGATACGGCGGGACTAAGGGAGCCAGCGGGAAATATAGAGCAGAAGGGTATCGAAATCGCACGAGGCTATCTGGGTCGAGCAGATGTAGTCCTCTACTGTGTCTCCGCGGATGAAGGCCCGATGGAAGAAGACCGAGCGTTCATCGAGGCGCATGATGGGGCGCCAGTCGTGCTGGTGAATACCAAGGCCGACATTGCAAAAACCCAGAAACATTGGGATCCAGAGGGGACAGCTGCGCGAGTCCAGGTGTCTGTGGAGAGTGGGGCCGGCCTAGAGGAGATCCGTCAGGTGCTGCCGCAGCTTGTTTATTCAAGCATTGTAACGGCGGAGCAAGGTGTGCCTGTGCTCACGCGCGGTCGACAAGCACGAGGGTTAAGGGCTGCGAAAGTGGAGGTTGAAGCGTTCAGCGAGGCTCTTGACCAAGGGCTGCCGGCAGAAGTGGCTTCTACGCACCTGCGGGCTGCAGAGACTGCGCTAGAAGAGTTGTTAGGCGCCGTGTCAGCAGATGATGTGCTCGACGTAGTGTTCCGGGAGTTCTGCATAGGGAAGTGATGCAACGGGTAGGAAAGGCGACTGAAGGAGCTTTGCGGGTCGCCATCTCAAGCTACTTTGCCGAGATTTGGCGTGCATTCGATCTACCGGTAGCAATGTCAGTTTCCCCCGACCTTTTTTCCGTGCATGCGCAATTCCTATGAAGTCATTGTCGTAGGGGGAGGGCACGCCGGTGTAGAAGCCGCAGCGGCGTCAGCTAGAGCTGGTGCTCGGACACTTCTGGTTTCCCCTGATCTGTCTAGGGTTGGGCAGATGAGTTGCAACCCTGCGATTGGCGGGGTCGCGAAAGGGGTTGTCGCGCGCGAGGTCGATGCCCTTGGAGGGGTCATGGGTCAGGCGACTGACGCCTCGCGCATTCAGTTTCGCATGCTGAATCGCTCTAAGGGGCCAGCTGTCTGGGGCCCTCGAGCCCAGTGTGATCGGTCAATGTATCCAGTGGCTGTGCGTAGGGTGCTTGATGGCCTGCCAATGCTAGATCTCTTCCAGGACATGGTCGCAGACTTGCTGGTTGACTCGGGACGTGTTGTTGGAGTCCGGACCAAGGGAGGCTTGGAGTTCACGGGCTCTTGCCTTGTTATTACTACAGGGACCTTCTTGCGAGGGCGTATCCATGTGGGGGGGACGGCTGGCGTCGAGGCTGGAAGAGCGGGTGAGGCCCCCTCGGTTGAGTTGGCGAAGGGTCTAGAGGATCTCGGGGTTGAGGTGAGGCGCTTCAAGACGGGCACGCCACCGCGTGTCGACGGGCGGTCCGTCGACTTTACGAAGACCGAGCGGCAAGATGGAGATGATATACCGTACCGGTTCGCAGCTTATGCGCAGGAGATAGTGCCCGCTCAGGTTCCGTGTTGGATCACGTATTCCGGCAACGGATTGAAGGATGTTGTTCTCCGAAACCTTGAGAGAAGCGCGCTTTACGGTGGGGAGATAGCAGGCCGTGGCCCGCGCTACTGCCCCTCAATAGAGGACAAGGTGGTTCGCTTTCCGGAGGCACCGAGGCACCAAGTGTTTCTGGAGCCGGAGGGGCTGAGCACGACAGAGCTATACGTAAACGGCCTCTCTACTTCTCTCCCGGCTGAGGTTCAGCTTGAGTTTTTGCGCACGATTCCTGGCCTTGAAGATGCGAACATGACCAAGGTGGGATACGCGATCGAGTACGATTACTTTCCTCCCCACCAGCTGAGCCACACGCTAGAGTTGAAGACTCACCCGGGGTTGTTTCTGGCCGGTCAGATAAACGGCACAACAGGTTACGAAGAGGCAGCAGGACAGGGCGTTATTGCCGGGATCAATGCCGCACTGAGCGTGAGGGGGGAGAAGCCTTTTGTACTAGAGCGAGACGAGGCTTACATCGGGGTCTTGGTCGATGATCTCGTAACCCGGGGAGTCGATGAGCCATACAGGCTATTCACTTCTCGCGCTGAGTTTAGGCTCCTGCTCCGGCAGGACAATGCAGCGCGCCGTATCGGTATGCTGGCTCGGGACAGGGGGCTGCTCACAAGCGATCAGGCCGACGCGCTGGGCTTGCGGCTTAAAGAAGAAGATCGAGTTATGGCCTGGTTCGGGGCCACGTCGGTTACCCCAGAAGAAGCATCAGGGATTCTGGATGAAGCCGGGTCGAGCCCGATCCAGCAGAAGGTTCGCGCGCTAGAGCTGTTGAAGAGGCCAGGAGTGAGTGCGCGTTCACTGGTGTCTTTGGCTGAGGAGCCCCCCAAGGGCGATCTTGCAGATGAAGTTTTAGCCGCCGTCGAGGTAGAGCTAAAATACGCCGGCTATGTAAAAAGAGAACGCGAAAGAGCTAAGCGATTACGAGATCAGGCTGGTTTTCTGTTAAGCAAGGACCTCCCGTATATGGATTTCGTTACGGTCTCGTGGGAAGCGAGAGAGAAGCTTAGCGAGACCAAGCCTAGCTCGTTGGCACAAGCCGGCCGGATTCCGGGAGTCTCGCCCGCCGACCTTCAGAATCTCGTGCTCGAGGTGAGAAGGCTTCGTTCTAGCCCCTAAGGAGGAGGGGTTAGGGCGCCAGCCTGCCTGTTTCACGTGAAACAAGGCGTCCCGGGGTCGCTTAACAGGCTGGGCCTCTTGTTTTCGGAGGCTTTTGTCTTTCCTGCTAGCAGTTTTCCGGCTCAGGCGCGCAGCTGCCTTCTTAATAAGCCCTCCTAGCAGGTTTCGTGCCCCCCTGTATG
>DEBI01000047.1:3065-6610 GCA_002348465.1 Gemmatimonadales bacterium UBA2960 | reverse complement strand
GCCGTACATAGATGGTGCCAGCCTCCGTGATCGTCTCGCTAAGGAGGGAAGGCTTCCGATCGCTGAGTCGTTGGATATCACGCACCAAGTAGCTAACGCCCTTCAACACGCTCATACCAAAGGGGTAACTCACAGCGATATCAAGCCTTCCAACATTCTGTTTCAGGGCGGACTCGCGGTAGTCACCGACTTCGGTATCGCAGATGCCCTAAGAGTCCCCGAAGGCGGAGGTGAATTCACCCGAAGCGGTCTTCCAATCGGCACTCCGGATTACATGAGTCCAGAGCAAGCCAGCGGTGACAACCGGGTCGATGAAAAAACTGACATTTACGCTCTAGGTTGTGTTCTCTTTGAAATGCTGGCTGGCCAGCCCCCGTTCCACAGCCGCACAGCTCAGGCCACCCTCGCTCGCCATCTTACGGACACGATGCCGTCAATCAGGTCGGTTCGAGCTTCTGTACCTCTCGCGCTCGAGCAAGTCATAGCCCAGGCACTCTCGAAGTCTCCAGCTGACCGGCCGGATTCTGTCTCTGAATTTGCCGAGGCCCTAGTCGTCGCGAACGACATAGAACCCTCACTCACGAGTGAGGCCGAACAAAGGCCTCCAGCGTTCTCCTCTTGGCGAACCTGGGTCACAGCAGGTGTCATAGCTATCGCAGCTATTGGATTTACGATTCGGGGATGGTCAGGCGTACCACAGGACGGGCCATGGGAGTCGTCCGTGGCCGTGATTCCATTCGAGAACCGGACCGGTGACCAAGCGTTCGACCTCCTCGGACTGTCGATCGCAGAAGAAGTAATCACTCGACTGACTACGATTCCCGGAGTGTTTGTCATCGATCCGTATACAGCCGTCTCCGCCATGCGCGCCGAGATTGGCACTCCTGACCTTCTCGATTCTCTGAAAGTAGAACGGATTCTGCATGGCTACATTGAGAGCCGCGGAGATCGACTGGTCGTGAACGTCTCGGAATCAAACCCGGAAGGATTCATCTCCTTCCGGACCCAGTACGCAATCCATCCTGACAGTCTCACCAGTGGACAAGTCAGAGTTACGAACGCTGTGACCCTCTCTTTCCTGAGGGACGTTGGTCTTGAAAATCTCTTCGATCCTGGAGGCTCGGTGATCGGTCCCGGTCGGGACGCGTATCTCGCAGGAAATGAAGCACTCGGACAGAGAACGCCGGAGGGTATGCGTGAGGCCACCCTTCGCTTCAGAGAAGCGATTGAGCTAGAGCCCCGGTCCGCCACCGCGCTCTCTGCCTTGTCGTCAACATATGCTCTATCTCTCTATTACAAATACGATATCGGATTAACGCCCTACGAGCTCGCGGCTCGTTCACTGGCAGCAGCCGACTCCGCGATCGCGGTGGGACCCCAAGTCGCCAATGGGTACTCCGCACGAGGCTATATTCGAGGTCTGTTGCGGATTGACATGGAGGGAGCTGCTGAAGACTTCGAAACAGCAGAGTCTCTGGCACCAAACGCTCCAAACGGACCAAGCTGGTCAGCCCGCATTCTAGCTGGGCAGGGAAGGATCGATGATGCATTCAGAGAAGCAGAGCGGGCGCGAGACCTTGATCCCCGTCAAGCAGGGCGTCGAACGGCTCTAGCATCTCTTGGTTTTCAACTTGGTCGCTACGAGGTCACTATTGAGGAAGCACGTGAAGCCTATGGCATCGAAAACCAGCTCCTGCTCGCCAAGGCATTCGAAGGTCGTGCGCTCGCGATGGTCGGTCGGACGCGAGAGTGTCTCGCAATCGACTTTGGGATATACGACCTGGTTCGAGCGCTATGCCTTCACGTAGGCGGGGAGGTAGCTGAAGCACGACAGGTGGTTGAAGACGCCGAAAGGCAGTTAGAGAGCGAAGGAAGTCCTAACCCTGACTATACAGCCGAGCTAATCGCACAGGATCTGGCTTCATATTATGGAATGATAGGAGACGCGAGCGGTGCCACCCGGTGGATTGAATTCGCCTTCGACCTATCCCCGTCAGGAGTAGACACACGCGTCCTCGGATCCTCTCTGTTCGAGCCGGTAAGGAATGACCCTCGATTTAGTCAAGTTATAGATGCAGTGCATCTCACGGCTCGCGAGCGGGTGCGAAATATCCGGACGAGCCTCGCCGGTGACCTCTGAGCACTTTCCTACTATCCGTGGGGCATTAAGTATCGTGAAACTCGTCACGTTAGGGCTCGCGATGATCACACTGCTCAGTGCTCCTACTTCTTCATCCGCCCAAGAACGCTCGGAGACCACTAACGTACTCTCTGTGCTGAAGGATGGAGGGTTGTGGGTCACAATCCCGATATTGGCCGGCGAAGGCACTATCAGCACAGCTCGCGTCCCCGCCATGGCGCTCGGTATCACCGGATGCGCGAACGTCTGGCACGGCCACTCCGGGAGCTGGCAGATTGAAGCTCACGAAAAGGTGCGTGGTTCGGTGTTAAGAATAGAAGCACAGCCTGGGTTAGGGGTCCCTTTTGAGCACGACTTTGGGATGCAGGCTCAGGTCGACGTCAAATTCAGCTGGAGCGAAGCACGCGACACGACTCTGATGCTCTGGGTCGGTGTAGCGCTAGCGGGTGCCAATAACGAATCTCTGTGCCAGCCGAAATACGGGGACAACAGAGTCTTTGGCTTCAATCAATCTGGACTGCGGTCACCTTCGACCATGGAATATTCTCTACCAGATAGAGTCGATCTCCCTGCGCTCCGAGGACGAGAGGAAGCGACCTCGTGCGGGCTATCTCCGCTCCGTTATCCAGACGGAGCAACCTCGACTCGAAAATCTCGGGCTCCCCTTCTTCGGGGATCTCATGCATCCGAATTTCGTGCTGTATCAAAAGCATCGAGTCACCCCAAGGAACGACCGAACGCAGCAGGTACGACCCGCTGACCTGGTCAAATCGACGACCTAAGCCGATCCCGTCATCACTGTACACGACGATCGGGTTGAAGTCTTCGAAGGCCTTACTCCAAACTTCAACCCCGGCCTCGTCATGTAGGCGAACCATCGACTGAACGAAGCTGACATCGATCACTCCACTTCGTGTACAGAGCAACTCAGACGGCGTCAGTTCTTCAACAGCGATCTCTTGTAATTCTGGACTAAGTTCACCTGCTCCAGCCACGTGCGGAGCCTCCCCAAAAGACCGCACTGGGCCATCCGCTCCTACTTCATGGATGATCTTCCCATTGAGCAGATAGCTGATGTAGGTGCGATCACCAACAGAGCAAAACCCTGTCTCACCGAATGCAAACGCTCTCCACCGATTCTGGAAAGCTAGGGTCTCAGTTCCAGCCTCGAATGTCGAAACCCACGAACTCCCTGGGTCCCAGACCATCAATCGACTTGGGTCACTCCAAGCGATACCCGAAGGTCTGTCAATTTGTCCTTCTTCGAGACCGGTTTCAGTCAGAGACGATATATAGCCACCATCCGAGTCGAATAGGTGCACTCTAGGACCGCCAAGATCCAAAACCGCTAGGCGTCCATCTGAATCTACCTCGACGTCCCAAATACCCTCGAAGACTTCATGGG
>DEBI01000047.1:1992-2674 GCA_002348465.1 Gemmatimonadales bacterium UBA2960 | reverse complement strand
AATGACGAGGGCATATCAGGAGACGGACCCGAACACGCTCCGAGAAAAACGAGAAACACAAAGCCGGGGCTTCCAGATATAGACCAAGCTTTCATCGACCGCGAGGCATCCCCGGAATAGTCAATCCCGGACCACCACCACTACTGAAGTGGGCTGCATGGCCATCTACGTTTAACTCACTCTGGGTCATCTTGGAAAGTGGATATCCCCCCTGGAAGAATATCCCGTGACGAAGCGCCATGATCTCCCACTCGTCTTGGTCCGTCACTGCCAGTTCCGGATCCATAAAGAAGTCAGTGATAGCCTCTATTGCGCCTTGGACATCCGGAACATCGGGAGAAGCCAGAACGTCCGCCAAGACCTCTAAATACATACTGAGGTTGTCCCATATCATGGCAGCCTTTGGACTCAGCCAAATCAGGCCAGGTGCGATCGCAGGTGCCAGGGGAATCTCACTCGGAAAGAACTCGGGCGGCTCACCATACGTCAGCTTCGAGAAATAGCGATTTGTCACAGTATCAATACCCTCCTTTCGCTCCACGCCGGGATCTATATCAGTGAACGGTTCAGTCGTCGCGAGACGGAACCAGTGGCCCGCCCAAATAAATCCATCTAAGTCGGCGTATCCAGTGCGGAAATCGAGGGCAAACGCATGGTCGTAAAGGATATCCATGTTCTTGGG
>DEBI01000047.1:0-1607 GCA_002348465.1 Gemmatimonadales bacterium UBA2960 | reverse complement strand
GTGAGCACTCCTGCGCATCACGCTATGATCAGCCAAAATCGAGATGACTTCCCTCTGGAATGCTCGTCCCCACCGGACAACCGCGGCAGCCCTAGAGCCGAGCGCGTCTAGGCCTGCTTCTGCAATCTCCACATCCTCCGGCTCACCTTCACCCTGTACGACCGAGGTCATACGATCAATCATGTCGAACTCAAAGCCAAACGTTGGAAGGTCCGTCCCGCTAGAACGAACGATTCCTCCTTCAATCGCCAGCTCGTAGAGCAACACGCCATGCGCCTGGTCTAGTCGTCTGAGTGTCTCTAAAACTTCAGGATAATGCTCCCGCAGAACCGATGCGGAACCCAACTCTCCCACATGCTGAGCTTCTAGCTTGAACCCGAACAAAAACGCCGGCATAACAAGCAGCAAAATCAAACGCAGGATCTGAACACTCATATGTGTGTGCGTTGACGGCAGGGGTTGTTGCTCGAAGAATGCCATCCCATGATGGCCCAGGTGATTCAAGGCAGCAACTAGGCCCTCGGAGGCAAACGATACGATGAGTCGAGCACGATGGAATATTAGGGGGATCTCTTCTTCCTCCATGCTCTGCATTAGTGTCGTCATCATGGGCATACCCGGCCTGTCCGCAACCGCTCCGGACACCTTTCGGAATCCCAATACTGACCGCGAGGTGAGTAGTGCGGCTCGAACCCCTCACATAACGCTGGAAGCATCCCTACCTGAGGACGACCAGACCGTCGACGAGGAAGTGACTGAGGTTCGGCTTTTTTTTTCCGATGCTCCGCTAATGCGTGGGGCATCAATTCGCATCGTAAACTCATCCCGCAGGCTCGTACGTAGTGGCCCTCCACGGGCCGACCCCACAGATGCGAAGCAACTTTCGGTCAGTATAGACCCAGCGCTTCCCGCAGGGAGATATGTGGTACAGTGGCGCTGTATCGCTGATGACGGACACGTCATGCGCGGAGACTTCACGTTCGAGGTATCTGGAAGTTGATTTGGTTCTTAACAACGATCCAGCAGGGAATCCTATTCGCTGCAACCATCTTTTTTATCGGGTGCGTCACTTGGCGAACCCTCATCGCACCGGACGTAGCAGGTACGTTAGAAGACGGCCGCTTCCGACTCGGGAGGACCCAAGCTCTCGTTGTGCGATGGGCGCGCCGCTCGTGCGCCGCTCTGATCCTAGCATGGAACATGCGACTGCTTGTTCAGATCATAGCCTTTAGAGACCCGTTCGCACCGATATGGGACGACATATCACTTCTTCTTTTTCAGACTGTGTGGGGAAGGATATGGATGCTCCAAGGAGTCGTGATCGCACTCATCGCCAGCACTCTCACATGGGGGCTACCCACAGGTAAAAAAAGCGGAGAGCATCCACCCATGCAGGTGACTCCCGCCTGGGTGCTACTCTCGGGGCTGACTATTGCACTGACATCGACACTCGCCATGTCAGGACATGCGATGGGCGCTGACTCCTGGCGCTGGATCGCTGTCTCCGCAGATGTCCTTCACACGCTTTCCGCGGGTATATGGATGGGCTCGCTAGCGGTGATCATCGGCGCCTCGCGCCAAGCCCCAAAACGGACCGCATCCGACAC
>DEBI01000033.1 GCA_002348465.1 Gemmatimonadales bacterium UBA2960 | reverse complement strand
CTGAGTGGGGATGAAGTGATCCAGCGGCTTAGGGATGATCCTGAAACATTGAGCATTCCGGTGCTAATGCTAACTGCGAAACGGGAGCAGGAAGATCGGATCGAAGGCCTTGAGTTGGGGGCCGACGACTACCTGACAAAACCTTTTTCGCCGCGCGAACTTGTACTGCGTGTGCAAGCGGTTCTGCGCCGTGCTCAGGATGCGGGATCTGCTTCCGGTGGACGAGTCCTGCGCGCGGGACCGCTTCGGATGGACCTA
Organism: Gemmatimonadales bacterium UBA2960; assembly: GCA_002348465.1. Lineage (GTDB taxonomy): Bacteria > Gemmatimonadota > Gemmatimonadetes > Longimicrobiales > Gaopeijiaceae > UBA2589. The sequence continues at coordinate 3,749 of DEBI01000033.1, read as the reverse complement.
GCATCCCATCGGGTCTTGCTTGAAGGTCGAGAGCTTATCCTCACGCCAACCGAGTTTCGACTGCTGGAGTCATTGATGGAACGGCGTGGTCGGACTCAGAGCCGCAAACAGCTACTCGAACGCGTGTGGTCATACGAATCGGGTATTTCGGATAGGATACAGACGCGCACTGTGGATATGCACGTGCGACGCTTACGTTCGAAGCTCGGTAGAGTTGGTGGATGGATCGAGACCGTGCGTGGGTTCGGGTACCGGCTAGTCATTCCTGAAGGGGTTGAGTAGCAGGGCTGTTCGTTGCTTCGAGTAGAGAGTGGCCGAGCTTTTCGTTCATCCTGTCGTCCTCCTCTTGAGAACTAGAAATGCCACTGCCAGCCTCTAGGTTGATATGATCGCGATTTCGTTGCGGGGTGTCAGACATGGGGATGATCAAGGAGCGACATGGAGGAGATGAGTGGAGCGGTAGAGGCCTTGCTTGATCAGGTCGGTCAGGAGACGGAGCCAAAGGCGCTTTTTAGTTCCTCGAACTTGCGTGGCCAAGTAGCAATCGTGACCGGTGGGTCGAGCGGGATCGGCAGGGCGATCTCTATGGAACTGGGTCGCTGTGGTGCGGACATCGCGTTCTGCTTTTTGGATTCGGGTTCGGATGCTCGCTCGGATGCTCAGGAAGTTGCGAGTCGACTGCGCGATCTGGATGTAAATGTGTTCGTTCGCTCCTGTGATGTGCGGGATAGCGAAGAGGTGAACACGTTTGTTGATGAGGCCCAGAAAGAGCTTGGTGGCGTCCAGATCCTGATCAACAACGCTGGGATTGGGGCGGATGCTCCGGTGTGGAAGATGGAAGATGACGCATGGGAAGTGGTAGTTCGGACGAATCTAGATGGAGCTTTCTACTTTACTCGAGCTGTTGCGCCATTCATGCGTGAGCAGGAACACGGAAAGATCGTCAACATCACCTCCGTGCACGGAATCCGCTCAGAATTCGGAATCTCTAACTACGCATCTTCCAAGGCCGGCTTGATTGGTCTGACTCGAAGCACGGCGGTGGAGTTGGGTCGAAAGAATATCAATGTGAATGCTGTGGCACCCGGCTACATTCGCACTACACGCCTGACAGACGGGGTGCCTCCCGAGATTCTCGACCAAGCGCGAGAGCGTGCGAGCTTAGGCCGCCTGGGTGATCCACAAGACGTAGCAGGTGTAGTGCTCTTCCTTTGCTCCGAGCCTGCTCGACACATAACCGGTGCTGTGATTCCTGTTGATGGAGGCTATCTCCTCTAGAGATCAGTTTAACCGGAAATTCCAGCTTGCCTGGCCTTTATTATTGACGGTCAACATTAGAAGATTGTTGGCAACCGTTTGCGCTCTGCACTCACGGCCTTCAGAATCCTGCGATGCAAAAACTCCGACAACTATCGGGACTGATCGACAGCCTGAATGACAAGCTAGGTATTGTGATTCGCTGGTTGGCGCTCTTGATGGTCCTGACCGGTGCGATCAGCGCCCTAGTGCGTTACTTCGCTCGTTCCCAACAGTGGACTCTGAACCTGACGCCGGCCACTGAGGCACAGTGGTACTTCTTCAGTGTGATCTTCCTGATGGGTGCAGCTTATGGCCTGAATCATGATGTGCACGTTCGTGTGGATGTCATGTATGAAAGGCTTAGCGCCAAAGCTCGCGCGGTGATCGATATGGCAGGAACGATACTGTTCTTAATCCCCTTCTCAGTCCTAATGCTCTACGTGTCTTTCCCTGCTGTGCGCGTGTCGTGGCAGATCAGAGAGATGTCGCCTGATCCGGGTGGTCTTCCGAGGTATCCGATCAAGGCACTCATCCTCGTCTCATTTGGTCTGCTCTTGCTTCAAGCGTTCAGTCAGTTGGTCAAGCAGGTGGATGTGCTCTTAGAGAATGTTAGTGAGCCGGGTCACAGCGATAATGCATCGGAGGTTCAGCCATGAGTTTGTGGGGACCGGCGATGTTCTTCTCCGTCCTGGCGATGATTTTCACCGGTTATCCGGTGGCGTTCGCGTTGGGTGGGACGGCACTGATCTTCGCGCTGATAGGATCTGCTGTTGGAGTCTTTGACATTCCACTGCTCTTCGCGCTCCCAGAGCGCACCTTCGGCACAATGTCAAACTTCACACTTCTGGCAGTGCCGTTTTTCATCTTTATGGGGACGGTGCTCGAGAAGTCAAAGCTTGCTGAGCAGCTCCTTGAGACCATTGGGCTCCTGTTCGGGCGGTTTAGGGGCGGACTAGCGGTGGGCGTGGTCTTTGTGGGAGCACTGCTCGCTGCTGCAACGGGTGTAGTTGGAGCGAGCGTTACTGCCATGGGGCTTATTTCACTGCCCGTCATGCTCCGGAACGGCTACAAGGACGAGATCAGTCTCGGAGTAATTGCGGCTGCTGGCACGCTCGGGCAGATCATTCCTCCCTCTATCGTCCTGATTGTCCTAGGTGACCAGATGGGCGTACCGGTCGGGTCTCTTTTTCGGGCAGCATTGCTACCCGGACTGGCTCTAACCGGTGCTTATGCACTGTACATAGCGCTTGTAGCATTTGCTAAGCCGAATGTGGCACCAGCACTTCCTGAGGATATGCGAATCGCTGGCGCTGAGCTGTTGAAACGGGTTGTCCTTTCGCTAGTACCTCCGTTGGCTCTGATTGTCGTTGTGCTCGGCAGCATCTTCGCTGGCGTCGCCACTCCTACGGAGGCCGGGGCACTTGGATCAGTCGGCGCGATCTTGCTTGCGATGATGAACCGATCTCTCTCGTTTGACGCCCTGAACAGGGCAATGGAGGAGACCAGCCGTTTAACTATCATGGTGGTCTTCCTCCTGATCGGTTCTACAGCGTTTGCCCTAGTCTTTCGGGGCTTCGATGGGGATATCTGGATCGAGACGATGCTGACTGGGATCCCAGGTGGGGCGCTCGGCTTCCTTCTGGTTGTCAATGTCGTCGTCTTTATTCTCGGATTCTTTATCGACTTTTTCGAGATTGCGTTCATCATCGTTCCGCTGATCGTGCCGGCAGCAGAGATTCTCGGCGTGGATCTGACATGGCTGGGCATTGTGCTAGCGGTAAACCTGCAGACCTCGTTCCTGACACCTCCGTTCGGCTTCAGTCTCTTCTATCTCAGGGGTGTGACTCCCTCCAAGATTCCGACGACGTCGATATATCGCGGTGTGATCCCGTTTATCGTGATTCAACTCGTGGTTCTCGCGGCGATTACTTGGATGGCTGTGCCCAAGTAATCGTCGCGAGGCACATAGGCCTCAGCGTTTCCTCGAGCGCTCACGTTACCTAAATGGCTGACACCCCTCATGCCGAATCAAAATGGGCCACCGTCTGGTCCGGCGGGCGCCGCAAGCTTGCTCGCGATCCGGTGCTAGGCCCTTGGGTTAAGGAGATCGGCACGATTCGGGTTCTAGTGGGCGAGGACGATCCGTTTCCGTATCTCGTGCGCACGATCTGTTATCAACAGCTAGCGGGTCGGGCGGCTTCAACCATACATAGTCGGCTCGTAGAAGCACTTGGCGGCGAGGTAACAACCCGCAAGGTGCTGCGGGTTCGTGAGTCGACACTCAAGAAGGCGGGGCTTTCCCAGGCAAAGTGTGCAGCAATACGTGATCTAGCGTCAAAGATTAGTGTGGGAGATGTCGTGGTGAGTGACTTGAGTGAACAATCTGACCAAGAGGTCATACGCAGACTCGTTCAGGTGCGGGGGATCGGTGTTTGGACAGCTCAGATGTA
>DEBI01000049.1 GCA_002348465.1 Gemmatimonadales bacterium UBA2960 | reverse complement strand
ATGCGGGAGTTATAGTGGAGCACGAGGTTCCGCCAGTAGATCTTCTGAGCGCTCCAGAGAGTGCGGACCGAGCGAGTATGGAGAGACAGCTTGATGCGCTCGGTCAGGTACTCATTGAAAAACTTGCAACTTTCAACATCAAAAGCTCTCTCGGCGGGCGCACGACAGGTCCTGTCGTAACCCAGTTCGAAGTCGTACCAGCGCCAGGTGTGAAGGTGAACCGTATTGCTAATCTTGACGCAGATTTAGCATTAGCAATGAAAGCTCGAACGATCCGGATCGTGGCTCCTATACCGGGTAAAGGGGCGGTCGGTGTTGAGATCCCGAACCCAACTGCCGAGATCGTCAACCTACGTGAAATCCTCGAAGCTCGAGAGTTCGGGGTAGCCAAAGGAGCGCTGCCTCTTGCTCTAGGAAAAGACTTGAATGGCAACCCATATGTTTCGCCACTCGAGAAGATGCCTCATGTATTGATCGCTGGTGCGACTGGGGCTGGAAAATCGGTGTGTCTAAACACGATAGTGACGAGTTTGGTATACCGGCACACACCAGAAACGCTCCGCCTCCTCCTAATTGATCCTAAGATGGTTGAGCTCTCTGTCTATTCGCGACTGCCTCATCTCCGTCACAACGTGGTGACCGACCCTCGGGATGCTGCGGGGGTGTTGAAGTGGGCAGTGATGGAGATGGAACGTCGCTATGAACTTCTCAAGGCGAACTATGTTCGTTCGATCAGCGAGTTCAACAATAAGGTGCGAGAGGGCCAGACACTCCGTCGCAGCACTCCCAAAGGCAAAGACGCGGACGAGGATAGGTGGATCTACTCAGAAGGCGTCATGCCATACATAGTCGTTGTTGTAGACGAACTCGCCGACCTAATGATGACTGTGCAGTCTGAAGTAGAGAAGCCTCTTACGCAGCTGGCTCAAAAAGCACGAGCGATTGGAATTCATCTGATCGTAGCGACGCAGCGTCCTTCTGTGAACGTTATTACTGGGCTAATAAAGGCCAATTTCCCAACTCGGATCGCGTTCCGGGTGGCATCTAAGACTGATTCACGCACCATCCTTGACCAGAACGGGGCCGACGCGCTGCTCGGCAATGGTGACATGCTTTTTTTGCCGCCAGGAGGTAGCGTCCCTGTTCGGATCCAAGGAGCGTTTCTCCCGACAGAGGATACAGAGCGTCTGATGGGGTGGTATGTCGAACTGCTTGATCGTCATGCGGAAGAGGTAGGTCATTCGATCGATGTGGCCAATGAGCCGGATATCCTAGAGGAAGTCCGGGGTGCGGAACTAGAGGAGTCCGAAGCGGGCCCTGAAGAAATCAAGGGTGATTGGGATGGCCTTTTTGTGAAAGCAGCAGAGGTCTGCATCCAGAACGGGACGGGATCTACGTCACTCTTGCAGCGTAAGCTGGGTATAGGGTACGGACGAGCAGCACGAATCGTGGACCAGCTTCACGATGCGGGGGTGCTAGGTCCGTCGGAAGGCTCGAAGGGACGTGAGGTCCTCATGATGTTGGACGAACTAAAGAAGTTTATGGCTGGAGACTGATCCGATGTCGGAGATAAGTGTGACCCGGTTGTCGGGGTCGGTCTCCTCATGGATGGCGTTAGGAATGGTCTTTCTGGCTGGATGGCATCCCAGTGACGCCAGCGCCCAAGACAAAGGTCTTGAGGTTATCGACCAGGCGGCAGTCCGTTATAGAGACGTTGAGAAACTCTGTGCTGACTTCACACAGCACTTGTACGTGCCGCTTCTTGGCAGTGAGCGCACCGGGACCGGTCGTCTGTGTCAAGCTAAGCCGAACCTCTTTGCGATGCGTTTTGATAACCCGGAAGGGGATCTCATAGTGGTCGACGGCATGTTTGCGTGGGTGTATTTCCCGAGTAACGATGAGAAAACCGTCCTTAAGACGTCGGCGGATCGGAGCGCGGGAGGGAGGGATTTTCATCGGGAATTTCTTGAGAATCCGGGTGCCAAGTACGAGATCACTTACGAAAGTGCGGAGGATGTTGATAAATGGTCGACTCATCGTCTACGAATGGTCCCTAAGCGCAGTATGAGCTATCGCTTTGCCACGATCTGGATCGATCGGGGTGCGCCTGTGTTACGCCGCATCCAAATGGAGGAAGCCAACGGTAATGTCCGGACCATCACGATGGAAAATGTCGAATTCAAAGCTGACCCCGGTTCGGATTTCTTCACGTTTACGCCTCCCTCTGGAGCGTTGGTGATGGTCCGCTGATGGGAGGGCTAGGATGAATCGGAGGAGGGATCTTCCTGTCTTTCCTCTGTCTCGAACTCCGGTTCGGTCTGATGTTTCGAATGACGTGGAAATCGTTCATCACGAATTTGATGAGGTTGGTGAGACAGATGGCCCGCGCATAGCACTGGTGACACTGGGGTGTGACAAGAACACGGTGGATTCAGAACGCACCATGGCAGCTCTTGTGGGGCATGGGGCTCGAGTCTCCTCCGATGTCAAAGACGCAGAAGTCATAATCGTGAACACATGTGGCTTCATCCGGTCGGCTAAGGAGCAATCGATCGAGACCATTTTGGACGCATGTGCGATGAAGGGAGAGGGGGGTGTTCGGGCTATAGTTGCTGTGGGGTGTCTGGTCCAACGACACGGCGATGAACTCGCCAAGGAGATCCCCGAAGTAGATCTTTTCCTGGGCCTAACCGAACTGCCGAAACTAGTAACGGAGCTTCGAGGCCTCGGGTTCTTGCCGGATAAGTCGACCCCTGTCCCTCTAATGGAGAGGCCGCTCCGGCTGCTTTCAAGCGAGTTGCGTCACACGTCCTATCTGAAGGTTAGTGAGGGTTGTGACCATACGTGTGCGTTCTGCGCTATCCCGATGATGAGGGGATTACACCGATCGCAGCCGGTACGTCACTTGGTAAGAGAAGCATCCGGTCTGCATGCCGCTGGTGTTCAAGAGATCAACATCGTATCCCAGGATACGACGTGGTACGGGCGTGATCTCCGGCGACATGACTCTGAGGCACCGCTTTTGCCAGACCTCTTACGAGCTCTGCTCGAGGGTACGGCTGTTCCTTGGTACCGACTCTTCTATATGTATCCGTCAGGTATCACTCGGGAATTGGTGGACTTGCTAGCATCTGAGAATCGAATCCTTCCCTACTTAGACATGCCTATTCAGCACGGTAGTGATCGAATTCTGACTCTGATGCGCCGACCGGAGAGAAGGAAAACGATCGTCGAACGTGCAGGTTGGCTGAGGGAAGCGATCCCTGGACTGACGCTTCGCACGACTGTGATTGTTGGTTTCCCAGGTGAGTCTGAGGACGATTTTAGTGAAATGTTGGAGCTTCTTGAGGAAATTCAATTTGAACGCGTCGGAGCATTTACCTACTCAGTAGAGGAGGGGACGCGAGCCGAAAAGCTCCCTGATCGCGTTCCGCAGGACGTAATGGATGACAGATTGGAGGAACTGATGGAGCTTCAGCGAGCGATCTCGTTCGAGAGAAATTCTATGTGCGTTGGCCGAGAAACAGATGTTCTTGTTGATCAACTTCTAAACGATGATACTGAGTATGGGGCGGTTGGTCGTACACCTGGGCAAGCCCTAGATGTGGATGGGGTGACCCATTTGATAGGCTCGGGCGTGTGGAACCCAGGAGAGTTTGTTCGAGTTCGTGTAGTGGGTGCACATGACTATGATCTAGTTGCTGAAATTGTTGAGACAACTCACCAATCGACAGCGCCCTGATGTCGTTTTGTAGGGAGGTCGTCGGTGCGGTGGTCTATTTGACGGTTCTTTGTTCCAGTCTCTGCGCTCAGGACATCGCGGGTGTCAACAACGAGCACCTCTCGTTTCGTGGGGTTGCACTCGAGTATGGTTACTTGTGGGCGGACCGCGTAATCAATACGCCATCGTATGGAGTGCGTTTTGATCTCGGTTATGCCGGCACCGGGGTGCGTGTCGTTCCTTCAGTGATGTACTGGGCCTCATCAATGAACGCGGGTGACATAGTGGAGCTTAAGGATCGTGTCCAAGATCTTGTGGCGGAGCAGAATGATGGGGTACGACCTACGCTAGACCTAGGGCGAATCGACTACACTGATATTGCTATTGGTGCAGACGTACATGTGGTCTGGGAGCTTCCGATGGACGTCCTGACGTTCGGAGGTTTGGGTGTCACTGCTCACGTTATGAATGGAGATGGCGAGGTTATCAGAGGTACTTTCGTAGAAGACCTTCTGGACTCGGTGGAAGCAGGCTTCAATCTTCACGTTGGCACGGAGTACCCAATCACTGACGGTATGCGCTTCTATGCGAACGGGCGGTATGAGGTCATGCCAGATCTGCAATACCTTCAGGTCCGTTTAGGTTGGCAGGTTATGTGGGGTCCTAATGTGCCAGGCGAAGGTAGAGGCAGTAATTGACTTGTGTTTGCTTAGCTCTTGGACGAGTGTGCGCACAGATCCCTCTAGGATAGATACAGTAAAAAATTTGTAAGACGGGGTGACTTTTGAGCGGACTCACTGGACCCTCGTGGGTCCCTCGTTTAGCTTTGTCTACTCTGGCCTGACCGAACTGTTGGAGCAGGATATGAAGCAGGGGATTCATCCCGAATATATGGCGGCCCAGGTCGTCTGCGCATGCGGGACCCGGTTCGAAACTATGGCGACACAAGATGAGGTGCACGTAGAGATCTGTTCGACGTGTCACCCCTTCTATACTGGCAAGCAGCGCCTGGTGGACACTGCCGGTCGTGTCGATCGATTCAAGAAGAAGTACGACAAGAACGCCGAGTAAAAGGGCGGGCTTTGTAGGCGTGTAATTGCGCGTACGGCCCTTCATACCATGAAGGTTTTCCTTATCGACCCACTGCTCGACGATCGACTTGCTGAAGTGAAGCGTCGTTTCGAAGGGGTGGAAGAAGCGCTTTCCAGTCCCGAAGTCTTGGCGGACCCGACAAGGATACGAGAGCTAAGTCAGGAGCGCTCTTGGCTTGAGCCGATCGTGATCTGTGGGAGTGAGTTGCGAGCCGCATTGAAAGAGTGTGAGGGGGCGATTGAACTAATTGGGACGTCGGAGGATCCCGAAATGGCTCAACTCGCCGAAGAGGAAGCCCGAGTTCTTCAGGACAGGATTGAGATCCTAACTGGAAAAGCGAAAGAGCTTCTGATTCCCCCCGATCCCTTAGGAGATCGCCCAGCGGTGATCGAGATCCGAGCCGGCACAGGGGGCGACGAGGCCGGATTGTTCGCAGCGGACCTTATGAGAATGTATCGGCTTTACGCGGAACAGGCCGGTTGGACAATCGAACTTGTTGATGTTTCAGAGGGTATTCCTGGTGCTGTAAAAGAGGTTGTGTTCACTGTTAGAGGGAAGGGCGTCTACGGGCGACTGCGTCGTGAGTCCGGAGTGCATCGTGTACAGAGAGTCCCTGCGACAGAGAGCCAAGGACGGATCCACACATCTGCTGCGACGGTGGCGGTACTTCCGGAGGCTGAGGACGTCGACGTTGACATCGATCCCAGTGAATTGCGGATCGATACATTCCGCTCTTCGGGCCCAGGTGGCCAATCAGTGAATACCACTGATTCAGCGATCCGGGTTACTCACATACCAACGGGGCTTGTGGTGTCGTGCCAGGATGAAAAGTCCCAGCACAAGAACAAGGCAAAGGCTTTGAAGGTACTGCGGAGTCGACTATTAGACTTAAAGATTGCCGAATCGGAGGCTGAACGTGCTCGGGACCGAAAGACCCAGATAGGGACGGGTGATCGTTCCGCAAAGATCCGTACGTACAATTTTCCCCAGAATCGGGTGACTGATCACCGGATCAGCCTGACGCTATACCGTCTTAGCGAGATTTTAGACGGTGATCTCGAGGAGGTGACCACAGCACTCCGCTTGGCCGAGCAGGAAGAGCGGATGGAGGATCACGAGGCATGAAGGGCAGGGGTCACAGACACCAAGATGCCGTTGTCTCACCTGCCTCAGTTGACCAGTGGTCGGACTCAGATCCATGGACTTTGCTTCGGCTCATTCTCTGGAGTTCAGAATATCTTGAGGGCAAGGGTCTGTCGTCGGGTCGCCTCGATGCAGAGTACCTCCTCGCTCATGTTCTAGGTACCGGTCGTCTCCAGCTTTACATGGATTTCGAACGGCCGCTCAAACAGGAAGAGTTGAATCAATTCCGACCGCTTCTTAAGCGGAGGGCAAGCCGTGAGCCACTCCAATACATACTCGGGTGCCAGTCGTTTCGTGAGCTTGAGTTGATCGTCCGCCCGGGTGTCCTGATTCCTCGGCCTGAGACCGAGCAGCTAGTCGATGAAGTGCTTGATTGGTTCCTGAGGGAGGAAGTTGATCGACCAACGGCACTGGATGTTGGAACTGGCAGTGGAGCCATTGCACTCTCTCTCGCAGCCGAATCCGGTGCCAAAGTCGTGGCGACAGATATCAGTAGCGTGGCACTGGACCTCGCTCGGTCTAATGCAGAGGCGGCTGGCCTAGAGGCCCTCGTTGAGTTCAGGGAGGGTTCTATCTTCGAACCAATCCCAGCTACCGCGAGGTTCGATGCAATTGTTTCGAACCCGCCGTATGTCAGGGAGAAGGACGAACCGCTATTGGAGCCCGAAGTACTTGATTGGGAACCGCGAGAAGCATTGTTTTCCGGGAATGATGGACTCGACGTCATTCGTGATCTGGTTGCAGGTGCATTCCAGTACCTACGGCCCGGTGGCTTGCTAGCTCTAGAGGTTGGCCTAGGCCAGGCACGGGAGGTGGCACTTCTGCTTGAAGATTCGGGCTACTATGCAGCCGTCAAAATCAAGCGGGATCATGCAGCATTGGAACGATTCGTCATCGCCTATATGGACATGGGCGATGAACACGATCGGGCTGAACGTTCTCTCTAAAGAGGAGATATGTGAGATGGCGGGTATTTTCGATATGGCAAAGGATCTTGGTAATGCGCTGGCTCGTACGGACGAGTATCAGAATTTGAAAAGGGCATCTGATGCCGCGGAAGAGGATCGTGATTTAGTAGATTTGAAGAACCGCATTCAGTCGATTGAGGCAGAACTCCAGGCCAGCCTGCAGTCTGGCCAAGGACCGAGTGAAGAATTGAGGTCTTCTTATGCGAAGACAGCAGAGGAATTGCAGGCTATGCCGGCGTTCCAGCGAGTGATTGCCGCTCAGACGAACTTTGAGAAGATCATGTATAAGGTGAACGAGACTGTGGCGAAGGGTATTGAAGAAGGCGCTCAGAGTCGCATCATTATTCCCTCGTAAGTGTAGTGCTCTCCACTGATCTGCGTGCAACAACGAACCCACTAGAGGACACATTGAAAAAGCCCAAAGAGATTAAACCGGCCGAGGGTAAGCTCGGCGTACTCCTGCCTGGATTTGGGGCGGTGGCGACGACATTTGTTGCTGGCGTAGAGGCGGCCCGCCAGGGCCTAGCAAAGCCGATCGGATCACTTACGCAGATGAACACAATTCGGCTCGGCAGGCGAAGCGACGACAACACCCCTCTGATAAAAGACTTCGTCCCTCTAGCCGGCCTCGAAGACATGGTATTCGGAGCCTGGGACCCGATTCCGGACAATGGGTATGACAGCGCAGTCAACGCGGGTGTGCTCCACAAGGAGAACCACTTAGATCCGATAAAGGATTTCCTCTCTTCGATAAAGCCGATGAGGGCGGCATTCAGTCCGGAGTATGTCAAAAAATTGGACGGGACAAACAAGAAAACCGGGACTAAGAAAGAGCAGGCTGAAGAGATCCGGGCCGATATCCGCACCTTTATGGAGCAGCATGGGTGTGACCGAGCGGTGATGGTGTGGTGCGCGTCAACTGAGGTGTTTTTGCGTCCCGGTGCGGCTCACGAGACTATCGAGGCATTTGAGGCTGCCATGGAGCGGAATGATCCAGACATAGCTCCGAGTATGCTCTATGCTTATGCCGCGATAATGGAAGGGGTGCCATACGCCAATGGTGCCCCAAACCTCTCTGCTGACATTCCTGCGCTAGAATCACTCGCGAAGGAGAAGGGGGTGCCGATCGGCGGAAAGGATTTCAAGACTGGCCAGACTTTGATGAAGACTATCTTGGCTCCTGGGTTCAAGACCCGGATGCTTGGACTCTCGGGTTGGTTCAGCACCAACATCCTAGGGAACCGTGATGGTGAGGTCCTAGACGACCCAGAGTCATTCAAGACAAAGGAAGAGTCCAAGCTAGGGGCGCTTGAGCACATCCTGCAGCCTGAGAAATACCCTGATCTGTATGAAGACATGTATCACAAGGTGAGGATCAACTATTACCCACCGCGAGGTGATAACAAGGAGGGGTGGGACAACATCGATATCTTTGGTTGGATGGGGTACCACATGCAGATTAAGGTTGACTTCCTTTGCCGAGATTCGATTCTTGCAGCTCCGATTGTGCTCGACTTGGCGCTCTTCCTAGACCTTGCAGGCCGAGCAGGTATGAGCGGCATTCAGGAATGGCTTTCGTTCTACTTCAAGGCACCTCAGACGGTGCCTGGGCTCTATCCCGAGCACGACATCTTCATCCAACACTGGAAACTGAAAAACACGTTGCGCTGGATGATGGGCGAGGAGATGGTTACGCACCTCGGAGTTGAGTATTACGACTGAGGTGACAAATCAGCCCACGACTCCATTGTTCATCGTACTCGAGGGCGGAGATGGAGCAGGTAAGACCACGCAGGTTACCCACTTATCCCGGTGGTTTGATGACCTAGGGCTCTCGTACGTGTCAACGCGAGAGCCTGGGGGCACCGCGGTTGGAGAGGCGATCCGGGAGATCGTGCTCGCAGGCCCAGAGATGGACATGCCGGCAGAGACCGAGTTGATGCTCATTCTCGGTGCAAGAGCCGCTTTCGTTCGTGATGTGGTGAGACCTGCGCTGGCTGACGGGAAGCTTGTGATTGCTGATCGATTCTCTTTGTCGACAATGGCGTACCAAGGATATGGCCGTGCTCTTGATCTTGATGAGGTCAAAAGGGCGGCCACTATAGCAACTAGAGGATTGACTCCAGATCTCTACATTGTGCTCGACTTGCCCGGTGATGAGGGTGAAGATAGGCAGAGTAGGGATGAAGGGGATCCCGACCGGATTGAAGCGGAGGGTCGATCCTTCCGTGATACAGTGCGAAACGCCTATCTTCATCTTGCTGCAACGGAGCCGAACATAACTGTGGTTTCGGCTATGGGCACTCCGGAAGAAGTGCAAGGTAGGATTCGGGCAGAACTCATCGCTCGATTCCCAGCTACCTTCACCGATTCAGAGATGATCGAACCCGGAGGTGCGGGGTAGGTAGAATGTCGGCTACGTCCGCGGTTTAAATCAGTTGAAAAGGCAAGGCGATGAAGCGTAGCGTGGTGTCTCCGGTGCTGGTAGCCTTCTTTTCGGTGGTCGCCGCTGGATGGTTAATGCAAGAGGGAGTCTCGCGGGCGAGCAACGTGTACGTGCACGCCCGCGTGCTCCAGGAAGTGGTTGACCGAGTTTCCAGTAGCTTTGTGGACGAGGTTGACCGGGATCTCCTCTACAATTCAGCAATTGAAGGATTGATCCGTGAACTGGAAGATCCTCATTCATCCTTCCTCCCGGCGTCCGAATACGAAAATCTTCGTATTCGAACCGAAGGGGAGTACGGTGGTGTTGGGCTTGAGGTAGTAGATCGCGGAGGGTACGTCACGGTTGTGAGTCCGATCCCTGGTGGACCCGGCAATCGTATTGGGATTCGAGCGGGGGATCAGTTTTACGAGATAGAAGGCGTTTCCGTCGACACCATGTTTACCGATCAGGTGGTAGAATTGCTTAGGGGTCGTCCAGGGACTGATGTCACAGTTCGTATGCTTCGGCCAGGACTCGAGGATCCGATCGAATTCACGATTACTCGGGAGGAGATTGTCCTAAGGGCGGTGCCATTCTCGGTGATACTCGATGATCAGGTTGGGTACGTTCCTCTTACCTCATTCCGTGAGACGTCAGCGACAGAGCTTCGAACTGCGATCGACTCCCTTAGTGAAGAGGGTATGAGGTCGTTGGTGTTGGATCTCAGGGGTAATCCTGGCGGTCTCCTTGACCAAGGGATTGAGGTGACTGATCTGTTCCTTTCAGAGGGCCAGGAAATTGTTGAAACCCGGGGTAGAGAGGCCAGCCAGAATGAGCTGTACGCCGCAGCAAATCCGGATCAGTATCCCGAAATGCCCTTGGTCATCTTAGTAGATCAGGGAAGTGCGTCGGCGGCGGAAATCATAGCGGGTGCCTTGCAGGATCACGATCGTGCCATCCTCGTCGGGGAAACAACATTTGGGAAGGGATCTGTCCAAAGCCTCTTCCGGCTCACTGGGGGAGATGTACTTCGACTGACTACGGCTAAATGGTATACACCAGTTGGGCGTTCGATCCACTCAGATCAGGATTCCGACCTCTCATCTTCGGTAAAATCAGAGGTGGAATGGGCGTATACTATTACCGGAAAAATGGTGGAGCCGGTGAGTATTGAAGGGCGTCCAGAGTTTCTATCTGCCGGTGGTCGGACTCTCTATGGTGGCGGCGGAATCACACCGGACGTTCATGAGTATCCGGAGACCCTTGGCCTCGCAGAGTCTGGAGGGGTACTGCGTTTGTTTCAGAGGGGTGGTGGCTTCTCAGAGGCACTCTTTGATTATGCAGTCGGGTATGTCGCAGATCGCCCGGATATTGAGGTTGGGTTTTCACTGACGAACGAGGACATCCAAGCGTTCTACACCATATTGGAAGGGTCTGAGGGTGTAATCGATTGGGCAGAGTTCCAGGCAGCTGAGCGATTCGTGCGTTACCACATGGAGCGAGAGATTGCTCTGCAGGCTTGGGGCGCAGGTGGCGAATTTCATCAGTTGCAGTCGCACGACCGTCAGCTCGCTCGCGCGTTGGGTTTACTCCGGGAGGTCCAAACGCCTGCCGAATTGGTTACTGCCGCCTCGGAAGTAAAACCGGAAGAGATCCCGCACTGGCAGAATTAGGAAGCTGACAAAAGGCTGAGTGAGCGATTCCCATGATTGATGTGCTAACATGAGTACGATTGAGGTAGTACGGGGGGATATCGTCGAGTCACGTCATCAAGTTCACCTAGCTGTTGTCGACGGATCCGGTACTATTCTCGGTTCAGTAGGGGACACGAATCGTTATACGTATTACCGCTCCGCTGCCAAGCCTATACAAGCTCTTCCTCTTGTAGAGGAAGGAGTGCTAGACGCCTTTGGACTGACCAGTGAAGAACTTTCCCTATGCTGTGCCTCGCATGAGGGTGAAGAGGTTCACGTAGATCGTGCGCGTTCAATTTTGAGTAAGGTGGGAGCGGATGAATCTCTTCTTCGCTGTGGGGCGCAGATACCTTACTCGCCAGAGGCCGCTCGTAAGTTGTCCGAAGCTAGGGAGCGGCCGAGCCGGATCCACAACAACTGCTCAGGAAAGCATGCAGGAATGATCGCACTGGCAATTGCTATGGGTTGGGATCCGATTGATTACCATCTAGCTAATCACCCCGTTCAGCAACGGATGCTAGAAGAGGTGATACGCTTTTCCGAAGTTTCTGCCGGTCGGGTTGCTACGGGAGTTGATGGATGTGGCGTTTTGTGTTTTGCTGTGCCTCTTCGCGACATGGCTCGATCCTTCGCAGCCTTTGCGGTTCACTCTGACCGAGGCGACTCAGCGCATCGTATAGTGGATGCTATGACATCGGAACCATTTATGGTCGGTGGGACTGGGCGCACTTGCACCGAAGTAATGGAGATCGCTGGAGACCGCGTCTTCGTAAAGCTGGGTGCTGAGGGCGTATACGTAGCAGGGCTGAGACAGCTGGGATTAGGGTTGGCGATAAAGGTGGAGGACGGAGGGCGTCGTGCTGTTGAAGCGGCGCTGATCCACACACTGCAATTGCTAGGAGTTATTACGGATGGAGAATCTCATAGCCTGAGAAAGCACGGTCGCCCTATTTTGAAGAACACACGGAATGAGATCGTTGGTCAGCTCAGGCCGTCCTTCGATCTTACGATGACCGGGTTAGGTCCGAGCGGCTGATGTTCGTAGACCGGGCTATGATAGAAGTTATAGCAGGAGATGGAGGGTCGGGGGCTGAGGCTTTTCGTCGTGAATCCGGCGTACCTCGCGGCGGTCCGGCGGGAGGGGATGGAGGGAAGGGCGGCGATGTAGTTCTCCGAGCTGATTCTCAGCTTACGACACTTTTAGATTACAGCTATCGCAGGCACTACAAAGCGGGACGCGGCTTGCATGGGGAGGGAAGTAAGCGAACCGGAAAATCAGGTGAGGACCTAGTACTTCTTGTTCCCCCAGGCACTGTCGTGTACAACGCTGAAACCGAGGAGCTGATTGGAGAACTCCTCGAGGAAGGCCAAACAGTGGTAGTCGCTCGTGGAGGACGTGGAGGACGTGGTAATGCACGTTTCGCGACAGCAACGAACCAGGCACCGACAAAGTGGGAGCCCGGACAAGCAGGCGAAGAGAGAGCAGTACGGCTCGAACTAAAGTTGATCGCGGATGTAGGACTGGTTGGGGAGCCGAATGCCGGAAAGTCGACGTTCCTTGCGACGGTGACTGCCGCTCAGCCCAAAGTTGCTGACTATCCGTTCACAACGCTTTCACCGAATCTGGGTGTCGTAAAGCTCTCAGGGTTTCGCTCGTTCGTTATAGCCGATATTCCAGGTATCATTGAAGGAGCGCACGAAGGGAAAGGTCTAGGTCACCAGTTTCTTAGGCATATTGAGCGAACGCGGATCCTGCTTCTCATGATTCCTGTTGATTCTGTCGACCCGCAAGTGGAGTTAGACCGCTTGCGTTCAGAACTGGAGGCCTATTCGGTTGATCTGGCGTCAACGCCGTATTTAGTCGCCTTCACCAAAGTAGATGTGCTCTCCGAAGACGCAGAGTTGCCGAAGATTGAAAAGGGAAATGCCATGGCCATCGTCTCCCTTTCATCGGTAACGCGTACACACCTAGAATCTCTCCTCGAACGCTTGTGGAGTGAGAGCCAGAGGATAGTAGAAGAGGAACGAGGAAGTGGGAAGGAAGATCAGTGGTGGGCGCGCTGACGGCTTCTTTTTTTGGTGTCTCCACGGCTCTGATAGATGCACGGGTCACTTCTCTCGGTAGTCATTATCGGAATGGGTAAGCCTAGTGTGAGAGTGTCGTGTTCGTCTGTATCTGCTACTGAGGCATTTTCGGTTTATGTACATGCTCCATTCTGTGCTCGCCGCTGTGTGTATTGCGATTTTGCAGTCACTGTTCAAGCAGAGGGAGACCTCGAGGGATGGGTTCAGGGACTCCGATCCGAAATCGCTCTGCTTGAAGAGGAGAACCTCTTCGCGCTAGCTGATCAACTGAAAACACTTTATGTCGGAGGTGGCACACCATCCCTTTTAGGTCCCAAAGCAATGTCAAAACTGGCGGGGGTGATAGGGCCGCAGCGTCTTACCAGTCAAGACCTCGAGTGGACGGCAGAAGCAAATCCCGAAAGCTTTTCGTCCGAAGTCGCGGAAGAATGGAGAGCAGTGGGTGTCAATCGGATCAGCCTCGGTGCGCAGACGTTTGATCCCGCAGCGTTAAAGTGGATGGGACGCTTGCACGGGGCGGAAGGCCCAATTAAAGCCATTGAAGGAGCAAGGGCTTGTGGTATAGAGAATGTGAGCATCGATCTCATCTTCGGATTACCGACTCATATTGGTCGGTCGTGGGAGGATGATCTTAGACGTGTAATCGACTTGGACGTCCCTCACATCAGTCTCTATGGACTTACTGTAGAACTTGGGACACATCTCGGCCAAGAGGTACGAAAGGGGCGAGAACCGGCGGTTGACGAAGATCAATACCGGAAAGAATTCCTAATGGCTGCTGAGGCACTAACGGCATCAGGATATCGTCATTACGAGGTATCAAATTTTGCCCGTCCTGGCTTCGAATCTCAGCACAACACTGCGTACTGGTCTGGTGACCCCTATCTAGGGCTGGGTAATAGCGCACACAGCTTCGCACCTCCGGTACGACGTTGGAATCTTCATTCCTGGGAGCAATATCGAGTCGCGGTAGATGCTTCTAAATCACCTGAGGCTGATCGGGAGATTCTAGACGAAGCGGCATCTCGACTAGAGCGGGTTTGGCTTGACCTCCGAACGATTGATGGGATACCGCGACCTATGGAAGGCACACCACAGGATAGGCTGGCACGCGACTGGATCGAACGAGGCTTAGCGGCTTGGGTAGGGGATCGCTGTGTACTGACCCCAGAGGGTTGGTTGATCTTGGATCAGTTGGCGGTTGACTATGAAACGTCCGCCTTGGGTTGACCCTTTACCTCCGGCCTCCCGAAATTCGATGATGGCATTACTCAATCATCGCGATGCGGCAGGAACGGATCTCACAGATCGGGAACGTCAGGTCTTAGAGGCCGTAGTCCGCACATACGTGGATACCGCTGAACCGGCGGGCAGTAGAACCGTTTCTAGCGTTTTTGACCTTGGAGTGTCGGCCGCGACGATTCGCAATACTATGAGTGATCTTGAGGAGAAGGGGTATCTATTCCATCCTCACACTTCGGCGGGCAGAGTCCCAACTGACCGGGCGTATCGTTTTTTCGTGGACCGGTTGATGGAACCTCATCAACCGTCAATCCGTGAACGTATTCGCTTGGAAGAGGAGATCGAACGCTCGGGTTCGTTTGCGGTAGAGCAGCTAGTACGACATGCAACCCGCGCGATGAGTCTTATCTCTAATGAGTTAGGTGTAGCGGTAGCTCCTAGGATAAACGAAGCCAATCTCGACAGGCTCGAACTCATTAAGGTTTCGAGCAG
>DEBI01000013.1:677-17354 GCA_002348465.1 Gemmatimonadales bacterium UBA2960 | reverse complement strand
CCACCGGCTCAGCATCATCACCTTTTGCTTCTGCAGCGGCTTGTGCCTGGAGTTCTGCAGCTCGTTCTGCTGCCGGCGCTAGAGTCGCCACTTCTGTCGCCCCATCCTCCTCAACAGAATCAGCTTTCTGACCCGGACGCAGACGGAAATCGTCGTCGCTCTCCGCTTCGGACTCAGTATGAGCAGCTGCCACGGCTGCCGCCTCTTCCACAGCAGCGATACGCGCAGCCTCTATCTCTTCCTGGGTTTTGCGATCCGGCACCTCCGTTACCTCAAGTTCGATATGTCGGTTGGTCGCGTCAGATTCAATGACTTTCAGTGATAGCGCGTCACCTCGCGCGTAATATTCATCCAGACGTTCCTGATCGTCCACACCGGATCCAGCAGCCGAAATGAAGCCCTCGATGTCATCTCCCAAGTCAATGACTAACCCATCGTCCTGCACCCTAACTACGGTTCCTTCAGGTTCTAGGCCTGGACTAAACTGCTCGGTAATTTTCGGCCACGGATCCTCAACTATCTGCTTAACGCCAAGGCTTATGCGCTTGTTCTCGGCGTCCACATCGAGCACGATGATATCAACGTCCTGACCCTTTTCAACAACCTCCGACGGGTGCTCGACCCTCTTTGTCCAACTCATGTCCGATACGTGGACCAACCCATCTATTCCAGCCTCGATTTCCACGAATGCACCAAACGACGTAAGGTTCCGTACCACACCCGCGAGCTTGGTACCGCTCGGGTATTTCACCGGTAACGCGAGCCACGGATCTTCTTCGATCTGCTTCATGCCCAGAGAAATCTTCTCATCACCCGCATCGACTTTAAGCACTACAGCCTCGATGCTCTCGCCGATGGATACAACCTTGGATGGATGCCGGACGTTCCGTGTCCATGACATCTCGGAAATATGAACTAGTCCTTCCACACCCTTTTCTAGCTCTATAAACGCACCGTAGTTGGTGATCGACACCACACGACCGCGCACACGTGCACCGACCGGATATTTCTTACCGATGTCGGTCCACGGATAGGGAAGAAGCTGTTTTAAACCCAGCGAGATCCTCTCCCGGTTCCAATCAATATCGAGAAGCTTAACATCGATTTTTGCACCTATGTCAATCATCTCGGTAGGATGCCCGACTCGGCCCCAGGACATGTCCGTGATGTGGAGCAGGCCGTCGAGTCCACCTAGATCAATGAACGCACCAAAGTCGGTGATATTCTTAACCGTGCCCTCGCGGACCTGCCCAACGAGAAGTTCTTTCACGAGCGTCTCTCGCTTCTTCTCGCGTTCCCCTTCAAGAATTACGCGGCGCGAAACGACGATGTTGCGACGTCGCTTATTGAGCTTGATGATCTTGAACTTGTAGACCTCTCCGATCAGGTCCTCAATATTCGGGACTCGGCGTAGAGCTATCTGAGAACCCGGCAGGAAGGCGTCGACACCCATAAGATCAACGGTAACCCCACCCTTGATCTTACGGACCAACGTCCCCTTGACCGAACGGTCAGCCTCGTGCGCCTCACGGATCTTCTCCCAGACACGCAAGAAGTCCGCCTTCTTTTTGGAAAGTACGACGACTCCGTCATCATCTTCCAAGCTCTCAAGGAGCACCTCCACTTCTTCACCTTCGACCGGTGCGTCCTTGAACTCGTCAACGGCAACTGAACCCTCCGACTTGAAACCGAATTCGAGTATGACCACGGTGTCAGTCACGCGCAGAACCGTGGCATTAACGATTTCACCCTCACGGAACGCCTGAAAGCCACCACTGAACTGTTCCAGCAGGGATTCAAAATCTTCCTTGGAAGTTGAAAGAATTTCTTCACCGTAGGGATCGTAGACCAACTCAGGAGAAATGCCTTCAGGAACATCCAGGACTGACACCGCGAACTGGGCTTTTTCTGCAGCCTCTTCAGCCGCTGCCTCTTCTGCGGATAAGGTGGTGACCTCCCCCGTCATTGCATCGACAATAACTTCCTCACCTTCGGCAAGTTCATCGGATTCCGAGGGAACCTCATTGTCGGCATCCGTGATGGCAGGTTCAGCCTCGGGGGTCGGGTTCTCGTTCTCGCTCATCACTCTTCTCGCGCCCGCGTTTGAGACCGGGTGCTATGTCACCGGACCGGATACTGCTGGGACCGGGTTTGGGGGAATAAAGAGGCCTAGGCCTTAGAAAGGTTGGGAAGCATTCGCTTCCGAGCAGAAAAAACTAGGAAGGGCAAATGGAAGCGTCAATCCACATATAAAGCCTCGACCAGCGCCACGATCTCCTCCACTTGTTCGTTGAAGTTCAGGCTCGTTGTGTCTATTACATGTGCATCCGAAGGCTCTCGAAGAGGGGAAAGCTCACGCTCGGAATCCTGACGGTCGCGCTCCGCGATTACTTCGGACTCGCGCTCAACATCAGAATTGTTAGGAATAATACCAGTTTCCTCTAGCCGACGCCTCGCTCTCTCATGAAGATCGGCCACTAGATAGACTTTCACGTCCGCGTCCGGGAATACTACGCTTCCCATATCACGACCATCAGCGACCAGGCCTCCCTTCTCTCCTGCTGCGTGCTGTAAGTGCAGTAGTCGCTTCCTAGCCGCAGGAAGGCTCGCAAGGAAAGCAACATGCGCTGTCACGCTAGGACTTCGAAGCTCGTCTTGTACTACTCTGCCCGCGACCTGAATAACGAACTCAGCCTCTTGCGATGAGACCAGAACCGGGAGGCCGTTCATGTCCTCGTCGGTCAGATCGACCCACTGCGCCGGGGGTACACCATCCTCAAGAAGAGCTAACGTGATCGCTCGGTAAAGCCCTCCGGAATCTAGGTGTCGGAAGCCCAGCCTTCGGGCAACCTCTTTGGCTGTTGTCGACTTTCCAGACCCCGCAGGTCCATCCAGTGTAACAACAGGCTGAGCTAACTTGTCCATCAAACTTGCTCGGTCAGCTTTTGAATCAGTTGGTCAAACCCTGGAAAGCTAACGTCCGAAACCCTCGCATCGGCGACAGCAATCGAACCACCAGTCGCTTTCGCAAGTACTGAGAAAGACATGGCGATGCGATGGTCACCGAAAGCACTTACTCGACCAGAGAGCTTCCTCCCAGGGACGCCCTGGACAATCAGCCCATCGTCGAGCTCCTCCACCGCAACCCCAAGGGCTCTCAGATTTTCCGTTACGGTTAGTATACGATCACTCTCCTTGACCCGCAGTTCTTGCGCTCCGGAAATTCTCGTTTCCCCTTCAGCACACGCCCCCAGTACAGCAACCAATGGGAGCTCATCAATCAGAAAGGGTGTCTCGAAAGCACCTACTGATGTGGCCAGCAGGCCACCAGGTCTAACGACTAGATCTCCTACAGGTTCGATCGACCCTTCCGGAGTTCGATCATGAACTTCGATATCGACACCCATTCGACTCAATACATCAAGGAAGGCCGTCCTCGTTCTGTTAAGTCCCACAGATTGGATTGTCACCTCCGTTCCAGCTCCACCAAGAGCGACTAGAGTCAGAACAAACGCCGCGGAGGAAATGTCACCTGGAACCGTGAAATCCAGTGGCCCAATCTCGTCTGGCGGATGCGGCATCTCGACACGCCATCCAGCATCCGTCTCCCGCCCGGTTACAGCAGCCCCAACCGCATTGAACATCCTCTCAGTGTGATCACGAGATTCCAGAGGCTCCGTCAAGACAGTGTGAGCACGCCCGGTTAAGCCCGCAAACAGCAGCGAACTCTTAATCTGACCGCTCGCTACCGGGCTGCTCCACTCCAGTGGCTTGAGCTTAGAACTCCCATGCACCGTTACAGGAAGCCGGCCTACCCTACCTAGTGGCTGAAACCGAGCACCCATTAGTTCAAGCGGTTTCGTTACTCGCGCCATCGGTCTCATCCGCAGCGAGGCGTCTCCGTCTATCGTTGCACTGAGATTACTGCCAGCAAGTACACCCAAGAGCAATCTCGCACCCGTACCAGAGTTTCCGAGATCTAGAGCATCATCAGGCGTTTTCAAACCGTCTAGTCCAACGCCCTGAATGAATACTTCAGAACCGTCCCTAGGAATATTCGGAGTTCTTATCCCCAGACCTCGCAGAGCGCGCAAAGTTGACTCTGTATCCCCACTGCAGAGCAGTCCCTTAAGTCGACTCGTGCCACGACCAAGAGCAGAGAGAATGAGTGCTCGTTGGCTTAGAGATTTATCACCCGGGACTCGAATCCTCACTCTAGCCCCCACTTACACGAAACCGACCCTCCATACCTATCACCCAGTTCACTCTCCGGACTCTGCCCGGAACAGCCTTTAGTGTTTCTCGGGTCCGATGACATAGAGCAAAGGAACGGCGGAGAGTACGGGATCGGTCAAGACAGTCGCCATAAACCGAGCCTCCCGATCATGATGCTTGCACAAATCGTCAAATGGCACGTCTAGCCTAAGTAGCCCACGCACTTCCCCTCTCCCTCGTATTCCAGTCAGACCCATATCCGAAACACCGCCAAAGACAAGCTGTGCAATCTCACGCGCCCGCCACTGAGCGGCCCGAACTTCCCAGCGCTTGCGTTGTTCCGAAGGGGAATAGGGCTCCTGACGGAGGACTGGATTATCGTGTCGGGATTCGTTCTGTTCTGCGTAACTGGGTATAAAGGCACTCATGCGGAAGTCTGTTCCATAACTGTCTCATCGCCCGATCGGAGGGCGATCTCATGCACCAGACCGTCACGAGCGACCCTGCACCGCGGAAAAACCGTGCGGGCTTCCTCTTCCAACGGACGCGGATCATCGGAATATCGGGCTGAAATGTGCGTCATATACATTGCGCCCACCTCTGCTTCTGCAGCCACTCGAGCAGCCTCCAAGGCCGTAGAGTGTCCCGTCTGACGGGCTCGATCGAATTCATCGTGGGCAAACGTAGCCTCGTGCACCAACACGTCCGCACCTTGTGCTCGCTCGACAGTCTCCCGACAGGGTCGTGTGTCTCCCGTGTATACGAGAGACCTACCCGGCCTAGGAGCGCCCACGAGATCGGCCGCACGCACCGTGCGTCCGCCGACCTCAACATCCTCGCCACGATGCAGAGAAC
Source organism: Gemmatimonadales bacterium UBA2960 (assembly GCA_002348465.1). Lineage (GTDB taxonomy): Bacteria > Gemmatimonadota > Gemmatimonadetes > Longimicrobiales > Gaopeijiaceae > UBA2589. The sequence goes on along the minus strand of DEBI01000013.1, from coordinate 12,284 downwards.
CGAATAGCGGCCCCTCGGGAACACCAGCCGCCCTCGCTTGCTCAACATCAAACCGCCCGAGACGCTCGTCTTCTACGAGAGCCCACCCCACGGCCACACGACCTCGCCCGTGCTGCACATCGAACGCGCAGATCTCATACTCGTCCGCGCTCAAACCTTGACCAGCGGAGCATTCGACAATGTCTACAGGGAAAGGGATTCGATCGTTACCTAGGACGACCGCAGAATTCAACACATGTCCCGTGCCGCGGGGCGCATAAATCGTTATCGGATCGGTGCGGTCCTGCAGCGCCATGGTTCGCAGTAATCCCGTGATGCCGAGAAAATGATCGGCATGAGTGTGACTGATAAAAATAGCACGCACACCGAAACCGGTCTGGAAGCGCATCATCTGTCTTTGGCTTCCCTCTCCACAGTCGAAGAGGAAGAGATCCCCCTCACGCTGGACGGCAATGCCGCTCACATTCCGGCCGACGGTCGGTCTGGACGCTGCGGTACCGAGGAAGGTGAGACGAATCATTGAACTGTTGAGTGACGAGGGCTTGTCGAACCGGCTCAACTGAGGCCAGCCATGCTCTTGGCAAGTTAGTTAGCTGCTACCGGATGCGGAATTGGACTTGGATAAAGCGACCTGGCTGGGGGAGCCCACATTGATCATAGATCGCACTGTCCGTCACGTTCTTAACTGACGCGGAAGCGTCTAGTCGACTTACGATACCCGCCCGACTCACGTCAAAACTCCGTCGGAGCCCTAAGTCAAACGACTTGCTCGACGCTAGTGTCTGAAGCCCACCCACCTCCGGATTCTCACACTTTTGTTCTCCGACATAACGAACTTCCCCTCCTAAGTTCAGCTTACCAGAGATTGGCATGTCGAAACCGAGCTTTCCAGCTACAGCCGGCTCATACTCGAGTTCAACGACTGATCCATCTGAATCAAACCCATCCACTGCCTGCACTGTGAGGTCTCCCGTCATCGTCGACCCTCCAATCCTTCCAGAGAGGAGCAGTTCCATCCCAAAACTGCGAACTTCGTCCTGGTTCACACGTTGGAACCGCGAACCAGAAACCCCGTCACTGAAGGACCGCCTGACGATTCCATTGGTGAGCCGCTGGTGGAAACCCACAAACTGGAACTCACCCTTGGATCCGTTCACGGTGAGGCCGGCCTCTGTACCGAATAGCGTTTCAGGTTTCAAGTTAGGGTTGGGCTCAAACCGACCTAGAGCACCAGAATATAGCTCTCTAAGAGATGGGAACCGGGAACGACGGCTGACACTCCCATGTAGGAGCACGCCCTCAGACACCAAAGAGCCAAGCCCCATTCGAAGGCCGAAGTCCGACATGCCATCCACAGGCGACTTGTCAGCAGACTTCGGTGTTGTCGCGCCGTCTTGTGACACGCCCAGCGTGATCGTAGTGAGACCGCTAGCACCCGGTCTCCACTCAGTTTCAAGCCCGACACTCCACAATCGCTGTTGGTACGAGAACTCAGCGGAACCTGAACCGGTCTGAGTGAGCACTTCATCATGAGAGACCTCTGCGACAGTCGCGGAGGCTCTAAGCGCACCGTCAGCACCAAGCGTATGTTCTCCGAGGACACGGCCGGTGATCACTCTATCATCGGCATCTTCGGTCTCTTCGATGGCCCTGTATCCTGCGGTCTTGAACTGCTCTATACGAGTATTCCCGACATCGAATCCGAAACTAGCCTCAAGGTCACCTTCACCCCAACCGGTAACCCGTTGACCTGTACCACCCGTCACCGCGGCAATCATCCTTCTCTGTTCGGGATACCTCCAAAGCCTAGGCTTATCCTGATGTGCTTCTGGAGGGACCCCTCGTTCCAAATCAAACCCGGACGCAGTAACGGAAGCCCAACCCCCGTCCTCATTTAGGTACCTAGTACTGAAGAAGCCGTCGAATCGTCGTCTGTCACTATTCAGTCGCAAGGCATCGTCAAACAAAAACTGAGCGCGCAACGATTTGTCTCTCAGGACCTCGTTAGAGATGGGGTAACCTCTGCGATCACTAAAACCCCCACCTCCGCGGACGACCCACTGATGGCTCGTACCTGAGATCAAGCGACCTGCGGTCACCGACATGTTATTCGCACCCGTCTCGTCGATTGAGAACCCGAATGAGAAAGGATCCACCGCCTCAGCTTGGCCCTTACCTCTAGCTACATCTACCTCCACAACACCGCCTAGGGTATTGGGACCATACAGAACCGAGGACAATCCACGCACCAAGGTTACGCTGCGCGCTGCCGTGAGTGGAATGATGGACATATCCGTGCGGTGATCCCATCCAATACTCAGTGGTACGCCATCCATAAGGATCGTAATCTGTCGATCTTCCGATCCGCGAAGTGCCGGCTGCACCTCTCCTCGGCTGTTCTGTCGGATCTGAATGAGGGGCATCGAGCGCAACACCTCGTCCATCGACGGAGAAGGCATGCCGCCAAGAGAATCTAGGTCCATCACAACCGCGCTCGCTCCCCCGACGGTGATGGCAGGCCGCGCGACCCTGACCGTTATCCCCCCTAGAACTCTTGCTGAATCTGGTGGGATTGAATCCGGATTCTGAGAATGCGCCTCCGAAGGGACGAGACCTGTGGCCAGACATGCGATCAGAAAGGCGGTACCCCGCCGAACTTGCTCAGACCAGAAGAATGCTTGGCGCAAGAATTCAGAAAGAAAGAGGATTGTGAACGGTTGAGTTCTAGCAACTTCTTCAACCGATTGTTCCAGGTGTAATAGGATAGCAAGAGACAACCCAACCATGAATCTGCAGATCGGCTTCGATGGCTAGTCATACGGTTGGACAGTGCCGACCACCCGCAGTACCATGAAACGGTACCATCACGAATTGAGGACTTAGACTATGCAGAGTCGCCGCTCTTTCCTAGGCACGCTATCCCTTCCAGCCGCAGCCGCAGCCGCAGGAATTTCATTTCGTCCGACCGAGTTACGTGCCGAAGCGATCGATATCGCCATGAATCTGGGATCACACCCAGGCAGCCCTGAAGACGTTGTTGATGATGAAAACTTTTGGCGTGAAGTACAAAGCGCGTTTACTGTCGACCGGACTCTAGTCAACCTAAATAACGGCGGAGTTTCCCCCAGCCCAAAGCTGGTCCAGGACGCCATGAAGCGGCACCAAGATTACTCGAACTTGGCGCCAACGTACACCATGTGGCAGATCCTTGAACCGCAGAGAGAAGGAACGCGCCAAAGGATGGCCCGCGAGTGGGGGGTAGACCCAGAAGAAGTAGCGTTCACACGCAACTCTTCGGAAAGTCTTCAGATACTTCAGTTTGGGTACGACTTACAGCCCGGTGACGAAGTCCTGACCACGACTCAAGACTACGGGCGGATGATCACGACCTTTCAGCAACGGGAACGTCGCGAAGGCATAGTGCTCAAGCAGATCCAGATCCCAGTGCCCGCTGAAGACCCGGCGGAGATTGTTCGGCTTTTTGAGGACGGGATAACCGATCGGACGAAGCTGATCCTGTGTTGTCACATGATAAATCTGACAGGACAAATCCTTCCAGTAACCGAACTGACCGCAATGGCGCGCCGTCATGGGATCCCCCTAATAATCGACGGCGCACATTCGTTGGCACATTTTGACTTCGATATTGGTGAGCTCGACGTCGACAATTACACGAGTAGCCTCCACAAATGGCTCTTCGCGCCCCACGGAACAGGACTTCTGTACGTGAGGAAAGACCAGATCGCAGACGTCTGGCCCCTGATGGCTGCCCCAGAGTCACGCGACCAGGATATCCGAAAATTTGAAGAGATCGGGACTCACCCTGAAGCACCCTATCTGTGTATCGGTGAGGCACTCACCTTTCATCAAGGCCTCGGCCCAGCACGGAAAGCTGCTCGTCTCACCTACCTCAGGGACTACTGGGCTAACCCGTTGCTTGAACATGACAACGTTCGATTGCACACCAGCCAAAAGCCTGGTTTTGCATGTGGAATTGCGAACGTCGAAATAATCGGAATCGAGCCCAATGCTCTCCGCGAATATCTGTGGAACAGCCATCGAATCATCGTCGTAAGCATCAATCACGCGGAATTCCAAGGGCTGCGTATCAGTCCAAGCGTTTACACGACGCCGTCCGAGTTAGATCGCTTCGTCGAAATCATGAGCGACGTCGCCAAAAATGGAATTCCAGCGTGAACTCAACCCGCTGGACCACAATCACACCTACTGTAGGATTAATTCTAAGTCTAATGGTGGTCCCTGCCGCCGCGCAGAGCCCATTCTCAATAGAAGAAGTCTTATCGTTTTCCTTCGCTTCGGGATTAGTAGCTTCCCCAACTGGAGATCGTATCGCCTGGATCGAGAACCGTGAGGGTGAACGGAATATATGGGTCGCGGAAGGTCCGAGGTGGCAAGGGCGTCCATTTACAGATTACACCGGGGACAACGGACAAGAGCTGTCGGGGCTGACCTTCTCAGCAGACGGTTCAAAACTGTTCTGGGTGCGTGGTGGTGCACCAAATCGTCAGGGTGAAGTTCCAGATCCACTCTTCTCGCCAAGTGAGGAAGAGCGAGGAATATGGATGTCATATTTTGATATAGGTGTCGACACCTATCTCTTTTCTGCTTCTTCTTTTACAGTATCTCCGAATGGTAAACAAATCGCGTACGCACAGAGTGGTGAAATCTTCTTGCTTGCCCTCGAAGGTGAAACTCAGCCGCAGAGAGTCGCCAAGATCCGTGGTAACGCTGGGGACATAACTTGGTCACCCGATGGATCAGAACTGGCGTTTGTTAGTAACCGGGGTGACCACGCCTTTATCGGAGTCCTAGACCTCAAGGGCGACCGCATCACATACCTCGACCCGAGTGTAGGGAATGACTCGTCCCCCGCATGGAGTCCAGACGGGAGCCAGATTGCTTTCATTCGAACGCCCAATGAGCGAGTCGTGCATATGTTCTCCCCTCGCCGTGAAGCGCTTCCCTTTTCGATTCGGGTAGCTAACGTTGAAACTGGCACTGGGATTGAGATCTGGAAGGCATCGGAAGGGGTCGGAAGCGCATTCAGTGGGATCAGTGCCGCAAACCAACTCTGGTGGACCGCCGATGACCGCCTGGTTTTCCCCTGGGAAGGTGATGGCTGGAAGCATCTGTACAGCATCCCTAGCTCAGGTGGAGCGACAACGCTTCTCACTCCGGGTGATTTCGAAGTCCAATTCGCCTCGATTGGACCGGACGGCAGATCCGTCATTTACGATTCGAACCAGAACGACGTAGACCGGAAACATGTATGGCGTGTCGACGCATCAGGTGGATCAGCCCAATTGGTGACACCAGGCACGGGCCTCGAATGGGGGGCAGTGATCACCGGAGACGGTACCGTAGCGTTTCACGCGGCCTCGGGTAGGGAGCCGGCTCACACGGTCGTGCTTATAGACGGACAACGTCATCGGGTTAGTCCAGACCTCCCGGACTCGTTCCCCAAAGACCACTTGGTCGAGCCAAGAGAGGTGACCTTCAGCGCCTCAGATGGGATGAAAATAAACGGTCAACTCTTCATGCCAGCAAGCTCGCCAGCCGGAGAGAGACTCCCAGCTGTGCTCTTCTTTCACGGTGGCTCCCGCCGCCAAATGCTTCTTGGCTTTCATCACCGCGGGTACTACCACAACACTTACGCGATGAACCAAGCTCTGGCGAATGCCGGATACATAGTCCTATCGGTGAACTATCGAAGCGGGATCGGCTACGGAATGGAATTCCGGGAAGCAGAAAACTACGGAGCTACGGGGGCCAGTGAATTCAATGACGTAGTTGGAGCGGGACTCTACCTGCAATCACGAGATGATGTAGACCCGGACCGGATCGGCCTATGGGGCGGATCATACGGTGGTTACCTAACCGCACTCGGCCTTGCTAGGGCATCGAACCTCTTTGCCGCAGGAGTGGACATCCATGGCGTACATGACTGGAACGTCGTCATGAATGGCTTTCGGCCTTCCTATGACCCCAAAGACTATCCTCAATTCAGCCAACTCGCATATGCCTCCTCGCCGATGGCTTTCATGGACGGCTGGACCTCTCCGGTCCTATTGATTCACGGAGATGACGATCGCAATGTCCCTTTCTCTGAAACGGTCGATCTGGCCGAAGCCTTGTCCCGCCGTGGTGTCGAGTACGAGCAGTTGATCTTCCCTGACGAAGTGCATGGCTTTCTCCTGCACCGCAACTGGGTTTCAGCATTCGAAGCCACGTTGTCTTTTTTCGATCGCAAACTCAAACAACATCTCGGCTCTTGAAGGCATCCATACCATGATATCTCTGGCTGTCGCTGCTCTACTGTCTATGGGGATCCTGGAACAACCCAGTGAAGTTTGTAGTGATGTATCCCGGTCGCCCTCGACACTCGACAATGAGTTGAGAGACATATACGAGTCGGGGCGCCCCTACACTGAGTTTCTTAGCTCAGCAAAGCGGAGAGCCGAGTTGTGGATCGGCAACACCGAAAAAGCAGAGCAAATCGACTCGCATCTCGTTGCCCGAGCAAGAGCGGTAGGCGGGAGTTGGAGGCTTTTAGCCGTGGCTGTCGATTCATGCTCCGACTCAGTAAGCACGATACCCTACCTAGCTCAGCTAGTTGACATGGTGGACGGACTCGAAATGCGAGTGGTCGATCCAACTACCGGCCTCAGCATCATGGAGTCCCATCGCACACTAGACGGACGAGCCTCGACGCCCACTATTCTCCTCCTAAACGAAGACTTTGACGAAGTCGGTTGTTTCATTGAACGGCCACCTGCCTTGAAGGACTGGATTTTAGAAGAGGATTTTTCCAGTCAAGAGATATATCCACAGAAGATGGAGTGGTATGATCGAGATAGCGGATACCACACAGTAGAGATCTTCGTGGAAATGCTGGAGGCTGCGGCAAGTGGAGCAGCAACGATCTGCAGCTGAGCTTACTTCAGATTATTAGGAACAAACGCACGACCAAGGAATACGGGTAAAAAATCCGACCACAGTAACTAGCTTCAATAAATCGTTTCGACCGCAGCACAATAGCCCAAGCCTGAGACCGTCATGATCATCAGACGCAAACCCGATATCGCTTCTTCAGAGATCACCCCGGAACGCACCTACCTCAATCGACGGCACTTCGTTAAGAAGGCAGCAGCCGCGGGGGTCCTAGGCACAGCTCTCGGCCCTCGAGCTCTCCAGGGAAAAACAACACTCCAGGAACTCCACCCGCGCTTCGATTCCATGACGTCCGAGATGGATGAGCCACTGAACTCCTACGAAGAGATCACCACCTACAACAACTTCTACGAGTTTGGTACCAGAAAGTCTGACCCTGCGGAAAATTCCGGCGCCTTCCGGCCGCGGCCCTGGAAAGTGGAGATCGGTGGCATGGTCAACAAACCTGGTGAATACGAGCTAGACGATTTGCTCTCTGGTATCACCATGGAGGATCGGGTCTATCGCCTGCGTTGCGTAGAGGCTTGGTCAATGGTCATCCCCTGGTATGGATTCCCACTCTCGGCACTCATCAACAAGGTCGAGCCTCAACCCGGGGCCAAGTACATCGAGATGAAAACCATCGTACGTCCCGAAGAGATGACCCACCAGCGCTTCCCGATCCTCGACTGGCCCTACATCGAAGGCCTGCGGATGGACGAAGCAATGCATCCACTAACGATTCTCGCCACCGGATTATATGGAGCCGATCTTCCTAACCAGAATGGTGCCCCACTCCGTCTAGTAGTTCCTTGGAAATATGGATTCAAAGGGGTTAAGTCGATCCAGAGCATCAGATTTGTGGAAGAGATGCCGATCAACACGTGGCAGGTACAAAACTCTCACGAGTATGGGTTCTTCGCGAACGTGAACCCAAACGTCAGTCACCCGCGCTGGAGTCAGGCGCGGGAGACTAGGCTACCGGGCTTCCGGAAGGACTTCGACACCATGATGTTCAACGGCTATACGGATCAGGTGCAGCACCTCTATGCCGGAATGGACCTCGCGCGCTGGAAATAGTCGAGCCACTGACAAGACGCGTCGGACGGTAGAACATGAAACAGAAGCGCGCCCTATTCGCGATCAAGACGATCCTGTGGGTAAGTGCTCTGTCTCCAGGTGTCCATTTAGTAATTAGCCTCCTTAGAGGATCTCTGGGTGTAAACCCCGTGGAAAAGTTGACGCTGTGGACAGGCATGACCGCCCTGGTGCTGCTCTTGTCCTCATTAGCAATAACTCCAATCCGACGCATATCTGGATGGAATCTCTTAATTAAGCTGCGCAGACCACTCGGCCTCTTCGCATTCTTTTACGCGAGTGCTCATTTTGTCATCTGGTTTGCCTTCTACAACATCTTTGATTTCCGCTACATGTGGGCCGACATCCTAGAGCGGAGATTTATTACCGCAGGCATGGCAGCTCTTTTGGTAATGCTTCCGTTGGCGCTCACCTCAACTCGATGGGCAATCCGCAAACTAGGAAAGAAGTGGAGTACCCTTCACCGCGCAGCCTACCTCGCCGGCACCCTAGGCGTCGTGCACTACTTCTGGCTCGTGAAGGCCGATACGCGCCTGCCTTCACTCTTTGCTCTAGTACTAGCGAGCCTCCTCGGCTTCCGTGCTTTACAGTCGAGGGCAGCGGCACGTATTAAATTGCAGAGAAGTAGCAACCAAGGCAGGGGAACGCGCTTCACAGAATAACCTTCCCCGCATTCAAAGCATCAACATCATTACCCGATCAAGTGGTAGCGGGCCCCGTTTCTCAATGTCCAACCGCACCTCAGGTACCGAGTCGCCTTTTGAGAATCACCGTCGAGGAACAGCCAGAGTCCATAAAGCGATACTCGCACATCAAGCGTATCCGTGGTGTTGGCGTCAAGCGATGCGGTGCGAGACTTGATCGCACACGAACGGTCTGCACTCGTGAGCTAGGGCATAACGGGCCCCACGTGGCGCATGGTCTCTTGTCGCGTGTAATCGCTGTATGGGACGAGACCCCAATCCCGGAAAGCCGGCATCCTCAGACTCAAATTATACGAAGCGCAAGCATAGATCAGGCAAAAGCAGACGACAGACCTATGCGACAAAAACGTCGGATGCGACATAGGAGCCATGAGCTCCCAACGCTCACAGGACGCGCTCTTCAGAATCTATGGCAATTCCTGAAGTCTCCGGATGAAGTAGGGATGGTTTTTCTGTTCTTCGTCTTCTTATACTGGGGCATTCAGTGGATGATCATGATATTGCAATAGATCTGCTATAAATTTATGTGATACACTGACACTCCCGTTTCCGCACGGTATGCTTGCATCACTTCTTAAGGTCCTGAAACCACTGGTTCTTTGGTTCGACACCTCGGCAGTCGACCACAACAAGATGACGGACAAAACCGTAGTAGACTGGTTCCGGGTCATACCCTTCATCGCTGTACACGCAGCTTGCCTCGGAGTCATATGGGTCGGCTGGAGTTGGTCAGCGATAGCTGTCGCAGCATCCCTTTACGCTCTTCGGATGTTTGCAATAACAGGCTTCTACCATCGCTACTTCTCACACCGGTCGTTCAAAACATCACGACCGGCGCAATTCGTATTCGCCCTACTGGGAGCGAGTTCGGCACAGCGTGGGCCTCTGTGGTGGGCCGCCCACCACCGGCATCATCATCGTCACTCCGATACAGAGCATGACGTGCACTCGCCCCGGCATCATGGTTTCTGGTGGGCTCACATGGGGTGGATCACGGCGCCGGGCAACTTCCCTACCAACTTTGAAGCCGTGCGTGACTTAGCTAAGTACCCCGAGCTTCGTTTTCTGGACCGATTCGACATCTTCGTGCCGTTTCTACTTGCAGTAACCCTATTCTTGATAGGTAGCTGGCAGCTACTGGTTTGGGGGTTCTTCATCAGCACCGTGGTTTTATTTCACTGCACCTGTTTCATCAACTCACTCGCGCATCAGATGGGCACCCAACGCTACGATACCGGTGATGACAGCCGTAACAGTCTCCTGCTGGCGCTTCTCACCTTTGGCGAGGGTTGGCATAACAACCACCATAGATATCCCGGAGCGGCTCGCCAAGGTTTCTTTTGGTGGGAAGTGGACATTACATACTATGGATTGCAGATGCTGGAAAAGCTCCGAATAATCAGCGATCTACGGCAACCGCCTGAGCGCCTTCTGCAGCGAACCTGACCGGTGCGAATCGCAGTCGTAGGCAGCGGAGTATCCGGTCTCGTAGCCGCTCACCTTTTACATCCTCATCACGAGGTCGTTGTATTCGAATCCCGTGATCGAATCGGTGGTCATGTGCATACCGTCGACATCCCGACTTCCGACGCGGGGTTACTGCAAATTGATACCGGTTTCATCGTATACAATGAGAGCAACTACCCAATGTTCACGAGCTTAATTGAGCGCTTGGGTATCCCAACTCAACCATCAAACATGAGCTTCAGTGTGAAGTGCGATCGTTACGGGGTAGAGTACAACGGCTCGACCTTGCGACAGATCTTTGCCCAGCGGAGAAACCTGCTACGGCCTTCGTTTCACAGGATGTTACTCGACATTCTCCGCTTCAATCGTGAATCTGCGGGCGCGATCCGAAACGAAGCAGCTCAAATGACACTCGGTGAGTACGTCAGTCGCAGTGGCTACTCATCATGGCTTTCCGAACTTTACCTCTTACCGATGGGATCGGCGCTCTGGTCGGTTCCACGCGATCAAGTCTTGGAGATGCCCGCCGCATTCTTCGTCAGCTTTTTCGAGAATCACGGAATGCTGACAGTGGATGACCGCCCGGAATGGCGAGTAATCACAGGGGGATCGAAATCGTATCTGACTCCTCTAGTGCACCCTTTCCGAGATCGTATACGAACTGGCACCCCTGTGACATCTGTGTCACGGTATGACGACTACGTCTCGGTCAACGGAAAAAGGTTCGATCAAGTAGTGTTCGCGTGCCACTCGGACCAAGCGCTATCCGCTATAGACGACGCGACGCCGCTGGAGCAGGAGTTCCTCAGCTCCTTACCCTATCAGAAAAACGACGTCGTTTTACACACCGACACAAGCCTGCTTCCTAAGCGTGTGAACGCTTGGGGCTCATGGAATTACCATGTCAGTGGCGATGCCTCTGGGCCTGCAACCGTCACATACAACATGAACCTCCTGCAGAGCCTTGATACAGAAAAAACCTACTGTGTGACCCTTAATGCCACCGACTCGATTAATCCCGACTCGATCCTATACCGAGCGACATACGAACACCCCGTCTACACGGGAAAAGGCTTCGAAGTACAAGAACGACACTCGGAAATCAGCGGCTTAAACCGAACACACTATTGCGGAGCCTACTGGGGATTCGGGTTCCACGAGGACGGTGTTCGCAGTGGCGTTCGGGTAGCGGAGCGCTTCGGCATCACGCTATGAAAAAATCATCACATGCAGCCTCTGCGAAAAAGAACTCTGAGCAGCGTGCGATGGAAAGTGCGATTTACACGGGGACCATCCGACACGCACGCTACCAACCTCGGCCTCATAGCTTTTCGTATAGGATCTTCATGATGTATCTAGACCTGAGCGAGCTCGATCAGGTCTTCAA
>DEBI01000013.1:0-260 GCA_002348465.1 Gemmatimonadales bacterium UBA2960 | reverse complement strand
CGGTTCGAGACGAGGCTGAACGACTAACGGGTAAGCGGCCCTCCGGTCCGATTCGGGTCCTTACACACCTAAGATACTTCGGATACGTTCAAAATCCGGTGACATTTTACTACTGCTACAGATCAGATGGAGTGGGAATCGAAACCATTCTGTCCGAGATCACGAATACGCCATGGGGCGAAAGGCACACTTATGCAGTGCCGGGACCAATAAAAACGCCACTCCAACCGGACACAGAGGGTCCAAACGCTCACAGGCAA
>DEBI01000006.1:2721-3707 GCA_002348465.1 Gemmatimonadales bacterium UBA2960 | reverse complement strand
CAACAGCGCCCCGCACAAGAGCGTCGAGCCAGCGACCCGCCCGTGCTGAGGCGTAGCTTGCGGGGAGTGCTAGGTGGTGTCCCGATGACTGCGACCGACAGCATGCATCAGGAGGTGGTTCGGCGATTGGATTTTGAATCGTATAAATCAATTCTATACGGCCTGACAACTTTTGGAGACAGAGAGCAGGGGACCCCGCGTAACGAGGCTGCAAACGATTGGATTGAGGATCAGCTTCGCTCGTGGGGTTATGAAACTGAGAGGGTTAAGTACATGTATACGCCGCGAATTTCGGCGGCGCCTGAGCCGCGTGAAGAAGTTTTCGCCACAAAGATCGGTGCTTCCCGCCCTGATGAGATGTACATCATCGGGGCGCATATGGATGGGCGAGGTGGGGGAGAGGCGGCGAATGATGATGGCTCAGGAACAGCGCTGGTGATGGAGATTGCGCGTGTCTTAGCAGCATCCGACGTAGTATCTCAGCGCTCCATTCGGTTTGCACTGTGGAACAATGAAGAGACAGGGCTGAACGGAGCCCGGGCATACGTAGAGCAGAGGGCAGACATGCAGGGAGTTGAAGACCCAGTGGGTTCAGGAGAATATCCCGAGCCCCGTTGGGTTGGGATGATCCAACATGACATGATGATGTGGGATCACGGAAATCCAGTCACACATCATCAGGCATTAGACGCAGATGTAGATGTTGAATTCCAGCTTAACTCAGCGATGGCTCAAGAATCCGCTCAACTTGGGCTTGCCCTGATTAACGCCAACCGAATGCATGCGACGGACTATCCTGCAGTTCTGAGTAACGCGATGAGCAATACAGATTCCACACCGTTTATGGATTTAGTCGCAGCGGTCAGTCTCCGGGAGAATAGGCGCTTGTACGAAACTGGGAATCGAGCTAACCCCCATTGGCATCAGGCCACGGACCTCTTTGAAACGTTCTCGGACGCGGATTTCATGCTCGGGTTTAACGCGGC
>DEBI01000006.1:0-2333 GCA_002348465.1 Gemmatimonadales bacterium UBA2960 | reverse complement strand
AGTGCCTTAATCTCGTGCGCTTCTGTTTATGTTGCGTCTCCTCCCATTTGTTGTAGCGCGTTGAGGAGTGTGAGGGGCATTCGTTAACTTCTGATTCGATCATATCCTTTGTATGAGGTAGTCGAGCGCCTGTAGCTCAGCTGGATAGAGCATCGGCCTTCTAAGCCGGCGGTCGCAGGTTCGAGTCCTGCCAGGCGCGTTTGGCAGGGATGAAGTAAGCCCCACGGATAGGTGCCTGTCACACAAGGCTCGTCGCCACGAATCTTACGCTGGCGCGAGGGGTAGGCGTTTCGTCCGAAGATCCTCTCATTCCTTCTCCGTGATGCGAAGGCCAACGAACTCTCAACCGTCTCTTCTCGAAGAAGCAGAAGCTTTTCTTTCGCTGGCAGAAAGGGAGTTGGCGCCACGATTACCCGCTTACGATGTGCGCCAGCGTTTGTCGCAGGTACGGTCAGAGATCGAGCAAGAGGGCACATATCGGCATACAGAAGATGAGCTGTTGTTTGGTGCGCAGGTCGCTTGGCGGAACAGTAACCGCTGCTTGGGTAGGCTCCCGTGGCGATCCCTCCAGATATTGGACTATCGTTCAAAATCATCGCCCGAATCTGTTTTTCGCTCACTGCGCGAATACGTTCGATTCGCAACGAATGATGGTCGCATTCGACCTGCTATAGCGGTATTCGCTCCGGCTCACCCCGACCAAGGTGAGTCGGTTCAAATCTTGAACAGCAAGCTGATTCGCTATGCTGGCTACGGTGAAGAAAGAGGCTTCAAGGGCGACCCAGATGAGCGAGCATTCACCGCTTATTGCGAAGCCTTGGGGTGGAGGGGGCCTGGGTCTGACTTTGACCTATTACCAGTTGTGATTGATATGCCGGGCCATGACGTAGCTTGGTTTGAGTGGGAGCCGGGAGACGCAATGGAAGTCCCGCTCACCCATCCTGATCTCGAGTGGTTTTCCGAGTTGGCTCTTCGTTGGTACGCGGTCCCCATCGTTTCAAACATGACTCTTGGGATCGGAGGACTAGAGTATACCGCTGCTCCGTTCAATGGTTGGTTCATGGGCACTGAAGTCGGGGCCCGCAACCTTTCAGATGTGGGTCGCTACAATGTGCTGCCAGAAATTGCGGAACGGATGCACCTCGATACAGACGATCAAGTTGCACTCTGGAGGGATCGCGCTCTTGTAGAGCTCAACACCGCAGTACTACATAGCTTTTCGGAAGCCGGAGTCAGGATGGTTGACCATCACACGGCGTCGGCACAGTTCATGAAGTTCTGCAGAGACGAGGATCGTTCAGGCCGGTCGGTCACAGGGGACTGGGCCTGGTTGGTTCCTCCGATGTCCGGATCGGCGACAGAAGTGTTTCACCAAGATTGGGACAACGAAATCCGTTCGCCGGGCTTCTTTTATCGAGACCATTCACGCCTCGGAAGGTCGTGCCCAGCAGGAGGGGGATAGACGCTTTACGCTCAAGTGGGGTTGGACTAGCTTTTCGCGCTCGTGAGTAGGTGGTCGGGCGTCACTGCTACAGGCTTGAGTAGGCTCGATGCGCGGCAAGTACAATGGTGGGCGTAGCTCAGTTGGTTAGAGCGCCGGATTGTGGTTCCGGAGGTCGCCGGTTCAATTCCGGTCGTCCACCCTGAAGGCTATACCATGAGTGGTTTTGTAGGGAGTGGTTTCCGGACCTGAAAGGGCCCAAAGAAAAGTGCTTCCTAAGTGTTGACCCCTATGTAGGGCCTGTTTATAGTTGAGGCCTCGCAGCGAACGGCTGGAGCACACGGCCGCGCGCTGCGTTTTGCTTGAGAGGGCGTTTCGCTCGTCTTACAAGGCGGGTCGGAACCGTCCCTTCAGAGCACCCAAATGCTGATTGAAAATCAAGGTTTTGAGTGTAATTGAGCGGGCCTGAACAGTAGGCACTACGTCCTGCTGTGTCCGACCGAAAGGTTGGCAGGTCAAAACAACGTAGATTCCGAACGCTCGATCTAGTTACACAACGCAGTACAGGTCGCGTTCGATTTCAGAGCTATTCAATCAAGCTATTTCTCAACGGAGAGTTTGATCCTGGCTCAGGACGAACGCTGGCGGCGTGCTTAATACATGCAAGTCGAACGAGGGCTCCGGTGCTTGCACTGGAAGACCCGAGTGGCGAACGGGTGAGTAACACGTGACCAACCTGTCCTAGGGTGAGGGACAACCCGGGGAAACCTGGGCTAATACCGCATGATGTCACACTTCCGCATGGTCGTGTGATCAAAGAGGGCCTCTACTTGTAAGCTCTCGCCCAAGGAGGGGGTCGCGACGTATCAGCTTGTTGGTGGGGTAACGGCCT
>DEBI01000009.1 GCA_002348465.1 Gemmatimonadales bacterium UBA2960 | reverse complement strand
TTAGAAGAGCCGTGGCGGAGACAATTTGCCCGGACTGACAATATCCACACTGTGGTACCTGCTCCTCAATCCACGCTAACTGGACGGAGCTTAGTCCGTTTGCAGCCAAGCCCTCGATAGTTGTGACTTCTGAACCTTCGACGCTGCCCACGGGTGTTTGGCACGACCGTGTGGGCGCGCCATTGACCAAGACTGTGCATGCTCCGCACTGACCGATCCCACAGCCGAACTTGGTGCCCGTTAGTCCTAAGCGTTCACGCAGTACCCAAAGGAGAGGGTGCGATGCTGAGATGTCCACTTCGCGATGCTCACCATTCACGGAGAAGGAGGCCATAGTAGAAATCTCTTTTGGGTTTGCTGGGTCGTCCGAAGTTCCAGAGTCTGCTTTGGACTCCCGGTAAGTACACGACGAGGAACCTACTGGTCCCAAGAACTTAGCGCGGGTGTAGCTAGGGCCGACGATGCTGAGGGAGAAGGTTTATCGCTACCAAAACTCTCTACTGCGGTTTCGAAGCGCCGAAAGTACCAGTACTCTGGTTTTCCGGCGGCGACCAACAATGACCCTTTCGACCAGAGTAATCATGCGCCGAGTCCCCAAGATCTTTGTGTTGTTATCGACTGCCTCATTAACGCTAACTGGGTCTGTAGCCGGTCAATTAGGGGCTGAAATTCGAGGACCAGTTGGTCCTAGCCCATATGAGGTCGTTCGCGGATGGCACAAGCCGTTTGCTCAGACAGGTTACGCGTTTGGGGGAAACTCAGGGGTTTTTGCGGAGTCTCCGGATCGGATCTTCGTTGCTATGCGGGGCGAAGCTAGGCTTCCTTCACCTATCCCTCAGGGTTACCTCGGCTTCGCCGGGTCGGTCGGCATCAATGTGCTTTTTGAGGCGGGGCGAAGGACGTGGCGTCACTGCCTGTATACCCTTGATCGTGATGGTAGAGTCCTAGAGATGTGGGACCAGTGGGATCACTTGTGCCGAGATTCCGACGGCCCGGGCCCTCATCGTATTCGGATTAGCCCGTATGATCCTGACAGTCGCGTGTGGGTGATCAACGAGACATTTCACGTGATTCATGTCTTTTCGAACGACGGTTCCCGTCTCTTGTTCACCCTAGGAGAAAAGGGCGTTCCGGGAGATGACCAGACTCATTTTGCTAGACCGCAGGATGTTGCGTTCCTTCCAGATGGGAGGATCCTTGTAGCTGACGGCCTCGACAACCACAGAGTAATGATCCTAGACGAAGACATGGAATATCTGGGTGAGTTTGGAGGAAACGGAGACGAACCCGGACAATTCAATGGCATTCATGCCATTGCCGTGGGGCCTGGCGGTCGGATCTTTGCCCTTGATCGCTCTGGGGGTAGGGTCAACGTATTTAGGACCACAAGTGATCCGACCCGAGTGCAGCACGAGGCGACTTGGGATGGACTCGCGCTGCCGCTAGACCTGATAGTAAACGATGATTCGGTATGGCTCAGCGATCTTGGCCCACTTCGCTTTGTAAAGTTCGATTTCGATGGGAATCGCCTGTATGAGTGGGAGGTTCCTAGAGACTTACCTGATGGATATCTCGAGGTGCACACGTTCTCGGTCGACTCAGAGGGAAACCTATACGGTGGCGACAATCAGTATGGTCGCACACAGAAACTTGTACCGCGTCCGGGTGTCGATCCGACACTCCTGATTGATCCTCCTTGGGTGGAAGGATCTCGCTAGACTGGATCATCTGGATTGGACAAGCGACTTGAGGTTCATACTCACTAACACTATTTGCTCATCTTTTTCTTCGAGTGCCATGACCAGTCTTCGTCCTAGTGTAGCGCTGTTTTGCTTTCTGACCGCTGTATCTCCGATGCCTCCAGCCTCAGCTCAGAACGCACCGCCCGAGGTCGATCTTCGTCTTTATGACATAATCGATGCATCGTCCGCGGATAGGATTGAGAGGGACATTCGTGCCTTGGTTAGCTTCGGTACGCGAAACACTCTGTCTGACACACTGTCGGATACAAGGGGAATCGGTGCTGCTCGCCGGTGGATCAAGGCCGAATTCGATCGTATCTCGCTCGCTTGTGGCGGCTGCTTAGAGGTTTTTTATCAAGAGTCTATTGCCCTTCCGTCAGTCCGGATTCCAGAGCCTGTCAATGTGGTGAATGTGGTTGCTATCATCCGTGGTACTGTGCATCCGGAACGTTATGTCATCATGAGCGGCGATATCGACTCGCGCGCGTCCAATACGGCTGACGGCGAGACTGACGCTCCAGGTGCGAATGACAACGCCTCTGGAATGGCGGGTGTAATAGAAGCTGCGCGATTGCTCAGTAAGTATGAATTCCCGACTAGTGTGGTGCTCGTGGGTCTGTCGGGGGAAGAGCAGGGCCTGTGGGGGGGGCGGAATATGGCTCAGGTGGCGAGTGAAGAGGGGTGGGATATCGTTGGTGTCCTGAACAACGACATGATCGGCAATGTGGAGGGCATTAATGGTGTAATAGAGAACAATACGTTCCGCGTATTCTCTGAGCCTTATCCAGCAACAGCTACCGAGCGGGAGATTAGGAGCTATCGGGTGTATGGTGGTGAGGTGGATGGACCATCCCGGCAGATTGCTCGCTACGTGGACCGCATCACAGATAAGTATTTCACAAATCTTGATGCGATCATGGTGTATCGCCTAGACCGTTTCGGGAGAGGCGGCCACCATCGTCCATTCAATGACGCCGGATTCCCGGGGGTCCGGATCATGGAGACAAATGAACAGTACGAGCGTCAGCATCAAGATCTAAGGACCGAAAATGGCATCGAATACGGTGATGTCATAGAAGGGGTGAACTTCGATTTTGCTTCTCGTCTCACCGCTGTGAATGCCGCGGTGCTTGCATCACTAGCATGGGCTCCTCCGGAGCCGACTGGAGTAGCGATCGGGGGCGCGGTCCGTCCCTCAACTACACTAAGTTGGCATGCAGTTGATGATCCGAATTTGGCCGGATACAAGATCTACTGGCGCGATACGACAGCACCGCAATGGACTCATTCTCGCTATGTGGGTAACACGACTGAGTTTACACTCCGGGATATGGTGATCGACAATTATCTATACGGGGTCGCATCAGTAGGTGAGAATGGGCACGAAAGCATCGTTGTGTTTCCCACGGAGCGTCGCTGACGGGCCCGGGCAAGGCTTAGAAGGATGCTGAGGTCATGTGTGCTCTTTGGTCTGTTGCTCTCCACTTGGTGGGGGAGTGTTGAGGCTCAGTCTATTGATCTCCCCCCTCGTCCAGTAACAAGTGCGGATGCCTCGGTTATCATCGAGGAGGTGGCTGAGTTGTCATTCCAGGATCGTGAGCGGCGCCTAGTGGAGGAAGTGCTGGCCGGTAACGTGCCTTCTTTTCTGAGGGATTTCGTCGAGATTGAGATGCGGGG
>DEBI01000022.1 GCA_002348465.1 Gemmatimonadales bacterium UBA2960 | reverse complement strand
CCTCCAAGGCGGGATGCATTTGGTGCTGGAAGTCGATGATCCTGATGGTACCATGACGCCCGAGGCGAAATCAGACATGATCGATCGCGTCGAGCGGATTATCCGTACACGCATCGATGAGTTTGGCGTAGAGGAGCCGCTCATCCAAAAGGTGGGCGGTGAGCGTCTGATCGTCGAATTGGCAGGAATCGACGACGAGGAACAGGCGAAGGGCATTGTCCAGCGCAATGCTTTTCTGGAGTTCAAGAAGGTACTGCCCGCCTCTGATATGGATGCTGCACTTCGTCGTATCGACAGAGCGATAGTGGCGTCTCTTGGTGTCGATTCGATCACAGCTCTGGGGAGAGCAGTGGTCACGCAGGAAACGAGCAACTTGGAGAGTCTTCTCTTCGGGGCTGACACCGCAACTGCAGTGGACAGCGCTGCTGCCGCGGCTAGCAGTGCCGCTACTGTTTCCGACTCGATTGAGGCGGAGGAGAACGCTCTTCGGCCGTTCTCCTCGCTTCTTATGGTGGGAGATATAGAAGGCACCTACCTAGTTTCGGCTGCGGATCGTCCAGTGGCTGAGATGTTTCTGGCGATGCCCGAGGTTGAAAGAGCTTTTCCTCGTGAGGAGATCATGCTCTGGGGGTCGGAATTGGTGGGTCAGGCAGCCCAGACATACTATCGTCTCTATGTGCTAGAAGAGGATTCCTTCCTGACTGGAGAGCAACTCGAAGACGCAACTGCGATGCGAGATCCGCAGTTCAATACTTCTCAGGTACAGTTTCAGTTTTCCAGGGCGGGCGGTCGTCAATTTGCGCGTTTTTCCGGGGCCAATATCGGTAACTACTTGGCGATTGTTCTCGACAACGAGGTCATGAGTGCGCCGGTGATCCGAGATCGCATAGGTGCTCGTGGTCAGATTGAGATGGGTCAGGGAACACCAATGGAAGAAGCGCGTGACCTTGCTCTGGTTCTCCGGGCAGGTGCACTTCCAGCTCGGATCAATATCATAGAAGAGAGAACTGTTGGACCTTCTTTGGGGCAGGACTCAATTGATCAGGGGCAGATTGCCGGTCTCGTAGGCCTCGCGCTCGTCGTAGTTGTTATGATGATCTACTACGGGATGGCCGGCTTCTTGGCGGTTGGCGCTCTTGCTGTGTATGTGTTTCTGGTACTTGGAGGGCTGGTTGGGATGAGGGCAACGCTCACGGTACCAGGCATTGCAGGCCTGATTCTCTCCATCGGCATGGCGGTCGATGCCAATGTGTTGATCTTTGAGCGAATCAGAGAGGAATTAGACAAGGGACGCGCGACTCGTACTGCTGTAGATGAGGGGTTCCAGCATGCCTTGTCTGCGATCGTTGACGCAAATATCACCACACTAATCACGGCGCTGATTCTCTTTGGGGTTGGTACGGGGCCTGTTCGAGGTTTTGCCGTAACGCTCTCAATCGGAATCGTCGCGTCCTTCTTCTCCGCACTCTTTGTGACCCGCTCCTTCTTTCTGGCTTATCTGTCTGGAAAGAAGGCATCGGATCCGATTAGTATCTGAGCCGATAATATTATGAGACTCTTCAGCAAAGCTCAGTATCGCTTCATTGAAAAGCGCCGAGGCGCATATTTCGTGTCTGGCACCGTTATTGCCATGGGCATTGCAGCCATGTTCTTGAATGTAGCTTCCTTAGGAAGTTGGCTTAACTACGGTGTAGATTTTCTCGGAGGATCTCTAGTTCAAGTGAGATTTGAACAACAGGTGACCGCTGGGGAACTCCGTGATGCATTAGGTGGAGCGGAAGCTCCGCCGATCACGCAGTTCGGATCCGAAAATGAATTTGTGATCCGAGCTCCGCTGGCCGAAGATGCATCGATCACTGAAGTGGCAGAGCAGATCGAAAGCAACGTAACGGCGAACCTCCCTAACAGCGGTGTAGAGGTCGTCCGGACAGAATTGGTTGGTGCAAAGGTTGGTGGCGAACTGCAGACAAAGGCGTTGTTGGCAGTTCTCCTGTCGTTCCTCCTCACACTTGTCTACATAGCGTTCCGGTTCGAGTTGAGGTTTGGATTAGCAGCGGTGATCGCGACCGCGCACGACATTTTGATCACCCTCGGATTTCTTGCTGCGTTTCGTACGGAAATCTCTTTGCCGACAGTGGCTGCTATTCTGACCATCCTGGGATATTCACTAAACGATACGATCGTGGTATTTGACCGGGTTCGGGAGAACATGAAGGCGAAGGGCGGCCGAAAGCGTGACCCTATCGAGCTAGTTAATGCATCGATCAATGAGACACTGCCAAGGACAGTGCTTACCTCCGGGACAACGCTTGCTGTCTTGACCGCACTATTGGTGCTAGGTGGTGCCGTCATCCGAGACTTTACGATCGTTTTGATTCTGGGAGTCGTCATTGGAACGTATTCCTCGATCTTTGTTGCTTCTCCTGCGCTCATTGAAATCCAGAATCGTTGGGGGGTCGCGGATACGGAGCGGAAGAAGAAGGAACGGCCTCGGCCCGCGACGGTGTGACGGAGTATTTCGACAGTCACTGCCACCTGACCGACGCCGCGTTTCGAGACGATCGGGACGCGGTGTTTCTCAGGGCCTCCGAAGCAGGTGTCAGAGAAATGACACTGATCTCATCGGATGCCGTTGATGCAGCTTGCGCTCTAGAGCTCGCTGAGAAAAGGGAGGGTGTCTACAGCACAGCCGGCATTCATCCACATGCGGTAGGTGTAGCTGCATCCGGTGACCTAGGCAGGGTTCGCGAGATAGCCTCTTCGAGGGCTGAGGTTGTCGCAATTGGAGAGACGGGGCTCGACTATTTTCACCAAAATGCGTCGCGAGCGGCACAACGAGCAGCATTCGACGCACACCTTCAACTGGGGTGCGAACTCTCGCTTCCCGTAGTAGTCCATGCGCGCGAGGCCGACGATGACATTGCTGCGGCAATACGTGCTATGCCGTCAGGAACTGTAGGTGTTCTGCACTGTTTCACCGGTGGAGATCGGGCCTTCACCGAGGCAATGGCGGCGGACTGGTATGTCTCGGCATCAGGTATTGCTTCGTTTAAGTCGTACTCAGCTTCCGCTTTGCTGAGGGAGGTGCCACCCGAGCGCCTGTTAATAGAGACAGACTCTCCGTATCTCGCACCGGTTCCGTTTCGCGGGCGACGAAACGAGCCAGCGAACGTGGTCCACGTTGCGCATGCTGTTGCTTCGTTACTTATGCTGTCTGATGAAGAAGTGGCACAACGGACGACACAGAATGCTCGACGGTTTTACGGGTTAGAGGCAGTATGAGCCGAAAAATCAGGATCTTACCCGACACGGTAGCAAATCAGATAGCAGCGGGTGAAGCGGTAGAACGCCCTGCGTCAGCGGTTAAGGAACTCACTGAGAATGCCCTTGACGCTAACGCCTCACGGGTTGAACTGGCGATTGAGCGCGGAGGTAAGAGGCGCATCCGAGTGAGTGACAACGGAATAGGAATGGGGCGCGAGGATGCTCTCCTGAGCCTGGACCGTCACGCGACCAGTAAGATCCAGGTTGCAGAAGACCTTACGGGTGTGCCGACGTTCGGGTTTCGGGGAGAAGCGATGCCTTCGATTGCTGCTGTGTCACGCATGTCGATTGAGACGTGGGATGGCAGAGGCGAAGTCGGCACCTGCGTTAAGGTCAACGCTGGCGGAATCAGTGAGATGAGCGATGTAGCACGTCGACGTGGGACCACTGTAGAGGTTCGAAATCTTTTCTACAACGCACCGGTGCGTGCTCGTTTTCTTAAGTCGGTCAGTGCCGAGACAAGGGCTGTGAACGAAATCGTGACTGCGCTCAGTCTGGCGAATCCGAACGTTTCATTCGTACTCACCTCGGATGATCGCGTGCTACTTGATCTCCCTCCTGCGGAAGAGCCTTTAGGGCGGATAGCTCAGATATGGGGGAGTGAGCATGCGAGCACGCTAATCCCAACGTCGAGGGACGAAGATGGCCTTGCCGTCGCGGGATTGATTCAACGGCCGGACGCGGCCAAGCCTGGGTTTAGACGTAGCCATCTTTTCGTTAACGGACGCCCATTTCGGTCTCCAGCGCTGGTAAGAGCGGTAGAGCGGGGCTACCGAACAACGATCCCACAGGGTGTTCGACCTTGGCTATTTCTGTATTTGGAGGTTCCCGGGGATCAGGTTGACGTCAATGTGCATCCGGCCAAGTCCGAGGTGCGCTTTAGAGACCAGAATCGTATCGAGGGTTTGATCGAAGACGCGATCAGGTCTGCGTTGGACGTTGAGGCCAGTGCTGCCACCTTCGACCAGCCTGGAGGAGAATTGCCTTCAGAAGCGGATGAAATCGGAAAGGTCGAGCACGTAGCTAAGGACGCTGGTACGAAGGCTCAGATGGCACTTTTCGTACCTGTAGCTTCGGGTGATGGCGGGCTTGGACAGTCAGGAATTGATGAGAGTAGTGCGAGCGGTGGTCGTGTTCAGCCTCTCCCTGAACCGGGGACCAAGCCAAGGTTGTGGCAGGTGCTAGATACGTACGTATTTGCTGAGACAAGAGATGGGGTCCTCATTGTAGATCAGCATGCAGCACACGAGAGGATCTTGTTTCAGCGTCTTATGGATGGATTTGAGTCGGGAGGGCAGGAGAGTCAGAGACTTCTTTTTCCGTTAACTCTAAAATTGACTGCGCCGGAGGTGGCCATGATTGGAGACCTCGGAAGTCTTTTATCGGGAGCGGGATTCGAGGTCGAGGATTTTGGAGGTGACACTGTCATAGTGCATGCGGTTCCCAATCCACATCGATACTTCGACGCGGAGAGAGCGTTCCGCGAAATGGTTCACGAATTAACGCATGGATCAGACTTAGTCCGTGCCGCTCGCAATCAACATGAGAGGATTGCGAGCACCTTCGCTTGCAAGAGCGCGATCAAGGCGGGGCAAAAATTGTCTGAGTCAGAAATGCAAGAGCTTTTCGATCAATTATTTGCGACAGAATTACCCCATCATGATGTGCATGGACGTCCGACGATTGTGCGGCTCTCAAGAGGAGAACTGGAGCGGAAGTTCGGTCGCAAGTGAGTATTCGTCAGAGGCCGCTCGCTCCTTTCGGGGGAACTGCTCTGGTTCTTACAGGACCCACTACGTCTGGAAAGACAGCTCTATCAGTTGAACTGTCGAGGAGGTTGCCGATCGAGGTGATTTCTATGGATTCCCGGCAGGTCTACAAGGGGATGGACATAGGGACTGATAAGGTCAGGGCCGAACATCGTGACATGATCCCGCACCATGGCCTAGATTTAGTGACGCCAAGACAGCGATATTCGGCTGGTCAGTTTGGCCGGGATGCTCGTCTCTGGGTCGATGGCATCGCGTCACGTGGGGCCCTGCCCGTCATAGTCGGTGGGAGCGGGTTTTTTCTTAGAACTCTGTTGAGTCCCATGTTCACGGAACCGGTTTTAGACCCGTTGCGTAGGGAACGACTAAGGGAATGGCTAGGGGCCCAATCTAACGACACCCTCTCGAGATTTGTGCGTGCCCTAGATCCCGACAGAGCTGAAGTATCCGTTGCTGGTGGCCCCCAGCGAATGGCTAGGACTATCGAAGTTTCTCTTCTGACGGGCGTGACGCTCTCAAGGTGGCACGTTGAGGCACCAGCGGAGGCGCCATGCCTGCCCGCGGTTGTGATTGTGCTTAACCTTCCCCGAGAAGAGATCGATCGACGGATTGAAGAGCGCGTGTGTCGTATGGTAGAGAAGGGTTTAGAAAGTGAGGTAAGAGAATTGCTCGCTAGCGGGTATAAGGATAAAGACCCGGGCATGACTGCGACTGGATATAGAGAGATGTCTAGGTATGTGCGCGGAGATGCGTCATTAGCGGAGGCGAAAAAGGAAATTGTTGCCAGTACGAAAAAATATTCGCGTCGTCAGCTCACCTGGATTAGACATCAGCTTCCTGATCATACTGTGACGATAAATGCGACTCAGCCGGTTGGCCTCCAAGCCGACACGGTACTTCAAGCCCTCAATGCCCGAGTTGGCCAGGTGTAGATGTGAAAATAGGGATCACGTGCTATCCGACGTACGGTGGCTCAGGAGCGGTCGCTACTGAGTTGGGCTTAGCTCTGGCGGCTCGCGGGCATGAAGTGCATTTCGTTTCATACGATCAACCCTTTCGACTAGCGGGTTTACAGGAGAGGGTGGTTTTTCACCAAGTAGAGATGGAGGACTACCCGTTATTTGAGCATCCACCGTACGCTCTCGCATTAGCTGTAGCTCTTCACGACACCGCCCTAAGGCACGATTTGGACCTCGTACACATGCATTATGCCATCCCACATGCGGTGTCAGCGTACCTGGCTCGGCAGATGCTCGGAGATGAGCGGGGTCTGCGGATCGTTACAACGCTTCACGGCACCGATATCACTCTTGTCGGGCTGCACCCGTCATTCCATGAGATCACGCGTTTTTCAATCCTGGGATCCGATGGTCTCACTGCCGTTTCAGAGTACTTGAAAGAGCAGACCGTTGAAGGTTTCTCGATTCCCGAAGAGCGGATTCAGGTGATCCCCAATTTTATCTGTGCAGATGTATGGCGGCCTGACCATCAACCGTGCCACAGGGCTAAGTTTGCCTCTGAGGGTGAGAGTATTGTGATGCATGTGTCGAATTTTCGACCGGTGAAGCGGGCTGAAGATGTGGTTTCTGTGTTCTCAAGAATCCAAGAGAGAGTACCTGCTCGGTTGGTTATGGTTGGTGATGGTCCTGATCGCCCAAAGGTAAGCCAGCTGGCTCGTGAACTGGATATAGAGGATCGAGTTTTGTTTCTCGGTAAACACCAGGCGGTCGAGGACTTACTTTCGTACGCAGACTTGTTTCTGCTTCCGTCTGAGGAGGAATCTTTTGGTCTCGCAGCGTTAGAGGCTATGGCAAGTGGTGCGCCTGTGATCGCAACGCGCGCGGGGGGGATACCCGAGGTCGTGGAGGATGGAGTCAGCGGTAGACTTTTAGATGTCGGTGATGTTACAGGGATGGCGGAAGCCGGGGTTCGGCTTCTCGAGGATAAAGATTTGCGAGAGCGGATGTCGATTGCAGGGCTCGAAGTGGCGCAATCCAGGTATTCCACGGAAATAGTCGTTCCACAGTACGAGGCATATTACGAGCGGGTACTTTCGTCATGACAGCGTGGGATGCGTTTTTACTCGGTATCGTCCAGGGAGCGACCGAGTTTCTTCCCGTTTCGAGTTCTGGACACCTCGTCATCGTGCAGAGTTTGCTCTCTGTCAGTGTTGAGGGCGTGGCGTTCGAGGTGATCGTCCACCTTGGTACTCTCTTTTCGATCCTGCTCGTGTACTGTAGCAGAATTACTGAGCTTACGGTTGGGGTGCTTAGGAATGACCGACGTTCACTTTCATACGCCGGACTACTTTTTGTAGCGACGATACCAGCGGGCCTTATAGGTATCTTGGCGAAGGAACCGATCGAACTGCTGTTTGATGACCCTGCGGTGCCAGGTATAGCTTTGCTAGTCACCGGAATTGTCTTGTGGAGTAGCCGGTCAGCGATGGGTCGGCAAAGCGTGACTCGACCGACTTTGACCACAGCATTGTTGATCGGAGTGGCGCAAGCATGTGCTCTGATCCCTGGGATCTCACGGTCTGGCGCAACGGTTGTAGCGGCGATGTGGCTAGGTGTGGAGGCGCGTGAGGCTGCCGCCTTCTCGTTCCTGATGGCCGTCCCGGTGATCGCAGGAGCTACAATGCTTGAGATTTCCGATCTTGTAGGACCTGGTCAGGAGGGGCTGTCGATTTCTCTATTGTTAATCGGGGGGCTCACAGCGGGGATGACCGGAGTCCTCGCAATTCGAGCGTTCGTTGGGATTCTAGCTAGGAGGTCTTTCCACTTCTTTGCCCCGTACTGCTGGACAGTAGGCCTTGTTTATCTCGCTTATCTTTCAGTCAATTGAAAGCAATTTATCCATACTCACTGGACACCGTTCGAGAACGAGAATACGGACTGCCGCGTTTTGAGGTATGGCAGGCAATCAGCTCCACGAATGACCGTGCTAGGGAGCTAGCCGTCGAGGGCTCACCACGGGGCTCGCTGGTTCTCGGTTGGGAACAAACGGAAGGACGTGGAAGACACGGGAGTCTATGGTTTTCAGCAGCGGGAGACGGAGTATGGATGTCGCTGGTGCTGGGAGCGAATGATGTAACGACCCACTTACCAATTCTCGTCGGTATCTCATGTGCGGAAGTGATCGAAGAGATGGCAGGCGTGATAGTGTCGATCAAATGGCCGAACGACCTGATCATAAATGGAAGAAAGGTGGGCGGCGTTCTTGTCGAAATGGGTGATGGATGGGTGGTCGCTGGAATTGGCATTAATGTGAGGAGAAGCCCGTCCGAATCACTTCAGGCCTTTGATGATCGCGCATTGCCTGCGACCTCAATCGCCGAACATTCGGATCGGATTTCGGAAAACCCGGACTTTGCGGGACACTTTGCTCAGAGGATTCTTGAGCGACTTGACGCTAGGAAGGGCCGAGATGGAGTGGTCGATTCTTTTTCGACACGGGACATTTTACGGGATCGTCAAGTTCACACAGATGAGCTTGGAATTGGCATTGCGCGGGGCATAGACGAGTGTGGCATGTTGTTGCTCGAGCTGGAGGACGGCGCCATCGTGAAGGTGCGCTCGGGCAGCGTTCGTGCTATCACGTCGTCAGAGGAAGAGGAGTAGCCGTGCAATTGGTAGTTGACGTTGGAAATACTGAAACTGTAGTGGGGCTCGCTGCATCAACAACAAGGGTTGTTGCGGAGTGGAGAGTCAGTTCGAGCGTGCCACGTACGGGTGATGAGATGACTGCTCTGATACGGGCGTTTTTAGCCGGAGAGAAGGTCAACGAATCGGAGATTGGCCAAGGAGTGATGGGTTCCGTCGTTCCGTCCGTAAACTATGTCTGGAATAAGACTATTCGGACCATCACCGGGGTTCCGGTTATAACCGTAGGTCCTCATTCCGACTTACCCATTTCACTGGACGTAGAGGAGCCACTTACCGTGGGTGCCGACAGGGTGGTGAACACCTTGGCAACAAAGGTAATGTTTGGTCGGGACACGATAGTGGTTGACTTGGGGACGGCGACGACATTCGACTGTATTACGGCGGGTGGAGTATTTTTGGGCGGGGTGATCTCTCCGGGACTCAGAGCAGGATTGGATTGGTTGG
Organism: Gemmatimonadales bacterium UBA2960; assembly: GCA_002348465.1. Classification (GTDB taxonomy): domain Bacteria; phylum Gemmatimonadota; class Gemmatimonadetes; order Longimicrobiales; family Gaopeijiaceae; genus UBA2589. Next base: position 1,777 of record DEBI01000022.1, on the reverse strand, counting down.
CGGCAAGCACGGCGAAGTTGCCTCGTGTCGAGCTAAGGCCCCCCGTCGCGGTCATTGGCCGCCGGACCGAGGCCTGTATTCAGAGCGGAGTTTTTTATCAGGCGATCGAATCCATTGACGGTATCGTTTCCAGAATTAGAGAAGAGTGGAAGCGACCTGATGCGCTGGTTGTGGCGACGGGAGGGTTTGCGAGTACGATAGCACCACACCTGAAGACGGTAGAGGTGATTGAGCCGCTTCTAACTCTGTATGGTCTCGCGATTGCTGGTGAGCATCTGGCCTCCCCTGAGTGACCTTTGACTAGCTAGATTCCGATTCCTCGCGCGGCTTTCACCTGATGATATGACTCTCTCTCCCGTATTTCGCTCTACACAGGCTGTCCAACTCCTAGCGGAACAGGGGGTTTGGTCTCGGCTTGCCTCGGACATTGAGGCACAGGCCGAAGCCGTCAGGACAGTGCAGCTGGATTTCGAGGACGTCATAGATGACAGCTTCCGCAAGCCTTCTTCTCCCAAGTTGCCGGATTTAGAGGTCGCGACGTCGGAGGGATTGCGCTTTCTCCAGGAGTATTTTTTCCTGATCCTGTTCCGCTCGATCTTTCGATCACTAGGTGTAGAGAAAAGCAGGCTGCAGGCGTACGCAGAGCTGAATTTCTGCATCAAGGGCACCATTACGGCGGCCGACAATATTTTCGACGATCAGTCAAAAACACTGCTTCCATTAGTTCCCAGTTCTGGCTCGCGGTTTATGTCGATTCTTCAGCTTATGTCGTTCGAGCGCTTAGCTCGATCAGTATTGGAGCGCGCGGTCGCAGCTAGTGTCATAGAGAGGGGGTCGGTGCTTACGATCCAGCGTGCGCTCTTAGATCGGATGGCGGAAATCGGAGCCCTTGAGGGATCGGAAGAGGGTGGGGTCGATGTCATACCGAAACCGAACGAGATGCTTGATCGGGTTCATAGGGTTCGAGGGGGTTCACTGTTTGCGTTGGCCTTTGAAGCTCCGTTGATTCTTGAGGAGGGGGATCTCAGGGGGCGGATAAGTGTCGCCAAGGAGGCTGTTACTCGACTGGGGACTGCGTTCCAAATTGTCGATGATCTCACTGATTTCGAATTCGACATCGGGCGACGATCTCATAATTTGCTGGTGTCCCAGGTCCGCCACATGGGTACTGAGAGGGAGAAGGTGGCGTTAGCTGGGATCTGGGAAAGCGGACTCTGCCCGGATGGGGCAGTTGAAGAGACGTTCGCCAACTCCGCTAGGGAGGTGCTTCAACTCGCGTACGTAGAAGCACGGGCCTCGTTCAAGTCACTGCAAGATCTGGGATACTGGTTCGATCATTCGTTGGCGGACGAAGTCGTCCATGCAATAGTGGGGTTGGAGGGAGTTTCTCGGATGCAGGCTCTTGCCGGAGACGGATAAGCGGGAGCCTAACAGTAGGCTTGATAAAGACATTTTAATTGCCTCAACCCGTTGACAGTATCGCCTAGGGTTCGACCTTTCATGGCTCTTAGCACTCATAATGCTAGAGTGCTAAGAATTGTATTTTCAAACTCACGACTGAGCGAAGTACGCAGGAGGACATTCAGATATGGCAGATGTGAACGTTCAGCCGCTCGCGGATCGCGTCGTGGTGAAGCCGCTAGAGGAAGCCGAGCAGATGCGCGGCGGGCTCTATATCCCCGATACGGCGAAGGAAAAGCCGTCTCAGGGTGAGGTCGTGGCCGTTGGCCCCGGCAAGCTTTCCGATGAGGGTACTAGACTTGAGATGGATGTCTCA
>DEBI01000081.1:11462-14333 GCA_002348465.1 Gemmatimonadales bacterium UBA2960 | reverse complement strand
CTCTAGCCGTGCTGCTGCCCCGCGGACCTTGAATGACCCTGTCGCCTGAAGGCATTCAAGCTTGAGTAGGACTTCACTGCCAAGTCGGTCACTCAATACAGGCGATGGCAATAGAGGAGTGACGCGCGCATGGCGAGAAACCAACCCGCGGACATACGTGCTCGGGCTCTCAGTGAACGGCCCTGCCGGATATCCCGTCATAAAGTCGCCACCCCTTCGAACGATCCTAGAAGACGACCCGGGACCGTTCTTTCAGCTCGGTAATCCATAGTCCTGAATTAAGGTCAGACGAATAGATCCTCCCCTTAAACACTTGGGCACCCCACGCCATAGGCCAGTTTGGGGTTGTTGTTTCGCTGTCAGTTGTCAGGATCGTCGCGATTTCTCGGCCTTGCTTATAGAGGTCGCCACGAAGCTCCCCAGAAATGTCCACTACCCGAAGACCTGCCTGATAGTAACCCACATACATCTTGTCATCCTCAATCCAGACATTGTGCGCCCCAGCTTCAGGCACCTCGTACTTAGCTACTTCCACAGGATTCTCAATATCACTCACATCCAAGACGTGGATATACCCTCGTGCATGGATTGCTCCATTAGCGTCCCACTCTGCTGGAAATATCTCGTCACCGACGAACAGGTATTGTCCATAACGCCATGCTACATGGGTATTTCCGATAGGATACTTAAACCGACTTACGAAGGTCGGCGTGGTTGGCGTGCCACCGTGACTCCCCGCTCCGACATCAAGAATCACTACGCCGTCATCCCAATAGGAGACATACGCGTACCCATCTTGAACCATTACGTCATGTAGGGAGCGCTGCTCACTGTCTATTCCCCACCTTCCCACCTCCAAAGGCGCCTCCGGGTCGGAGATGTCAATAACGTGAACCGCACGGGTACCGTTGTGCACCGCGTAAACCAGCTCGTGCTCACCAGAGATCCAGACGTTGTGCACACCCCCGGTCACCGTCTCTGTGTATTCGGACAGGATCTCAGGATGGGCCGGTGTACTGAGATCGAGAAACACCATGCCGTTTCTTCGACTAGACGCTCCCTCTCGAGTAACTATTCCTAGTCTATTGTTTGGATGGATTTTCACGTCATTAATCCGGCGAGCGTCCAGTTGCAGCGAATCGGTGAGTACTGGATTCGAGGGGTCTGTGACGTCCCATACCTTCATCCAATCCCACATAAACGTTCCGATATACGCGTAGTCTCGTCCATCGACACCCTCGAAGACCCAGACGTCGCCTGAATGATGCTCCGAGATTCCCCCACGACCGAGCTGAATCAATTGAGCGTCTGCGCCACGCGGCTCGACGATTACGACACCGCTCTGGACGTCTCGCTCACCCATTCTCGCACTTACGCGGTACGTCCCAGCTTCCTCGGCGACGAAGACGCCTTGACCTTCCTCATCCTCGATCTGAGCGCCCAAGCCGCTCAGCGACCATTCAGGGAACACCCTAACCGTTTCCCCTGAGTCGGTCTGAGCCGTAGCGGTGAATCTGATCACATCTCCAGTACGCACCCTAGATTCCGTTGGCTCTAGACGATACGAGATCCCAGGATCTGGCTTCACTCTGAGCTCTAGGCTAGTGCTAACAGTCCCTCCTGAGACCGAAATCGTTGCCGAGCCCGCTTGCCGGGCAAACACTAATCCCGCGGCGTCAACCGCCGCTATGTCCGAATTGGAGCTTGACCAGCTGAGCTCTGGACCCTTCACTGGTTCGCCGAGGCGATTTGACGCCGAAACCCACACTGGAATGACCTGGCCTGCGTAGGGTTCATCCGACCCCACATTGGCGATGAGTCTTGCAGCCGGAAGAGCCCGGATCACCACGGACACAGATACCGGTTTTCTGCCGACAACAGCGGTGATTCGAGCCATGCCAGGATTCAGTCCTGTCACAACTCCGTCAGCGCTCACTGAGGCCAATTCCGGTGTAGAAGCGACCCAGCGGACTGGGAGGTCGTCTAGTACACGACCTGCACCGTCTTGAGCTGTTACAGTCAATCTCGCTGTCTCAGCAACCTCAATTTCTGCACGTTCGGGTGATATAACAATCTGTGCAGGTTGTGTTTGTGCAGGCGCAACCTGAAGAACTGCAGCAAGTAATAAAGAGCTTGCGAGGCCAGTCATTTAAAACGCTCCTGAAAGCGGCGAGTCAAAGGTCATTTGTGTTAAGGGGCTATTTGTCAGAATCATCGAACAGCGGAGCGAGCCAGTTCGCCTTCCGCCGAGATGTAGCCGAAGGCGGACCATTGGTTCCGCCCTTCGAGAATACGCTCCCACACCTCGTGCGCATCGTCGGGTCTGCCGTTTAGCAGGTGCCAAACGCCAAGCCCATAAGAGGTCGTGGTGCTTTGTAGGGTGGCCGCATCAGCACTAGGCCCGATGAGGTCTCCTAGTGACCGTTCTCCTTTAAACAGAAGAAGTAGATCTAAATAGGCTACGGACTCTATAATTTCAATGCCGGCATCAATACTGTCGAGGAGTTCTTGGGCCTCGTCCTCAAGCCCCAATCGCCTCATGGTCATGTACATCCAGTACGATGTCGCCACTACGGAATCGGGATGGACTGAGACCCTTAGACAGTTACGCTGAGCGTCGAGCGCTGCCTCAAAGTCACCCGCAACATAGTGTGCCAGAGCCAGGTGGTACCAGATATTAAACTGTAGCGTGCTAGTCGGAATGTTCATTGCGTTCGGGAGCCCGTCTGGTTCAACCTCGTCCATACGGCCTTCAGTCAACTCAGCGGCCCGTTCTAGGTCCGCAATCGCCTTGCCTAACTCGCGGACCGATAGATGCCGATGCCCACGGTGGCGGTACAATCGCGCATCTTCCGGATGTAATCCAATCGC
>DEBI01000081.1:10279-11069 GCA_002348465.1 Gemmatimonadales bacterium UBA2960 | reverse complement strand
GAGTCCACGTTAGTGGGGGCAACGGCCAGAGCCCGTTCCGCTTCTTCATAACGCTCCATGTATACAGCTCTGACACGGTCTGGCTGTAGAGGTGGCGTAAGTGTGTCTCCGAGGAACGATATCGCCTCAACCCCGGGCGGCATCGATTGAGCCGGAAAGGACTCGAGGTCATCAGTACCCCTAGAGTTTCCCGGTGGAGAGCATGCAGCAATCGCGAACGTGAACAATATTGTGGCGACCTTAGTTAGTTCAAGCATGTGACAGTAGACCTAGAGTGTCATTCGATGCGACAAAGACTCGCCACGATAGCTCGCGACTTTCCGAGTAACGATTCTGTCACCACAATGAGTGAGTTCGCAACTCAGACTGACCTAGGTGACGTCAAGCTTGTCAAAAAACCCAACACTGGAGAGTTTGAAAAGTCCCGAGGGCAACGCCCGGTTGAACTGACTGGCACCGCTCTCCAGTCACCTTTCATGGGTCCTTTTTGGACTGAGTGAGGGCACGATGGTGATTAGTAAGGTTGGATGGGCAGCCCTGATCGCAGGCGTCCTCATCCTCACGGCATACGGCGCAAACGCTGTTTTGACGGACCCGGAGGTCACTCACTGGGAGAAGTGGGGCCTCGGACTTCTTTGGGGTGGGATTCTCTCACTCCTCGCAGGGGTAGCTTGGGAACGCTATAAAGAATCGGGTATTGATCCTTACAAGGACGTACAAAGATGATCGTGGTTACCACAGAACACATAGCCGGTCATAGGCAGACCGCATCCCTAGGAATGGTTCGAGG
>DEBI01000081.1:9208-9884 GCA_002348465.1 Gemmatimonadales bacterium UBA2960 | reverse complement strand
GGAGAAGTTAGGGAGTACAGCAAGCTTCTAGGAGAATCGAGAGAACAGGCAACAGACCGAATGATTGAGGAAGCGCAGGCAATGGGTGCAGACGCGATAGTCGGAGTTCGCTTCCAAACTTCTATGGTTATGCAAGGTGCTGCTGAGATGCTTTGCTATGGGACAGCCGTGAAGATAGAGAGTTCTCTATAGGGATCCTGGGTTGAAACACGGGTCAGCAGAGGCTGAGCCCTAAAACCCAAAGCCTTTGATCTCAGGGCATCCGCCCAAACGCATACGAAAGGCTCAGCAATGGCAGGCAGCATAGCGCCTCGTCATGTCCTACGAGTAATCCTGCGAGGCCAATATCACCGGTGAGGCTTTTACCGAGAATGCGGATTCCGGCGGATGCTAAAAGTGAACCTCCGTCTATCGGCAAGTAGTAATTCTCACTGATGAGCTTGATACTCCCCGATACCCTGCGCTCAAACCCCAACATCCCCACAGCATTTTTCGAGAAATCAGAGCCCGCATACCCGAACCCAATCCCTCCTGTCACTGCGACATCCGAAGAGCCAAATGTCCCAACTCCGTATGCGACCCCTACATTGAAATCATCACCAAGCAGCATCAAGGTTCCCAGCGCGATTTGTGTCGTAGCGTTTCGGAAGATCTGCAGTTTCGGTGCCAGGTATGC
>DEBI01000081.1:0-8827 GCA_002348465.1 Gemmatimonadales bacterium UBA2960 | reverse complement strand
TCGGTTACCCCTACCGCGGCAAATGGTAGCACTAGGAGGTATACACCTGCATAACCCTCGCCTCTAGATAGGGATCTGCCGGTTGTAGTGAAGAAAAGCCGAGTGCTGCTCGGGTCCGCTCTCCAGAATTGGTTGTCGACCACCGACCCTGAAGCAGGAGAGAGACTCCGGATATCACTTCTCTGAAGTTCGAACCTCACCCCAGCGAGGGTGATGAGTGACACCCTGACTTCGGATTGCTCCGAGAGGATCCCAACCAAGACGGTTCCATCGACTAGTACGACCTCGAACAAGGGCTGTTCAGGGATCAGATGACCTGCCAGATCCTCTTGCCCCTTCAAAGCGATCGGTCCGATCGAGATCAACGCGAGCGACAGCACTAGAGCTTTCTTCATGTCAGCTTCTCAGGCAGCGGTGGCACCTTTCAGGTGCTATCGCTCTGTTTTTACAAACAGACCAAACATTCCAAAGATTGAAAATGCCAGAAGGAAAAACATGAATAGTTGGAAAAAATAATCTCTATTTAAGTCACCCGATAAATACTCTCTAACGCCAATAACGAGCATGACGACTGTACAAATTGGAATGAAGAAGACAAAAAACTTCAACCAAGAACTCATGCCTTCCCAGTTTTGAATTTTGTGCATCGGTCAAATCTCCGTGGGCGTGTAACCTGCCAGCAAATGACAGAAGGGTATCTAGCTTGTCAAAGAGAATCTGTCCTTATGGGATGGGGTGGCCGCCTGATGGCCGAGCATTGGCTTACGCGCTCAAAACGTGACAATCGATTTTCGAAAATCCCTCAGGAGTGACGCAATGGCGCCAAAGATCCTGTCTCAATTGACTCGAACTCGTCTACGTCAGTCGATGAAAATCGTTTCCTCTGCGGACACGAAGAGTACATCACGAAGCTCAGGGAACTCGGAGAAAACTTCAGCTCTCTTAAGACGGAGGCGGCTATTCTCGAACCCAATCATGACCAGGTCGGCCTCTGAGGAACGGGCTTCTACCAGTCGTTCGAAATTTATGGTCCCGTCCGTAGGAATGACGCGTACGTTCTTCTCACTTATGAGCAAGCGTCCTTCAGAAATCATCCCTTTGATCTCTTCTCGACGCTCCCTCACCTCCTCCTGCGGGTAGGCCGCGAAGATGCTCACCTCTGCTCCCTCCCAGTCCTTGTGACCGAGGAGGATGTATGAGAGGAGGATCATCAGGTTCGCATTCTGCGGGTCATGCCAAGTCAGCCAGATATGGATGCTTTTCCTAGCCCCGAAGAAGTTGTCGCCATGTCGCAGCACGAGTCGATCCATGCCAGGAACACCTGCCATGAGTATGCCATCTACCACTTCCTCTATGACTTCAGGACCATCGTGTCCCCCGAACTCCAGTAGCAATGCATTGTTCGACATGCCAGAGATTCCTGGCATCTGGAGTCCCTGACCAAGCGCTGACGTCATAGAGGGGCTGATGACGGCGTCCATGTAGATAGCCCCCTTCCTTTGGTGCACCACCTCAATCAGCCTTTCACGTACCTCCTGACTTGCTTCATAGTTCTTTTGGTCAAGGCGTCCCTCGATGTAGTGAAAATACGTTCCAAATCCGTAGCGGTCGCAGAGCCATTCAAGGAACTGAAGCGGGGCTGATCGGTCGAAGGTTCGCGACGAAATAGAGATCACACTTGGACGCCAATCGTTCAGGGGCGTCTTCTGTAGCCGGATATGCATATGGCGGGTGAGCTGGGTCATCACCCCCTGAAAGATCTGAGCGAGGTCAGGCTGTCCCTCTCGGCTCCGGCGGATGCCCTCATAGAGTGAGGCCATGACCAGTATCGCGCATACAGCGAAGAAAAGATCCATTTGGAGCATGAGGACCAAGCACATCACGGCCCCCAGCAGGCTTAGGTACCATTTTGACCTGAAGCTCGGTCGATAGGACGGCCGGGCTGCAAAGTGCTCTAAAAACGAAATAGCGCAGAGGGCCCCGTACGTCACCATGAAGAACATAGACACGATCCGAGCAACCATGTCTACGTTACCGAGCATTACGAAGACGATAGCGATCCCGGAGGTCACAAGCGTCGCGTTCCGTGGCTCGTTCGTCTCACCTACTCCCTCGGCGACGTATGCGTTCAGGTGGGAACGCGGAATGACCGAGTCGCTCCCGAGTGCCTGAAGGGTCCGGGGAGCGACCAAAATGGAGCCGATTGCTGACGAGATTGTAGCGCAGGCTAATCCGATCGGGATAATCGGCCCCCAGGCCGCGATATCGCTCATGATGAGATAGTTCCCCGCCAAGCCTTCCGACGACACCGACGAAGCGAGCTTCAGCACCACTAGGATGTAAACAAGCATACCGGTGAATGTCGCAGTGATAATCCCCGTCGGAATTGATTTCCGGGGCTGGGCTAAATCACCCGAGAGCCCAACTCCTGCGGTCATACCGGTGAACGCAGGGAAAACGATCGCGAAGACCAACATGAACGTGTCCGGGTCGTCGAGTTCGGAGAACATATTAATCGACTCCGGTCGCATCGGCGCTGGCCCGGACCCAGCAAAAAACATCGCGAGCGAAAGGCCTAGCACTCCCGCGACTACCCAAAGCGCCTTGACCCCTAGGTCCGCTCCCTTTCGGAGCACAACCCCGACGAGAATCAGAGTGGCGGGGAGGGAGATGAATCGTGGATCAAAGGAAATTCCAAACAACTCCTCAAAGCTCGAGGTGAAGGGTTGGAATGCCTCCGCGAAGGCGATCATGTAAAACGCGACAGAGATCGCCTGCGACATGTAAAGACTGATCCCGATGGCACCACCGATCGTGATGCCGAACGAGCGAGAAATGATAAAGTACTCACCCCCGCCCTCGACCCGCCGGTTCGTCGAGATCTCTGCGATCGCTAATGCAGTCGGGACGGTGACCATATGCCCGAGCAGGATGATGAGGATCGCACCGACTAAGCCAGTATGCCCCACTGCATATCCGAAGCGCAGGAACATGACTGCACCCAAGATCGTGCTGACACTCGCGAGGAACACCGGCGCGGTGCCCCATCTGTGCCCCCCTTGGGTCTCCTGAATCGTCATGTCAGATCTCCGTCAGTGTGCACCTACCAATAAATGACAGACGGCTACTGAGGCTGTCAAAGCGCCGCTCGGTTAACTAGCACCTCTGTTTATGAGGGTATGTGCCATTCGGGACAAAGACCTGTATGCGCTCTTTAGCCGAGAAACAATCGTAACCCTCTTCACTGCGGCAGTGCCCCCGAGAGGATTCGAACCTCTGGCCTGGCGCTTAGGAGGCGCCCGCTCTATCCAGCTGAGCTACGGGGGCTAATAGCGAGTAAGCTCGCCGAGCTTCTTTTAACGATCAACCGTGGGGATATGCTGCTCCCTGAGCGCTTCGCCGCTTCTTGATGCAACTATGGCCAATTCATAAAGCCTTGACCTTAGAGCAAGAACTCGATTGCCAAAAATCCGACCACAAAGAGCACGCCAAAGCAGATAATCAACCTGTTGAAGTGGAGGTTGATGAATCTCTCAATTGTTGGCCCGAAGCGGTAAACGAGTGCGGCGACCAAAAAGAAGCGAAGCCCGCGGCTCAAGACTGATGCTAGTACGAAGACAGAGAAGTTGATACTGAACACACCGGAAGCCAACGTGAACACTTTATACGGGATCGGCGTTAATCCGGCCAGAAAAATCGCTGCGAACCCATTATTATCATAGAATTGACGAACTTCCTGGAACGCCTCAGGGGTCACTCCCGGCACGTAGGTAAAGAACCAGTCCTGGGTCACGTTCCATGCTCCCGCACCGATAGCGTATCCTACTATCCCACCTAGAACGGATGCGACTGTGCAGATCGCCGCGAATCGTAATGATTTGCGACTTGCACCGAGGCAGAGAGCAAGGAGTAGGGGGTCCGGAGGCACCGGGAAAAACGAGGATTCCGCCGCGGAGATAAGAAAGAGTGCGGGAACGGCGTATGGCGTTTTCGCCCAATGGAGTACCCAATCATAGAGCGCCCGAAGTAAATTCGGTCGGGCGGGGGCGGTCTTTTTACCCGCCTCTCGCTTAGGCTCGGTAGTCGCACGTTGCAAAGACATCTTCCCTTACCCGTGCTCGTCTGCCCAAGCGAATCGACTCAAGAGCGGCACAAATGTCACCTCTCCCCCAACGGGCTCCTGTGTTACCGCAAAACCGGTCTTCTGCACGAGTATAAGCTCCTGCCCTTCTCTCGTTCCAATCGGAATGAGCATCCGTCCTCCATCCGACAGTTGGTCCACTAACGGATCAGGAACCGTCGGTGACGCAGCTGACACGACGATTACGTCGAATGGGGCATACTTTTTCCAGCCGATAGCCCCGTCACCCACCAGGAGTGCTGCATTCTTGACGCCAAAATGATCTAGAGCTTTCCGGGATCGCTGTGATAACTCTCGCACTCGCTCAACGGAATAGACTCGGTCCGCCATCAGGCTAAGTAGCGCCGTCAGGAAACCGCAGCCCGTACCAATCTCAAGCACGACGTCGTCAGGCGTTGGCCGGAGTACCGAGAGATAGAAAGCCTGCAGCGACGGCTGTGATGCGGTCTGTCCGAATCCAATTGGGATGGGTGCGTCTTCATACGCCCGGGGTTGAACTCCCTCGGGTAGGAATTCATGTCTAGGGACCCTGTCAAAAAGCTGAAGGATCTCTAGGTCATCGACACCATGCCCTCTGATCTCTTCTATCAGCTTACGTCTAAACCCGGCATAGCCGGCATCCTTTACAGCGTCAGGTTCCACGCCTGCACTTCCTCAATTAGGCAGTAATTAGTCAGGTCTAGGTGTAACGGCGTGACGGAGATGAATCCGTCATCTATTGCCCTGAAATCAGACTCCTCAGAACCCCGCCAGGTGACCTGGCCACCGCCAATCCAGTGATACTCTTTGCCGGACGGATCCTTGGCGCGGATGATCGAATCTGCATAGCGACGACGACCAAGCGACGTGATTTTTATACCCTGTATCTCTCGTGGATCGATCGCAGGGAAGTTGACATTGAATAGTGCGTCTTCGGGAAACGGCCCCCGAGACAGAATCTCTCCAAGAACCCGTGCCACAAGTTCGTCGCAAGCCTGAAGTTCCTCGGGAAAGTCTCCACACCACGACAAGGCTACGGACGGGATGCCTGCCAAGGTTGCTTCCATCGCCGCAGCTACGGTCCCCGAATAGAGCACGTCTTCACCCATGTTAGACCCGTGATTGACCCCAGAGACGCATAGATCAGGCGGTTCTGAGAGGAGAGAGTTAACCGCTAGGATGACGCAGTCCGTTGGGGTACCATCGACGACCCATGCGCTCTCCTGGGAACTGCGTAACCTTAATGGGTGATGGAGGGTCAAGGAGTTGCTCGTGGCGCTTTGCTCACGGTCCGGGGCAACTGTGACAACATCGCCGAGAGTTGCGGTTGCCCGCTGCAGCACACCTATCCCCACAGAGAGATAGCCATCGTCGTTCGTGCACAGGATATTCAGGGTCGTGAGCCTTCTGATGGCATCGTCAGCACGTCTCGGAGCTCCTCGAGCTCCCTCTTGATACCTGATAGGAATTCACCAGCTACTTTGGTCTTGGCCCCTTCTTTGAGCTCGCCACCCCTCCTCATCTCTATGAGCTTCTGATTCGCTCCGTCTATGGTGTATCTCTTTTCATACAATAGGTGTCTTATGAGGAGTACGACTTCCACATCGCGAGACCGGTAGACTCGATTTCCCGCTCGGTTCTTCCCGGGTTTCAGTACGTCAAACTGGTTCTCCCAATACCTCAGGACGTGGGCCTTCAGGCCTGCCAATTCGCAAACCTCACCAATTGAGTAGTAGACCTTTTTCGCTATAGGCGGCTGATCAGTCATTTGGTTCTCTCATGGATGGCATGCGTCACGACCATGTCTCGGGCTTTGGGTCCCGCATCATCAAAGTATGAAGAGCTTCGGCTGGAGGCTTGCCCTCCTCTATGATGGCACAGACTTGCTCTGTTATCGGGATTTCTACGTCGTATCGACCGGCGAGCTCCCTTAATCCAGATGCGGTCTTCACTCCCTCCGCTACCGCTCGCATATCGGAGAGTATTATGTCAAGATCCTCTCCCTGACCCAACCTATACCCTACTGTTCTATTCCGACTCAAAGACCCCGTGCAAGTCAAGACCAAGTCGCCCATCCCGGCCAACCCGTAGAACGTAGCGGGCCGTGCCCCGAGCGCGACACCAAGTCGAGTCATTTCAGCTAGTCCTCTTGTGATTAACGCCGCAGTCGTATTGTGCGAGTGCCCTAGTCCAGCAGCCATGCCAGCAGCTAGAGCCATGACATTCTTCATAGCTCCAGCAAGCTCGACGCCAACAACGTCATTGTTAGTATATGGCCGGAACCAAGGGGTCTGAAACGCCGCTTGGACCCGATTGGCCACTTCTTTCTCCCTACTGGCTACTACGACAGCAGTAGGTGCGCGCTTTGCGACTTCGTCCGCGAAGCTTGGTCCAGACAGGACACAAAACCGGTCTTGAATATCTCTCCCTAATACCTCGCTAAGCACTTCATCCATTCTGCTAAGCGTTCCCTTTTCAATACCTTTTGAGGCACTCACTAGGATGGCCTCTGGATCTAGGTAGCGTGCCGCACCTGACATAACGCTTCGTACCTTTTGAGACGGACTTACCGACAGCACTAATTCCGCTCCGTCCAACGCCTCGGCCAAATCGGATGTTGCATTCAGTGTCTCTGGGAGAGTCACACCCGCTAGGTAGGGATTGCCCCGACCCTTCCTGATGCTTTCGGTTACCTCGGACTCAAACGACCATAGGCGCACGTTGTGTCCACGGTCATTAAGCACCAACGCGAGAGCGGTGCCCCATGCACCTGCCCCAACAACAGATGTCCTCAGATCGTCACTCATACCTGATCGCCGGGAGAGTTAACATCGATTGAAACATCTTGTGGGGGGCTCTGTCCATCACCGTCCTTCGAGGTCCTATTGAAGCGGTTCTCTTCACCCCGGATTAGACGTCTGACGTTCGTCCGGTGCTTCCAGACAATTAGCGCGGCCAAACCACTCGACAACCAAATAAGCTCCACGCCCCCTTGGTGGGGAGTGAATGCGATGATGAAGGGCATCGCCACCGCGACTAGAACGGATGCGAGTGAGACGTATCCGCTGCCCAGAGTTACGCAGAACCACAGTATGAATCCTATCAGAACAGCTGTGGGAGCCAACGCCAAGAGTGCACCAGCACCGGTGGCCATACCCTTCCCGCCCTTGAATCCGACCCAGAAGCTGAACATGTGCCCACCAATGGCAGCCAGGCCAAACAAAAAGCTCCATGCGAACCCGACCCCAGCTAACGGGGGAAACAGGGCGGCAGGGACCCATCCTTTTCCTATATCCACCAAGAGGACGGGAACCGCCGATTTCCAACCCATAACCCGCAGTGCATTAGTGGCACCAAGGTTTCCTGAGCCGTGTTCGCGGAGATCTAGGTCGTGAGCGGCCAATCCAACCCAATAGCTCGTCGGAGTCGCCCCAACTACGTAAGCAAGTGCCAGAAGTATCCAAGTCAAACTATTCGTCATCCTTACCACTACGGATCCTGATCCGGATCGGGGTGCCTGTGAATGACCACGAGTCTCGGAAGCCGTTATTGAGATAGCGAATGTAGTGTTCCGGTATCGCCTTCGGGAAGTTAGCGAAGAGGGCAAATACCGGGGGACGCACAGACGCTTGCGTTCCGTACTTGACTTTCACCGCACGACCTCGGTGATGAGGCGGCGGTTGTCGGCGTACCAGCTTCTCTAGTACCTCGTTCACTTCATGCGTCTCTATCCGCCTTGAGCGTTCACTATTCACCGACAGGATTGTGTCCAGGCAACGGCGCACCCTTTGGCCCGTCTGTGCCGATGTGAAGATTATTGGAACCCATTGTAAAAAAGGGATCCGCTCACGGACTTTCTTCTTCCATTCAGCTGAGGTCATGGTATCCTTTTCGACAAGATCCCACTTGTTGGCTATCAGTACGAGTCCCCGACCCGCCTCCCAAGCCTTCTCAGCGATCTTAACGTCCTGCGCGTGCAACTCCTCTTCACTCGCGTCGACCAGAAGAACACACACATGCGCTGAGTAAATGACTCGATCAGTCCTCAGGGCGCTGTAGTACTCGATACTGTCCTTCACACGAGTCTTGCGGCGAAGGCCAGCGGTATCGACGAAGACCAAATCCCTACCGTGATATCTGAACTCACTGTCGACCGGATCGCGTGTAGTTCCGGCTACTTCTGAGACCACCGCCCGCTCCTCTCCAATCAAGCGATTCACGAAACTCGACTTACCTACGTTTGGTTTTCCGACTACGGCCACGCGAATAGTGTCCTGCTGCGAAGCGGGGTCACCGGAATTCGGCAAATTTCTTAGAACCAAGTCGAGCAGATCACCGGAACCCTTTCCTGACAGTGCACTTACAGGCGTCGGCGAACCAATTCCCAGAGACCAGAACTCAAGATATCCCTCATCTCTTGGCAGATTGTCGACCTTGTTGACGACCAACAACACTGGCTTGTCAGCCTTCCGGAGGACTTCCGCCAGTCTCTCATCTAGGGGGTGAACACCTGTCTTTCCATCAACTAGGAAGAGGATCACGTCCGCCTGTTCCACAGCAATCATAGCCTGGTCGCGTATAGCCACGTCCATCCCTACATCAGAGCCCTCCACCACTCCACCGGTGTCTACTATTCGAAAGCTCCGGCCCGCCCAGTCCGCATGTGCGAAATTTCGGTCTCGCGTGACTCCAGGTTGATCGTCGACA
>DEBI01000023.1:17753-23121 GCA_002348465.1 Gemmatimonadales bacterium UBA2960 | reverse complement strand
AGCCATGTTTGGGCGCGCCCCGTCCCTACGTTGTAGATCCCGCTGGCTGGAGTTTGCTCGCTCAGCCAGAGGATGACGTCCACACAGTCCTTTACGTAAATAAAGTCACGTTTTTGCCCCCCGTCCTTGTATTCAGGGTGATGTGATCGGAAAAGGGTTACCGGCCGGTTTGCTGCTGCGTCTCCGTATGCTTTTGTAACGGCGCTGCGCATGTCTTCTTTGTGGTATTCGTTTGGGCCATACACGTTGAAGAACTTTAACCCAGCCCAGAACGGGGGGTGGCTTCGACCTTCATCTACTTCGCGCACTACCCAGCGATCAAAAACGTGCTTGCTCCATCCGTATGGATTGGTTGGTCGCAGGGTCTCCAGATAGCCCCGGTCTTCGATATCCGAAAAGCCCTGTCGCCCGTCGCCGTACGTTGCCGCTGAGGATGCGTATACCAGTGGCACTTGGTGTTGGGAGCACCAATGCCAAATCTTCTGTGAGAGCCGTAGGTTCGAATCCAGAATCAGATCGACGTCCGTTTCGGTCGTCGCGGTAACAGCGCCCATGTGATAGACGAACGAGATCTCATCTCGTCTGCGAGTCAGGATCTCACTTAGCGATTCGGGCGCGACGATTTCGTCAACTTCGTGCTTGGCGACATTGAGCCATTTGTTTCCGGTGCCGAGGGTGTCGCAGATAGATACGCGCTCACCGGTTTCTGATAGTGCACCCAAGAGGTTTGAGCCGATGAACCCAGACCCACCTGTTATCAAGATCATTGCTGGAAGATCAGCCCATAACTGTGTCCAAGGTCCATTGTAAGATCTCTTTTCTTCGATGCTCAAGAGTTGATGGGCCATTTGTGTTAGAGGGTCCGGTACCGATCGGTACCGGACCCTCATTAGGCATAACTCTCGGCGGTTCTCTCTGAATGGGACGCGCTGAGCGCTCTTTTCTACTGCTGAGCTGCCATCCCTCGAAGTACCGCAGCTAGTTTGGCCATGCGCTCAGCATCACCACCAAGCTCGCCCAATTCAATCTGGACTACGTCTGCTTCGATCTCAGCGGCGAGGCTGTTTAGGGATGTCGATGATGCTCCTGAGTCGAGCGCGTTCTGAATCTCGGTTGCTCGGTCGTTAAGGATTCGGTTAGCACGAGTCATCTGATCCAGATAAGCTTGTGCGACGTCACGACTCGGTTCCCATTCCACTTTCGGCTGAAGCTGAGCGTTGAACTCGTCCATCATAACAGCTTCGGCAGCTGCGATTTCGGCGGCTGACAGGTGCTCACTTGGTGTAAGGCGGAAGACGTCAATGCCGCGGGAGATTTCGGCGCCGTAGAGGCGGCCGTTGAACCAGTACACGGACCAATATCCACCCGTAAACATCGATTCAATGGATAGCGGACCTCGATCAAAGAACGCGATCTCGAACGCATTTTCGGGATCGGTGAAGTCCATGAGCGAGACACCGCCTTGATACCAAGCTTGGGCCATAATGTCGCGCCCAGGAACCGGTATGATTGAGCCATTGTGTGCCACGCAGTTCTCTGTTTCCGTCTGAGGAACTGGGAGTTTGTAATAGCCCGCCAGCTCCATTTGGCCGCCCTCTGCTATACGGAAAATGGCGTTTGCTCCCCATGTAGCGGGATCACTCGCTCTGCAACGCGGTGCGCTGCCACCCCCCCATTCGTCAGTGAACACAACGACGTCACCGTCATTATTGAAGGTGGCCGAATGCCAGTAGGCGAAGTTCGGATCGGAGACTTCGGCAACTCGGGTTGGGCTTTCTGGATTCGAGATATCTAGCAGAATGCCGTTTCCGGAGCATGCGCCACCGGCAAGTCCAATACCGGGGTATGCGGTGATGTCATGGCACTGGTTGGTCATTCGAGAACTCTGGGTCCCTTCACCGTGGTCACCACCCTGCCAGAGGCCAGCGAGGTTGCCCTGCTCGTCTGCGAAGATCCGGGGCATGTTCACGATCTCTGCTGCCCCTGGGTTAGCCAGAGGAACTTTGACTACTTCGATGCGGAATAGCGCGGTGTTCGGGTCGTCCGGGCCACCACCTGAGCAACCAGCTAATTCTTCACCCGGGCGGACTCTGCTGGTGCCCTGGATGTAGATGTACATGTTTTCGGAGTCGGCGGGGTCGGTCACGATTGTGTGCGTATGGGAGCCGCGGCAGGACTGCACTGCCGCAACCTGTGCAGGGTTATTCATGTCCGACACATCGAAGATCCTAACGCCTCGCATGCGTTCGGCGCTTATGGAGTCGGCTACACCTTCCACTCCACAGTCGAGACGACCACGCGTCTCCTGCGCTGACATAACCACTAGGTCTCCGAATACGGAAACATCGCCCTGGCCGCCGGGGCAGACGACCGACACTGCGAGTGTCGGGTCGGCCGGATTCGAGATGTCGTACATCTGGAATCCGTTGTAGTTGCCCTGAATCAGCAGATTGTCTTGAAAAGCTAGGTCTGTATTGCTGAACCGTCCGTCAGCCGGTGTAGATGGGTTGAAGAATCCGTCAGGTCGTGGGATAGCTGCTAGCAACTCCATGCCATTAATCGCTGACTCGGCATCCATCCAACCAGCACCAAGGCCTATTCGAGGGTCGTTGGGGTTCCACTCCAGCGCTGGTGCCACCGCCGACGCAATATCCACTGACGGGCGGGTGGCTGGACGCTGCTGTGCCGCTAAGCCCTCAGGTGCGACGATAGTGCCTGCGACCATTATGGCCGCGACAATGAGACCGGATGCTGCGGTGATTGTTCTGCCCATGTCCTTCATACCTCACCTCTGGTGGACGTAGTTAGTGATTGGATTTTGGTCGAACCTTCTGTCGAGAAGACCTGATCTAGTGACGCTCACATTGAGTTAGCGAGCCATCTGATTGAGAAGTCCCTGCATTCGCTCGATTTCCATGAGCTGATCGGCATCGATTTCCTCGGCAAACTTGAAGATGGTGGATTCCTGCGCTGCGCCTGATGTGCTGAAGAGCTGTGTGACCATCGCGAGAGCTCCCCGGTGATGCTGGATCATTCCCTCTAGGAAAAGCCGGTCAAAATCCATACCCCGAGCTTCAGAGAGCGTCTGCATTTGTTCAGGCGTCAGCATGCCCATCATCCCATGATGCATAGCACCCATGCTCGACATCTCAATTGTCTCTCCACGATCGCGTAACCATGCCGAGATTAATCCGATCTCATCTCGCTGAGAGATCTCCATGCGAAGAGCCATTCGCTGAACGGCTTCGGTAACAGCGTGCTGGCGAACCAGAGCCGTCATCTCGAGCGCTTGCCGGTGATGCGGAATCATTCCCTGCATAAAGCTGACATCAGCTTCCGTGTAGGACACCCCTTCGACTTCATCCAGTTCTGTGGATGAGAAGGTCCTACTGGATTGGCCAGGAGCCCCGGGCTGCACGATCCGTGGATCATCATTCTCTGGTGCAGGGTCAGCGGTTTTGATTGATGCGCCTGCAGAGCACGCGCCCAATAGGACGACAAGGGCGATCAGCGGGGTTTTGAGGATGTCAATCTTTATCATGTCATTCAAACGGACTCGGGTGCCTCGGTGCTTCGAACCTGAGGGGTAAGAGGCACTGATGGCTTACAAACTTCAGCGCAGAACCGTTCCCGCAATGGTTAGACATTTCGAGATCGGTAGGAGACACGGATCTTAAACGAGGGGGTTGGCTGTCGGGAGGACTAGATAACATCTTTTCGATCCGGCCTCATCCGCTAGGCCGAACCGAAGATGTGTTCGATCCTCAATGGAGCCAACCATGATGTTGTCATTGTCTATGAGATACCGTCCCCATTTTACAGTCCTCAAGATGGTGGGCGTACTCTTATTCACGTTCTCAACACCGATGTCGGCACAGCTGTTGCCAGCACATCTGGATGGGCTGAGTCCTAGAGAGATTGGCCCAGCGAACATGAGTGGTCGATTGGTCGATATCGCAGTCGTTGAGATGGATACAAGAGTCTACTATCTCGCTTCTGCAACGGGTGGGGTCTGGAAGACGACGGATAATGGGTTGCGTTTCACTCCGGTGTTCCAAGACGAGGAAGTCCATTCGGTGGGGGACATCGCAGTCCATCAGAAAGATACTAGTGTCGTCTGGGTTGGAACCGGGGAACGTGCTAACCGTCAGTCTTCGTCCTGGGGCGACGGTGTCTACAAGTCTGTGGATGGAGGGGAAAACTGGACGAACATGGGGCTCGAAGAGAGTCATCACATCGGCCGCATTGTAATGCACCCCGACAATTCAGACGTCGTTTACGTGGCCGCCATGGGACACCTGTGGGGACCTAACCCCGAACGTGGCCTATACCGTACGCAGGACGGTGGAGAGTCATGGGAACGAATACTTTTCGTCGATCCGATGACAGGTGCGGTTGACGTAGCGATGGATCCGTCTAATCCCGATATCATGTATGCGGCGATGTATCAGCGCCAACGTCGGCCTTGGGGTTTTCACGGTGGAGGACCGGGAAGTGGTCTATATAAGAGTACGGACGGGGGTGACAGCTGGACGCTGCTTACCAATGCCGGGCTAGATAATGGACTCGCCACGGGTGACATAGGTCGTATTGGGATCACGATCTACAGATCGGATCCACGCATTGTATACATCAGTCTTGAGCAGGGTGAGCGTTTTAACGCATCAACAGCATATGAGCAGCGTCTAGCGGGCATCTATCGATCAGACGATCGCGGTGAGAGCTGGACGTATCAGAGTGACTGGAACCCCCGCCCGATGTACGCGAGTCAGCCTATGGTGGATCCAAACGACGACCAGCGGATCTATATGCTGAACTCCTATAGCTATTCGGACGACGGCGGTGTGACATTTTCCGTACCGCGGGATCACCGGACTCACGGGGATGATCGATTTGTCTGGGTGAATCCGCACGACTCTGATCACGTCATCAAGCTTGACGATGGAGGATTAGGTACCAGTTACGACCGCGGTGATCACTTCCTCTATCACACCGCACTACCATTGAGCCAGTACTACCGTGTCTCTGTAGACATGGCTCACCCCTACAACGTATATGGCGGGCTTCAGGACAATGGGTCTTGGCGTGGACCGAGCCAGACCTACCGGTCAGAGGGAATTCTCAATGAGGACTGGAATAAGTGGGGGGGAGGCGATGGATTTCTGAGCCTCGTAGACACTACGAACAATCGGATACTGTATTCAGAGAGCCAATATCTGGGACTCATACGCTGGGATCTAGAAACTGGAGCGAGTCGCAACATTCGTCCAAATCAACCTGAAGGCTTCATAGGGGCTAGGCGTAATTGGACGACTTGGCCGGATCTCGATGATCCCTACATGGAGCTTGGTAATGCGATGCCGCCCGG
>DEBI01000023.1:0-17361 GCA_002348465.1 Gemmatimonadales bacterium UBA2960 | reverse complement strand
TGAACGAACTCTTTAAGAGCACAGATCGCGGTGATACGTGGACCTCGCTAGGAGACCTGACAAGCGGGACAGATAGACGGGGCCTCGTGATAATGGATCAGGCGGCGGATTCTTTTGTCCTGTCACTCGACGACGGTATTCCTTACTGGCCGACTTTGACTGCAATTGCGGAATCAGAGCACCAGCCTGGTGTTCTGCTTGTGGGAACAGACGATGGCCTAGTGCAACTATCGACGAACGATGGCCGGTCGTGGATGGACGTGACCAGCTCTATACCTGGCGCACCGGATCTCATGTGGGTCAATCAGGTCCACATGTCGAGAGCGATAGATGGCCGTATGTATGTAGCTGCTAACAACTATAGAAACGACGATTATGAGAACTACCTTTGGGTAACAGAAGACAGCGGTCGTTCGTGGCGCTCAATCGTTGGAGACCTCCCTCCCGATCAGGTCGTTCGTGTTGTGCGTGAAGACCTGAGAAATCCTGATGTCCTGTGGCTCGGAACCGAAATGAGGGCGTTCTGGTCATGGAATGGTGGTCGAAACTGGCTGCCTCTCGATGGAAACATGCCGACTGTAGCTGTGAATGATCTAGTCGTGCACCCAAGGGACAATGACCTTGTCTTGGCCACTCATGGACGCGGAATCTGGATCTTTGATCAGTTAAATGCATTGCAAGAGATGACGCCGGAAATCGCGATGTCGGATGGGCATCTTTTCTCTATCGAGCCCGCTGAGCAGATACGATATAGAGCGGAAAAAGCACATACTGGAAACATGGTCTACGAAGGTAAGAATCCACCGGATGGCGCCATTATCGATTTCTGGTCGGCTGAGGACCGTGAGATGGCACAGATCATTGTGCTTTCAGAAGAAGGAGTCGAGGTAGCGTCTATGGAGCTTGAGGCTGGTCGTGGACTTAATAGGGCTGTGTGGGACCTCCGTCATACTCGACAGGGTGCAGCGTCTGAATCCGGTGGATTTAGCAGAGGTAGCAGGGGCCCACTCGTGATCCCTGGTGATTACACAGTCCGGCTGTCGATTGGGAGTATCATCGCGGAAGAGCGAGTGGAGGTTCGTGAGGACCCTAGACTGGCTTTCGAGCCAGAGGTTCGCGCGGAGTGGACCGAGACACTGCTCGATGTATGGGACTTGGTTGACCAAGCCCAGCAACTGGCTCAAGACGTGGGTAGCAGGACAAACCGCTTAGATATGGGGACGGGTAGCGATGTGAGCGACTCGCTTGAGGATCGCTTGCGCGACCTAGAACGTACGACAGGCGAGCTCGTAAGTCGTCTGAACCGATTGTATAGCTCGATTCAAGGATGGATCGGACCACTGGCGGCCGATCAGGAAATGCAGAGCCTCTTCTTGAGGAACAAGCTTGCCGAACTGTCTGAACAATGGGAAGAGCTGGAAGAGGACTTGCCCCGATGAGGTGACCATTCCGGACAAGGGATGCAATTGGAGTATTTGAAAGCTCCAAAGGGGTATATCTGAGACGACTAAACACTGATGATCATGGACTTTTTACTGAAGATCCGCGGGGGAATCGGAGTGGGTCTCAGTTGGGCCGTGGTTGCTTTTCTACTAGGCGGGATACCTGAGTTAATAGGAAATATCTGGCCAAATTCAGTCACAAACGCAGTCGATATATGGCCAGCAGCGCTAGCTATTCCCGCTTTTTTGGGTGGGGCAGGGTTTTCTATCGTTCTAGCATTTGCCGGGAAAAATACCCGCTTCGAAGAGCTCTCATTAGGTCGCTTCGCAATATTCGGTGCTATGGGAGGAGCCTTAGCTAGCAGCTTTCCAGCTTTACTGCTGAGCTTAGGATTGATCTCTCCCAATGCCCCCATAGGACAAATCACCTTGGCACTGTTGGGACCTTTGTGTGTGGGCGGTGCGATCGCTGCTTTGATCACACTCGTCGTAGCAAGAATGTCTGAGAATCGGGATCTCTTGGACGCCAAACGTGATATTGATCGATTGCCTGTTCGAGATTGAACCGGAGAAGACAAGTTCTCCGACACACCGAGTAGATTGGCTGACGCGGATTCGGTTCATTCCAAACGCGTGGCCGTTAGGGAACGAACGAATCCTCAGGGCTGAGCCCACATGCGAACTGAGCGAGTAGGTTAGCCGCAGCGTCGAGATCAGAGAGGGCCACAGTCTCGACTGCGCTGTGCATATAGCGGTTGGGGATTTGGACCAATCCTGTAGCTACACCGGCACGTGTGACTTGGAGTGCGTTTGAGTCGTTGGGTGCGGCTCGACCTAATGCCGCTATTTGGACAGGGATCTCGGCGGTTTTTGCGATCGACTCCAGTCGTTGGTGCACTCGCGGATTGATATTTGGCCCTCGTGAAACCACGGGTCCTGAACCCAAGTCGATAATACCGAGCTGTTTCTTGTCGACCCCGGGACAATCAGTTGCGTGTGTGACATCGACTGCGATCGCTACTTGAGGGTCGATGCTATAGGCGGCGGTCCGCGCGCCTCGGAGCCCTATTTCTTCTTGCACTGTGGACGCTCCTACCAGTTTGCAGGACACTCCTTTATCTGCTGCGCGGCGCATTGCCTCGAAAACCACCCATACACCAGTGCGGTTGTCCATCGCAGGAGCATTGGCAATCCCGTTCCACATTTCTTGAATACCGAGCTGAACCGTTATGGCGTCACCGATAGAAATGACTGAAGCTGCGTCGTCTCGGTCTTTTGCGCCGATATCGATCCACATCTTCTCAGGATCAACAACCTTTTTTTTCTCGTCATCGGTGAGCAAGTGGATTGCTTTGCGGGAGATTACTCCGGCGACGGTAGTATTCGCTGCCCAGACGTTCACCCGCTGACCGACGAGTTGCTGTGGATCCCACCCTCCTACCGTCTGAAAGAAGAGGTATCCTGATTCATCGATATGGGAGACT
Source organism: Gemmatimonadales bacterium UBA2960 (assembly GCA_002348465.1). GTDB lineage: Bacteria > Gemmatimonadota > Gemmatimonadetes > Longimicrobiales > Gaopeijiaceae > UBA2589. Next base: position 14,435 of record DEBI01000023.1, on the reverse strand, counting down.
ACCATACCTAACTGGTCGCAGTGCCCATCGAACATCAAGGTAGGACTTCCACCAGCATTTGTAGTAGCGATTACGTTGCCGTGCAGGTCTGTTTGGATTTCCTCAGCAAACGGTTTGACGTATTCACGAACGATCTCTTGGACGGCCTGCTCGTAGCCAGATACGCCAGGCGCGGATAAGAGGTCCTCTAAGAACGAGCGTGCTGAGATTTCCATTTTTCCCCTTGGGTAGTCAGTGGCACGGACGTCGTTTCGGCGGGGGAATTTACTTGTCGCTGCTTTCCCCGCTCGAGATCAAGATTCTTACGCTTCTAACCGATATGGAATCTTTGTCTAACACGCAGAGATCCTAGCCCGGCTCCTTTAGCAACTACCTACGGATCACTTCAGCGTCTTCGAAGAAGGAACCGAGCGCGTTGCGTGGGTCCAACTCTGAAACGAAGAGTGTGGCCCCGAAGGTAGAGGAGCTGTATGTACCGACCCAGATGTCGTACACGCCTGATGGCGCCTTTGCTATTTGGATGATTGGGTCCGTGTCTCCGAAGCCGTCGTCGTCACAGGACCAAGAGCCGTCAGGTGTGTTTACTAGGAGTGTTGCGTCTGCTCCTCCCTTTGACATCACGTAGATGTATAGGGTGGATCCTCCGCCTTCCCATGTGAGTTCGATATCGGGAGCGTTGGCTACATATCCATATGAGCACGATCCATGGTCGGGGCTTATCGAGCCACCGGCCGTCAGATGCTTTGCCCAGGGGTCCGGGGTGAAGCCTGCTGACAGTGCTATGTCACCGTAGGCCGCGTCTGCTGAGATCGACTGTCCGGCAGCACTGAGAGGAAACACGATATAAACCAGCGCGATAAAGAGTGAGGGCTTTCTCATTGGACCTTTTGGGCTGAGATCTTCTTGGGTTTTAAGATCCCGAATGATAAGTGCACCGAGTATTGTTGCGCACGCCCCTCCACGTTGACGATTTACTACCTCATCGTGAATTTGCGCTTTGCCAGTCGCCAAGGAATCGTTCCGCGCACGCTTGCCCTAATGTGAACATTACGTGCATTTGTTGCATGCTGAACGAACCTACCCATGATCGAATCCAGCGGATGACCGGAGCCCCGTCGCTGTCGTCTTCTTCAAGTTGTGTTCGGAGCGAGTATATGATCTGGCCTGGCTCGTAGAACGTGTCGACATGGCAGGCGATGGTATAGCGGGCGCTTGGTCGGACGACAGGAGCTCTTTCTGCTGAAGAGATAGTTTGCTCGAACATCATCCGCAGCGCTTGACTGAACTGATCAGCCGTAGCGCCTCCGGCGTCCATGGTGATCGCTTCATCCCAGTTTGCCTCGACACGTATGTCTATTGTTGTGACTCCGCTCAGCCTGCTGACGTCCTCTGTAGACTGTGCTGTAGCCGAGCCGGCGCCCAAGAAGAGGGCGAAGGTCAGTCGAAGCGCGATACGGTAGAGTGGGGTCACTGTTTTGTCGGGGCAGAGTATTGGTTATCCAGATACACTAGAGACGTCTATGGTTTCCTAGGGCTTAGGGGGACTGTTGGTGGGACCGGCGCTTACTTGATTGATTGACAGTCATAAACTATTCGGGCGGTGTCGCTTGCTGCCTGAGTTCTGTTCGGGGAACTTGATCCCTGAACCCGAATGGAGGAATCCGCATGCAGTTCCCGGTTGTCAGATTGAGTGATCGCGCTTGCCGTCGACGTTCAATCCGTTTGGTCATGTTCTTTGCTCTTCTTTGTGTCCTAGGCCCTGATTTCAACCTCAGAGCTCAGGAGCTTCCAGTAGACCCCGCCGCTTTCTATTCGATGCAGTGGAGGGGGATCGGTCCGTTTCGAGGCGGGCGTTCCGTGGCCTCGACCGGGGTAGTTGGCAAACCGCTTACCTACTACATGGGGACGGTCGGTGGCGGAGTCTGGAAAACGGAAGACGCGGGCACAACATGGCGCAATATCACCGATGGGCAGCTCGGCACATCGTCGGTTGGTGCGATTGCCGTGGCAGAGTCTGATCCAAACGTGGTGTATGTGGGGATGGGGGAGCACGCTATACGGGGAGTGATGACCTCGCATGGTGACGGCGTCTACGGATCAACGGATGCGGGTCGGACATGGAAGCATCTAGGGCTCGAAGGTACGCGATCTATCTCTAGGATACGTGTTCACCCTAACAATCCGGACTTAGTGTATGTGGCGGCTCAGGGTGCTCCATATGGAGCCAATCCAGAAAGGGGTATCTATCGATCGAAAGATGGAGGTCAGACCTGGGACCTAGTGCTCACGGTAGATCACAATTCCGGTGCGTCGGATCTCTCAATGGATATGACTAATCCGAGGATTCTATACGCTTCGTTCTGGGATCACCGGCGTTTGCCGTGGCAGGTGGTTAGCGGAGGTCCGGGTAGTGGCTTTTGGAAGTCGACAGACGGAGGTGATTCGTGGGATGAAATCAACGAGGGTTTGCCTGAGCTAATGGGTAAGACCGCGATTGATGTTTCTCGGGCGAACTCCGATCGACTTTTTGCGATGGTTGAAGCTGATCCCGGTGGCGGCCTCTTTCGCTCGGATGATGCCGGAGCGTCATGGGAACTAGTGAGCGATGACTGGACGATAAGGGCGCGTGCATGGTACTACATCGAAGTCTTCGCTGATCCTGTGGATGAAGAGACCGTGTACGTTCTCAACGCTCCGATGATGAAATCGATCGACGGAGGACGAACCTTCTCAAACGTTCCCGTTCTGCACGGTGACACACACGACCTTTGGATAAATCCTGATGACAACAAGGTCATGATCAACGCAAACGATGGAGGGGCTCATGTATCCTTCAATGCCGGGGGATCATGGTCCACACTGAATAATCAGCCTACTGCGCAGTTTTACCGAGTGAATGTGGATAATCGCTTTCCGTACTATGTGTATGGAGGCCAGCAGGACAACAGCGCAATCGCTATAGCGAGCCGCGGTCAGGGCGGAGTCACTTGGAAGGACTGGTATTCGATAGCTGGATGTGAGAGCGCGAGGCCGTCGTTCGATGCTGACGACCCTCGGTTCGTGTATGCGGGATGCTATATGGGGATAATTGGTGAGTGGGATCACCGAACGATGTCTCAGCGCGACATAGCGGCTTATCCGGTGATGCCCGCTGCGCTCCAGAGTCGTGAGATGAAGTATCGGTACAATTGGAGTGCTCCTATTCTCGTTTCTCAACATGACCCGAAAACCATTTACCACGCATCGAATCACGTGGTCCGTTCTCGGGATCGTGGGATGACGTGGGAAGAGATCAGCCCAGATCTTACGCGGGACGAAGACGCAAAACAGGGATATGGAGGTGGGCCGATAACGAACGAGGGGGCAGGGGGGGAGATATACGGAACCATATACGCTCTGAGCGAGTCTGCACACGAAGAGGGTGTACTTTGGACTGGGAGTGATGACGGGCTTGTTCATCTGACACGGGATGCTGGTGCGACGTGGCATGATGTGACACCTGATGCCTGGGGTGAGGTCATGGTAAACGAGATCGCTGTATCCCCGCATGATCCCGCGGTGGCCTATGCGGCGATAAACAGATACAAGTTCAACGACTTCACTCCGATGGCTTATGTTACGCGCGACTACGGCGAGAACTGGGAAGAAATCTCAGATGGATTTGCCGATGAGGCGTGGGTGCATGTCGTGCGTGAAGATCCACGCACGCCGGGGTTGCTTTATGCCGGGACGGAAACCGGGATCTATGTGTCGTTCAACGGTGGTGAGCTCTGGCAGTCGTTGCAACTAAACCTTCCGAATACGCCGATCAATGACCTGATTGTGCATGAACGCGAGAATGACCTCGTGGTTGCTACCTCGGGTAGAAGCTTCTGGATTCTAGACGATCTGTCTCCACTGCAGCAGGCAGCGCGAGATGTTCCAGTTGGGGACGAACATGGTCACCATCTCTATTCCCCTCGTCATGCTTATCGACTTGCCGGTGGTAGCGGCTTCGGTGGTGGTGGCGAGGGAGTCAATGGTCCAAGCGGTGCAGTGATCGACTTCATGTTGGGAGAAGTTCCCGACGGTGAGTCCGTCGCAGTTACAGTCAGAACTCCCGCGGGTGATGTGATTCGGACCCTGTCCACCCAGCCGGATCAAGAGGTCAGCCCAGGTGCCTCCTCACTTCTAGTCCACACCGGCCACAATCGTATCGTGTGGAATCTTCGTCACGAGAACATCCCTAATATTCCAGGCGCTTATGTTTTCGGTTCTCTTCAAGGCCGGCGCGTGATACCAGGAGACTACGTAGTCGAGCTCAGTGTCGGTGATTGGCACATGGAGGAAGTGCTCACAGTTAGAAAAGATCCAAGAGTTGAGACCACCCTGCAGGAATACGTAGAGCAGGACCAGTTCGTGGCCCAGGTCGCAGCTGAACTGTCAGCGATCCATCGGACGGTTAGTCGCAATAATGATGTAAGGGAACAGATCGAAACGTTTCTTGAGAGAGCGGGAGATGAGGTAGGGACCGGTCCAGTGGCCGAAGAGGGTGAAAATCTAGCCCAAGAGCTTGAGAATGTGGCTGACTCCCTCTATCAGCGTCGCGTAGTAGATGGACAGACCGTGATCAATTTCCCGAGTCGCCTGAAGTTCCAGTATGTGTTTCTCCATGGGAACGCGGATGGCGCGGAAACGGGCGTAAGTATGGGATCACGTGAAGTGTTGTCTGATCTTCGAGCGCGTTGGACGGTTCACCGAGCGACTAGTGATGAATTACTTGGGCCTAGGTTGGACGCATTCAATCGAATGATTCAGGAGGCTGGTTTCTCAATCATTATTGCACCCCCGAGACTGAGGAGGCCGGTCTCATGATTCTGAGCTTAAAGGGTGAGGTTTCTGGGCAAAATCAGAGGCGAGTCTTCTCGGGTGTGCTCAGCCTGACATTTACGATTCTTGCGATGGGGTTCGGCCAACCTAGCGATGCCCAGGAAGTTCGGGTCGCGGATGTTTCATCGATAGATGGAATCATCGAAGCGTATTACGACGTGATTTCGGGTCCGGCTGGTGAGCCAGCTGACGTGGAGCGTGATCGTTCCCTTCACCATCCTGACGCGTGGGTCGCGATTGCTGGGGTTGACCAGGAGGGTAGGCCTAATGTGAGTGTGATGTCTCTCGACGAATACCATGGCGAAGGGGGAGTTCGTTCGGCTGCTTTTTACGAGTGGGAAACGGGTCGAGTGGTTCAGCAGTCAGGCAATATGGTTCATGTATGGAGCCACTATGCTTCTGCTCGCGAACCTGGTGGCGAGCCCTTTGATACAGGGACGAACAGCATAACGCTCTTATGGGACAATGATCGTTGGTGGGTGATGGGGTGGATGTACGATGCAACAGCGAATTGAGGGGGGCATTATCGGGTTCGCAAAGCTTATTCTGTTTACCGAAGTCGTTCGTTCTCACTATTGCTAAATAACATCGCCCACGCGCCGGATACCTTCTTCGATCCTGTCGAGGTCATTAACGAGTGGTCCGTATGAGATCCGTACACCGTTCGTTATTGATGGGCCGAAACCGCTACCGGGTACAAAGATCACCCCGGTGCTGGCCAAGACCTCGCGAACGAACTCGTCGCCGTTCCTACCTACGTCCATGACTGTGTAAAGGCCACCCTGGGGGTCTAGGCGCGGCATTCCTATGTAACGATCTATGCACTCGGTCGTGTGACGGGCGGCTTTTTCGTACAGTTCATTGGTCTCATTCATATAGGACTGAAGAGAACCATCAGATAGTGCTTTCTTGAGGTAGGCGGCGAGCGCGTATTGGTGGACACTGTCTGGGCACAGCGCCGTGCTCTGTTGAACGATTTCGAGCGCTTCGATCACATGGGGGGCGGCTTCGACCCACCCTAGGCGACGCCCGAGTCCACGGCACCATTTCGAGTTGGAGTGGAGACGAATCAGGTTTGGGTGTTCAGACGGACTGGCCGAAAAGTGGTCGGGAACCAATTCGGTGAAACACTGAGCCCGGTATGCGAAGTCCACGATCACGAAGCAATCAGCTTGTTCCGCTATACGGAGTATGTCGTCGAAGACATCGTCTGGGATCAAACGACTTGTCGGGTTATCCGGTGAAGAGAAAAGTAAGAGACTTGGATTGTATTCCGACACGAGTGCCTGGAAGGATGAGACGATCGAATCTTTGTCTCTCATAAATGCCCATTTTTCGGCATCGAATACGGGAAGCCAAATGATTTCGGTTCCTTCCGGCCCAAGGTTTAGCTGCGGTCCGTAGTTCGCGTAAGATGGATCGAACAGCACTACTCGATCCCCTGGATCGAGTAGTGTGGTAAAAAGCGTGTGTGTAAGCTGGGTCGAGCTCCCCCCCACCAGAATATTGTCATCTGATAAGTCACGAGTCCCGTACATCGCGGCGTCCACAGAGAGCAGGGCTTCGCGCAGGCTGGGAAGTCCGCGTGTTGGGGAGTATGCTCCTAATTCATGGAACAACACAGGGTCGTCTGATATGGCACAGTACTCGGTCCTAAGTTTCTCTGGCGCCTTGTGATTGACCCAACCGCCAGCGAACGAGATTACATCGTCGGGGTCCAATCCCATCGCGACGATGTTGCGTCGGTCGGCGAGTTTCATGATCTCGCGGATAGGCGACTTCTTGAGCTGGCCTTCTCGGAGGCGACGAGCGACGAGTGGAGTGGCCATAAAGGTTCGTTGGTGGCTAGAGTATCCGTTACAAAGGCAAATGTGAGGCCAAGCTCTGAGAGTAGGATCGACGAGTCAACTGAAGATTCATCTGGCGGTTGCGGCCTATAAGCCCGAGCTTCGGTAGATGGAGGGACATCCCATGATTCAGATCGCTAGATCAATCGTCGCCACGACGTTATTCACGATATGTTTGTTTGCTATCGCCGTTCCCGCTGAGGGCCAGAGGCGAGTAGCGCCTGATTCACTTCGAATGATTCAAGAGATCGAGCCACTGCACGGTCCGCGAGGGACTTCAGTTACGGTTTACACTGAGAACCTTCCACTTCAGGCTAAAGTCCACGTTGGCGTAGGCGCGACTAGGACAGGATTCGAAGCACTCTCTGAGGGAGAGCAGGGCATGTGGGGTGAGGTTTCTGGTACGATTGCGATCCCGGAGACAGCACCGTATGACCGTGCGCTTCTGATTGTGGCATTCGATGCGATTTTCGCTCCGATTGGGCTGTCGGATCCGTTCCACGTCACTCGCCCAGATGGTACGCTCCAGCGCACCGGACGAATTACGGAAGAGGGTGTGGAATGCCTGGCAATGAGGGATGAGGACGAGTTTCTTTATACGCTTGTTGGAAATTTAGATGGTCTTTCCGCAGGGGACCCAGTTGTTGTTGAAGCCCGTTACGTGGAAGTGAGTGCCTGTCAGCAGGGCACTACACTTGAGGTTATTGAGTCTCGACCACCGGCGTCGTGACCAGTAAGCTCCCAACGCTTAACAAATACAGCGCACGGATTACGCAGCAGCCCGCTCAGGCGAGTTCTCGGGCCATGCTTTATGCTGCCGGCTTGAAGGACGAAGATTTTGACAAACCTCAAGTCGGAATCGCTTCGATGTGGTGGGAAGGCAACCCGTGCAACATGCACCTGCTAGATCTTGCCACCGAGGTTGCGAGTGGCGCCACCAAAGCAGGGTTAATTCCGATGCGATTCAACACCATCGGAGTCAGCGATGGAATATCGATGGGTACGGATGGGATGAGTTACTCACTTCCTTCTAGGGATCTGATCGCCGATTCTATTGAGACTGTGGTTAGCGCGCAGTGGTATGACGGCATTGTGACAGTTCCAGGATGCGACAAGAACATGCCAGGCTCACTTATGGCAATGGCGCGACTGAATCGCCCTGGGTTGATGGTGTACGGGGGGACGATTGCTCCGGGTGATCTGGATGGTGAGCGACTCGACATAGTGAGCGCCTTCGAAGCATACGGGGAATTCGTAGCAGGTTCTATCGACAAGAAAAAGTTCGACGCAGTGGTACGAAACGCGTGTCCGGGCGCTGGAGCCTGCGGCGGTATGTATACAGCCAATACTATGGCCAGTGCAGCCGAGGCTCTCGGGATGACTCTTCCTTACAGCTCATCAATCCCAGCGGCAGAGGATAGAAAGAAAGATGAATGCAGACGGGCAGGTGTGGTTTTGAGACGTCTGCTTGAAGAAGATCTCAGGCCTCGCGACATCATGACACGGGCTGCGTTTGAAAATGCGATGGTGTTAGTGACGATTTTGGGAGGGTCGACCAACGCGGTGCTGCATCTTTTGGCTATCGCTCACTCAGCGGAAGTAGAGCTTACGCTCGATGATTTTCAGGCGGTGAGTGACCGCACACCGTACCTATGTGATCTTAAGCCTAGCGGTCGTTACGTAATGCAAGACCTCGATCGGGTCGGAGGAGTGCCGGCCGTGCTTCGTATGTTACTGGATGCGGGTCTAATAGACGGTAGTTGCCTGACCGTAACGGGTTGCACCGTAGAGGAGAATCTCAGTGAGATAACTCCGATTAGTGTTCAACAGGAGGTGGTGCGGCCAATCAGTGACCCGATTAAGGCTACGGGGCATCTACGGATCATGAGAGGCTCTCTGGCACCAGAGGGGGCGGTTGCGAAAATCACCGGCAAGGAAGGTGTTCAGTTTTCAGGGCCGGCACGTGTCTTCGACCGAGAGGAAGAAGCGCTTGCTGCACTCGAGTGTAACGAGATTCTGTCGGGGGATGTGGTCGTAATCCGCTACGAAGGTCCCCGAGGTGGTCCTGGGATGCCGGAGATGCTAACGATAACCTCTGCGATCATGGGTGCAGGGCTCGGATCTGAGGTTGCATTGGTCACTGATGGGCGGTTTTCGGGAGGTAGCCACGGCTTTGTTATCGGGCACGTTACGCCAGAGGCACAGAACGGTGGCCCGATTGCGCTAGTTGAAGATGGGGATCGGATTACGATTGACGCTGAGAGAAACGACATCGTTTGGGACATAGATCGTGAGGAGGCAGAAAGAAGAAGAGCTGCTTGGACAGAGCCTCCGCTGGCTGCTAAGCGAGGAGTGCTTCAACGTTACATTCGTTCCGTGTCCTCTGCGTCTCTCGGGTGTGTGACCGACATATGAAAGTGGTGGTTGTGGGAGCTGGGGGCCTTGGTAGCTACATCGGGGCCGTGCTTTCGCAGGCCGGTCACGACGTTACGCTGGTAGTCCGCGGAGCTCATCGCACTGCAATTGAGAAGAACGGACTTAGGGTGAGAAGTCACGCCGGTGACTTTGATGCAAAGGTGCATTGTGTCGCTTCCGCATTGGAGGTAGACGCGGCGGATCTTGCTTTGCTCGTAACAAAGACCTTTTCCCTAGACGAAGTGGCGGATCAGCTGGTGCACCTTTCGGGCTCAGGTGCGCATGTCGTTTCATTGCTTAACGGGATAACCGCGTTCGACCGTATGGAAGCGCATGGGGTTTCTCGGGATGTGATGGCCGATGGCGTGGCGTACATGACGTCGTTTCGAGTTGAGCCTGGGGTTGTGGAACGGAAGGCAGCCCATCAGAGGATTGTCCTAGACGCGTCAGCTGGACCTGTCTCAAGAGTCAGGCAGGCATTCGAAGGAACGCTCGTCGAGATCAAGACGGTTCCAGACATCAAGGTTGAGTTATGGGAAAAGATGTCTGTAGTGTGTTCCCTCGCTGTTTTGTGTGCGATTGGGGAGCGGAATATGGGATCAGTGCGAAGCCATCCTTATGGAGCTGAATTGCAGCACCGCGTGATCGCAGAGGTCCTTGATGTTGGTCGAGCTAACGGAGTGCCAATACCTTCCGATACAGAGAAGAAGATTAGCGAAACACTAGATCGATTCCCGCACGACTTCTTTCCTAGCGTCATCCATGACTTGAATCAGGGAAGGCGAACTGAGATGGATGATTTAGGGGGGGAGATCTCTCGCCTTGGCCGTGCCAGCGGCATCCCGACACCCCTGCATGATGCTGGGTCGGTTATTGTTCACCTCGCTGAGGTTCGAAACGCCTCTGGGTAAATGAGCTTCTAGCTCTCTCGCGGCGTAGTGATACGAAGCGAACCTAGCCGGCTTTTGGGCTTCTTGGGACCAATGCTAGAGGTGCTCTCCTAATCCCGATGCAGGTCCGATCCTCCGCGAAAAGGAAGCTTCATCTGGTGGAGCACGTGTTCGTCCAAGTCTGGATCGGCGACGTCAACGCCGTAAATAACGGAGTTAGGGTCATCATATACGAGTGTCCCGAATAGCCGATCCCATATGGATAGGATCCCCCCGTAGTTTTTGTCGGTCCACGGCCTTTCGAAGTGATGATGAAACTTGTGCATGTTTGGCGTCACGAATACAAAACTTAGTGCCGCGTCGAGCCACCTAGGAAGCGAGATGTTCGCGTGGGTTACGAAGGTGAAAAAAATGGTTGTAACTCTGTAAACGACGTAATAGGCCAGAGGTGCTCCCGTAAGTGTGAGCGCGATAAGGGCTACGCACTCGCGGACGAAGAAGTCGCCTGGGTGGAGCCTCGTTCCGGTTGTGGCATCGACTTTAGTGTCGCTGTGGTGCACTACGTGAAAGCGCCACAGAAACTTCACCCGATGCATTAACCAGTGGGCGAAGTACTGAGCAGTGAAGTCGAGGATAATGATTGCAGCCATCATCTCTAGAACGTTGGGGAGTTCAAAGAGGTGCAGTAAGCCGAATTCGGTGGCTCCCGTCCAAGCCACGACGCCGAGCGCGAGCGCGGAGAATACTGCGTTGATGGAGAGTGTTGTCCCGAGGAAGACGAAGTTAGCCCGGGCGTGATACCACTTGCGGTACTGGAGTTGAACCAAAGGCAAGTTTGCTTCCAGAATCCAGCTGAATCCTAAACAGGTCATGACCCAAAACAGCTTTTGCCACGTGGGCATCTGCTCGAAGAAGAGAAGGAAACTATCCATGTGCGCTGAAGGAAGTGAGTTGAGCTAGTCAGACTTTTGGAGTAGTCAGAAAATATTTGCTTCAACAGGAAGCTTCTCAGCGAAGCGATTATGCCGGAAGTGATCGACGTCCACAGTCTTAGTATCTCCGTCGGCGATCATCTCTGCTACCGCGACTCCAGTAGCGGGAGCATGCATGATGCCGTGTCCGGAAAATCCGCAGGCGTCAATCCACCCTCGGGTGTCCGGATGCGGACCTATGATGGGGCTGTTGTCTGGGCTAACCCCGTAGTAGCCCCACCAGCTTCCGCTGAGATCGATCCCCATATCCTCCCACCACGAATACCTATCGACCCCAGTCAGAAGTACGTGCTCTAGCCAATCTTGATCTACGCCTTCGGTGAAACCAAACTCTTGATCTAGGTTGTCGAGCCCGAAGATCACCCGGTCCACCTCTGAACGGACGTAGACGCCTGTGGACAAGTCGATAGTAAGCGGATAGGTACGCTTGTCTGTGATCGGGGAAGACAGGAAGATCTGGATACGCTTAGGCCCTACAGGCACGCTCAGCCCCGCTAAGGCACCGATCTCTCCGGACCAGGCGCCGGCCGCATTGACGATCCATTTACAAGAGAAGCGATCCTCACCGGCGTCTACAAGCCAACCTTCACCTTCAGGTCTCAGCCCCGTCACACGGGTATTCATCCTGAAGCTGACACCAAGTTCTTTAGCCATGTCAACCCAGGCCAGACACGCCATGTGCGGATCAATGATCCCGTCCCAAGGCCCGTATGTTGCTCCGGCCAGTCCCTCGGTAGAGAAAGGTATGTACCGCTGTGCTTCATCTGGATCCAGCACCTCTACGGGTGCCCCCAGATCGTGCTGGAGCCGAACCGATTCTAGATGCGAGTCCCAACGAGCTTTGGGTACTAACAACAAGTAGCCGATGTCTCTGTATCCGATATCACGACCGTATCGCTCCTCAAACGAGCGGTAAATAGGGAGGGAGTAGAGTGATAGCAGGATGTTAGGGGCGGTAGTGAATTGAACACGAACTCCCGCGGCGCTCTTGCCGGTAGAGCCCATTGCCGCGCCCGCATCCTTTTCAAGTACGGTCACGGTCAGGCCACGTTTAGCTACATGCCACGCAGATGAGGCGCCATTGATCCCTGAACCAATGACGACAACATCGGATGAGTGTGTACTCAAGATTTTTCAGGCCGTTTGGGGTTTAGTCTTGCAGTATCTTCGGGACAGTATACTGCTATTGGTGCAACTGCCGGATCTTCGAACTAGAAAATCTGATCAGCAAAATGAACGTCAAAGGGGTCATCCGTAGTAGATTATTTAGTGAAAATATCTCTTTCTGCCACTTGCTATGGTCAAGATCTTCCGCTCTGCCACGACTGTCTTCGCGTTCACTTTCCTAGCCGCGTGCTCTGCGAGTTCCTCTGGCCCGGCAGCGACTCCGGAGCCTATGCCCGAAGAGACGGAAACCGAGCGTGCTGACCCGACGACAGCCGATGGTATATTCACACTAGCCCAAGCTGATCGCGGTGAAGCCCTTTTTAGGTCGACGTGCAGTGAATGCCATGACTCGGCTGACTGGACAGAGACTGGTTTTAGGGGTCGCTGGGAAGACCAGTCAGTCTACCAGCTGTGGTATTACGTCAACGAGAGGATGCCATACGACAATCCGTGGAGCCTCTCTCGCCAAGAGACGACTGACGTCCTGACCTACATATTCAAGCTAAACGAGCTTCCAGCAGGTGAAGATGAGCTGGCGACGGATGACGACTCGATCGACGATTATTGGATCGCTTGGAATCCTCGTCTCCCATAGACCAGAAAAGTCGATCTATAGTCTGTATTGTATCCGGGTTTCTATCGTCGATTAATAAACAGACTCACGACTGTGCCAGGGGTCAGTTTTTTTGTTTGATCAACTGGCTAAAGAGCGTGAATTGGTCTTACCCGTGCCAGATCACTTATTGCGTCCCATTATTCGAATCTAAATCCAGTGGGGATTCGCTCCGCCTAGACGTAACTCGAAGGTTTTTTGCTCTCTCATGTTTACTGATATCTCTCTTCAGTTTCTCCGTTCTGTTGTCATAGTCGTCGCTACGATCATTCTCGTAGCGATTCCCGCGTCAGCTCAGCAGCGGCCGATGACATTTATTGATGTCCAGCTCCAACGCTCGGCAGGGTCTTGGACACCGAGCCCCGACGGCCGGTCGATGCTCTATACCGTCCGAACGCCAGACTGGCAGGAGGAGACATCCCAGACGGATATCCACCTCGTCTCAATGGAAGACGGTATGTCATCCAGTCGTCAGCTCACGTACACGGATCATAAAGATGAGACACAGCCCACTTGGGCCCCGGATGGCACATGGTTTGTCTTCGCGTCCGATCGTGATTCCGAAAACGGAGATGACCAGCTCTACATGATGCGTCACGATGGTGGTGAGGCACGGAAAATCACGGATGCTAAAGACGGAGTGACAGGCTTCGAGTTTAGTCCAGATGGCGCTTGGCTGGTTTATCGGAGTGGGGATGCTGGTCAGCAGCAGCTCTTTCGGATGCCCGTTACCGCTCTTTTGGTCGGTCAAGCTGAGCAGATTACGTCGGGTGAGGCCGGAGTGGAGGAGTGGAGTTGGAGCCCTGACGGATCGACTGTGTACTTCGTGCGACCGGATGCGTACGACGGTGCTGATTATAGACGTCGGGATGCAGGCTTCACGGTAGACGTTCGGAATCAGGTGACAGCGCTGTCGAGCCTATGGGAGGTGTCGATGGGCGAAGGGGAAGAGCGAATACTGGAGCAGTCCGACGATTACAGCGTCGACAATTTCAACGTTTCGGATGACGGGTTATGGATTTCATTTACGGGAGGTTCGGGAGAGCGCTATGAGCGTAACATCACTGCGTCTCGGCTCTATGCGGACCAGTACCTGTTGGAACTCTCTAGTGGTCATGTCGAACGATTGACTCATAATTACGAGGTTGGAGAAAGTAGTACGCAGTTCTCTCCGGATGGGAATTGGATCGCTTTCTCGGCGCCCGACGAGATGGATCGCTACTCCATGACCGAAAACCGGATCTACATTCGTGAGATTAGTGACCGGGGTGGGGAATTTCGGAAGCTTGGATCTGGCTTTGATCAGAGCCTGTCGGTTGGTTTTTGGTCCGAGGACTCTCGGACCATCTATTTCAATGCCGGTGTGACTGTTACCCAACAGCTGTGGGCTCTGGATATCGAGCAGGATGAGGTACACCAGATTACGGCAGAGAGGGCATCCCTTTCTGTCGCACGAGATGAGTCTTCCGGTGCGATCCTGATCAATTATCAAGACCCGGTAACTCCACCAACTGTATTTACCGTAGATGGTATAGAGAATGTTGACGACCGTGACCGCTGGGTCCAACTCGTCGATGTGAACCCTCAGATGAGCGAAATTGCGCTGGGCCGCGAGGTCGAGGTTAACTGGACGTCGACCGAC